>JANQNV010000110.1 GCA_028279425.1 Longimicrobiales bacterium | reverse complement strand
CGTGGCGGAGAAGACGGGCTATCCCGTCGACATGTTGGACGTCGAGCTCGACCTCGAGGCCGATCTGGGCATCGACACCGTGAAGCAGGCCGAGATGTTTGCGGCGATCCGCGAACGGTGGGGGATCGAGCGCGACGAGAACCTTCAGTTACGGGACTACCCGACGCTTCAACACGTGGCGGGTTTCGTGCGTACGCGTACTGGGCAGCAGGTCCGCAGGAAGGACTCCGCCGCGGCCCCGGTGCCGGAGCAGGGCCGCGCGATCCCGGGTGTGTTCGCCGATCTCCGTGGCGACGACGAGGCGGCCGCCGCTCTTCCCCGACGCGTTGCGACCCTCGCGCTGCTACCGCATCGAGAGCGCTTCGAGCGCTCCACGGCGGGACCGCGGGCAGGCTCCGTCGTCGCGATCATGCCCGATCGGGGCGGCGTGTACGCGGAGCTTGCGGCGAGACTCGGGGGGCGAGCGGTCCGCTCGATCGTGTTGCCGTATGGCGAGCCCGAACGGTGGGAGGCGACGCTCCGCCCACTGCTGGACGGTGACGAACTCAGAGGTGTGTACTGGCTTCCCGCGCTCGATCGGGACCCCGATCCGGCGGCGGTCGATCTGGAGGGCTGGCGTGCGGCAACCCGTCTGCGGGTGAAGGCGCTGCATCGCCTACTCCGGATTCTCGGGCCCGACTTCGACGGCGACCAGCGGTTCCTCGTCGCCGGCACGCGCATGGGCGGCGCCTTCGGGTACGATCGGGGCGCCTCGAATCCGCTCGGCGGCGCCGTGTCGGGATTCGTGAAGGCTCTCGCGCGCGAACGCCCCTCGATGATGTGCAAGGTGGTCGACTTCGGTGACGCGGATCCTGTCGCCGTGGCCCGTGAGCTCCTCGACGAGAGCCTCTTCGATGCCGGAAGTGTCGAGGTGGGTCTTCAGGAGGCACGCCGCTGGGGCGTGACCGTCCGTGAGGTACCCCTCGGGACGGACGAGGCAGGGATCGCTCTCAACCGCGAGTCGGTCTTCCTCGTGACCGGCGCTGCCGGCAGTATCGTGGCGGCTGGGGTCGGGGAGCTCGCACGTCAGGCCGGCGGTGGCCACTTCCACCTCCTCGATCTGGCGCCGCCGCCGGATGACCTCGATCCGGACCTGCTGCGCGTTTCGTCCGATCGCGAAGGGCTGAGGCGCGACATCTTCCAGCGCCTCTCCTCGACGGGCGACCGCGTCACTCCGGTCCAGGTCGAGCGTGTGCTGGCAGGGCTGGAACGGTCCGAGGCGGCGCTCGCCGCGATTCGGATGGTCGAGGCGGCCGGCGGAACGGCCACCTACCACACCGTCGACCTGCTCGACGCCGATGCGGTGGCGGCTGTGGTCGGCGAGGTGATCCGGCGGCACGGGAGCGTCGACGTCCTGATACATGCGGCTGGACTCGAGGTGAGCCGCCGTGTCGAAGACAAGCCCGACGAGGAGTTCGACCGGGTCTTCGACGTGAAGGCCGATGGCTGGTTCAACCTTCACCGGGCGTTGGGCCCGACGCCGATGAGGGCTGCGGTGGTGTTCAGCTCCGTCGCGGGACGCTTCGGGAACGTCGGTCAAACGGACTACTCCGCCGCCAATGACTTTCTGGTGAAGGCTACGGCCTCACTCGCGGCGACCCGGGGAATTCGGGGGCTGGCGGTCGACTGGACGGCATGGCGCGATATCGGCATGGCGTCGCGCGGTTCGATTCCGAAGATGATGGCCGCCGCCGGGATCGACATGCTGCCTCCCGAGGCCGGACTTCCTGTCGTGGGTCGCGAATTGCGTCTCGACGGAGGATTCCGCGAAGTCGTGGTCGGACGGGGATTGGGTACGCTGCTGGACAGCGCCGCTGGCCCTCGCGGCGCGCCCGTCAGGTCTCCACCCGGACAGCGTCCGGGGCCGATGACCCACGGCGCCGCCTTCTACGATACCCACCGCGGGCTCTCGGTGGAGACTCGACTCGACCCGGTGGCCCAACCGTTTCTGAACGATCATCGCATCGACGGTACAGCGGTGCTCCCGGGGGTGATGGGAATCGAAGGATTCGCCGAGCTCGCTGGGCTCCTGGTTCCGGGGTGGACGGTGTCGGCGGTCGAGGACGTCGCCTTCCACACCCCCTTCAAGTTCTACCGGGACGAGCCTCGCGTGGTGCGGCTCGAGGGTGTGGCTGTTCCGAGCCACGATGGGTTCGTGGTCCACGCCCGACTGGTGGGTGTGCGCCATCTCGAGCGCGTGAACGAGGATCGCGAGATCGTCCACTTCAGCGGCAGAGTGCACGTCGTCCCCGCAGGGGCGAGTGCGACGCCGGACGATCCGGCTCCGCTCGATGCGAGCCTCTCCGATCGGCTTCGGTACGGTGGGCGGGCGGAGTCCGGTACCGAGGTCGCGGCCAAGGACGACGTCTACCAGGTGTACTTCCACGGACCGGCATATCAGGTGCTCGCCGGCGCGTGGGCGTCGGGTCCCGGAGCCGCCGTCGGTCGCATGGCGGCCCCCCTCACGACCGACATCGAGCCGGCCAACGCTCCGATGTCGCTCCCGCCTCGGTGGATCGAGTTGTGCTTCCAGACGGCGGGGGTACTCGAACTCGCCGAGGATTCTCATCTCCGGCTGCCCGCAGGGCTGGAGGGTGTCCGGCTCGTGGAGTGGAACGGATCCGGCCCGATCCATGCCGTCGTCCGACAACGGAACGACGGTGCCTTCGATGCCGAGATCCTGGATGGTCGCGGTCGCTCCCTGCTCCGGGTGGAGGGCTATCGAACCGTGGCCGCGCCGGACACGGTCGATGCCCGCCGCCTGGAGGCGTTGCGATCGGGATTCCGCGGCGAGTGACGACGCCGGGAGGCACCCGGGTGCGGATCGTCCACGATCGCGACGTTCCGGACCCGGGGGCTTGGCTGGACACTGTGGAGGCCGAGACCCTGGCTGGCCTGCGTATCCCGAAGCGTCGATCCGACTGGCTCCGAGGTCGGTGGGCGGCGAAGCAGGCGGTCGCCGAATGGGTGGGAGCCGATGTGTCTGTTCCAGCGCTTGCACGAGTCGCGATCCGACCGGCGGCGGACGGAGCGCCCGAGACACTCGTCGCCGGTGTGCCAGGCCCCGCGCTGTCCATCACGCACAGTGGGCCGTGGGGCGGGGCCGCCGTCGCGTCCAGAGGGCCGCTCGGGTGCGATCTCGAGGAGGTGCGGCCACTCGATCCGGCGGCCGTCGATCTGTTCTTCGCCGAGGCCGAACGCTCGGCGATCGAGGCGGCGCCGCACGGGTTCGCCCGGGCGCTCCACACCGTTCTGATCTGGAGTGCGAAGGAGAGTGCGCTCAAGGCCCTTCGTACGGGACTGCGGCGTGACACACGAGAGGTCGAGGTCGAGGTGGGACCCGTTGGGTCCCTGGGATGGGGCACGTTCGCGGTCCGGGATGTGGCGACCCGACGCGTGTTCGGGGGAGGCTGGCGCGAGTTCGAAGGCTTCGTGCTCACGGTGGTCGAGTGGGAGGGCCCCCGCGCGAGCACGACACCCTGATCGACGTCGATGTCCGTCGCGACGTCGACCGGGACCCCAGTGAGCCATTCCGGTTGACAGCGCCGGTCGCTCTCGCAGAGGTTGGAGCGTCACCGCCAGGGGTACGCCGTCGAGAGTCGGCGTTGAGAGAGTCCCTTGGAACCTGATCCGGGTCGAACCGGCGGAGGGAGCGCGGTGCGGACGACGCGATGAGGCCCGGCTTCGGGGCCCCCCGTTCGTTCGCTGCCGGGCGCTCGGTCGGTCGCCCCCTGAGGAGTCCCATGTCCCGATCCGACCTGCCCATTTCGCCCGATCCCCACGCCGATGTCGCGGCTTCGCCCACCTCGTGGGAGGGCGACTACGGGATGCACTTCCCGAACTCCCGCAAGATCCACGTCGAGGGCCGTCAGGGGGTGCGGGTTCCGATGCGGCAGATCTCGCTGGCCGGTGGCGAGCCTCCGCTCACCGTCTACGACACGAGCGGCCCGCGAGGCACCGATCCCCTCCTGGGGCTTCCCCCGCTGCGGCGGGAGTGGATCGAAGGTCGCGGCGACGTGGAGGCGACCGGGCCCCATCGGCTCCCGGATCTCGCCCAGGACCCGCGTCACGGTACGGCCGAGATTCCCACCGAGCTGAACCACACGGTGATCCGCGGAACCGGCACCGTCACGCAGATGCACTACGCACGCCGGGGCGAGATCACACCCGAGATGGAGTTCGTGGCGCTGCGCGAGGGAATGGATCCCGAGTTCGTGCGCAGTGAGGTGGCCCGCGGCCGCGCCATCATTCCGGCCAACATCAATCACCCCGAGCTCGAGCCCATGATCATCGGGCGTGCGTTCAAGGTGAAGATCAACGCCAACATCGGGAATTCGGCGGTCACCTCGTCGATCGAGGAGGAGGTGGAGAAGCTGCGGTGGTCGACGCTGTGGGGCGCCGACACCGTCATGGACCTCTCCACGGGCAAGAACATCCATCAGACCCGACAGTGGATTCTGAGGAATTCGCCGGTTCCCATCGGAACGGTGCCCATCTACCAAGCGCTCGAGAAGGTGGGAGGTGTCCCGGAGGACCTCACCTGGGAGATCTATCGCGAGACCCTCATCGAACAGGCCGAGCAGGGCGTCGACTACTTCACGGTCCACGCCGGGGTTCTGCTGCGGTACGTGCCGATGACGGCTCAGCGCCTGACGGGCATCGTCTCACGCGGCGGCAGCATCATCGCCAAGTGGTGCCTGGCCCATCACCGGGAGAGCTTTCTCTACACGCACTTCCGTGAAATCTGCGAGATCATGGCGGCGTACGACGTCTCTTTCTCGCTCGGGGACGGGCTGCGGCCGGGGTCGATCGCCGACGCCAACGACGAGGCGCAGTTCGCCGAGCTTCGCACGCAGGGCGAACTCACCCGGATCGCCTGGGAGCACGACGTACAGGTGATGAACGAGGGGCCCGGGCACGTGCCGATGCACCTGATCCGGGAGAACATGGAGAAGCAGCTGGAGTGGTGCGAAGAGGCGCCCTTCTACACGCTGGGTCCGCTCACGACCGACGTTGCGCCGGGATACGACCACATCACGAGTGCGATCGGGGCGGCGCAGATCGGGTGGTACGGGACGGCGATGCTGTGCTATGTGACGCCCAAGGAGCATCTCGGCCTCCCGAACCGGGACGACGTGAAGGCGGGGGTGATCACCTACAAGGTGGCCGCGCATGCGGCCGACCTGGCGAAGGGGCATCCCCGCGCACAGGAGTGGGACGATGCGCTGTCGAAGGCCCGCTTCGAGTTTCGCTGGGAGGACCAGTTCAACCTCGCCCTGGACCCGGTCACGGCGCGGGCGTACCACGACGAGACGCTCCCCGCCCACGGCGCCAAGGTGGCGCACTTCTGCTCGATGTGCGGTCCCAAGTTCTGCTCGATGAAGATCACGCAGGACATCCGCGAGTACGCCGCCGAGCACGGGCTCGACACCGCCGAGGCGATCGAGGCGGGGATGGCCGAGAAGGCCGGGGAGTTCGTGGAGAAGGGCGCCGAGATCTACGTGGCGGGCGATTGAGGGGGCCTTGCCGGACAACGCCTCACGGGTCTCGGACTTCGATCGCGCGCCTCGTCTCGAGCGCGGGTTGGCCGTCCCACTGCGCCCTGAGGATCAGGGTGTAGGACCCGGAGTCGACGGCACCGAGCCCGACTACGATGGCGCGGGGCGAGACCGGACCCGTCGATGGCTCCGTCCAGACCAGAGCCCCGGTGGCTTCGTCTCTGCCCGGCAACAGTCGACGCAGCGCGTCCACGAAGCCGCCCGATCCCCGCTCCAGTTGGACCTCGAACTCGATCGGCGTCGATGCCGGGGCTCCGTACACCTCCCAGTAGAGCCCGACTTCCGGCATCTCGACCAACTCCTTCGGTGGCAGCATCCGGCCGGCAGCGTCCAGCACCGAAGTCGGCTCGTCCGCGCCCACCGGGCGGTAGAGGAGAACGTCGGAAAGGCCGGGTCCATCGCTCTGCAGGGGCTCGAGCATCTCGCGGTGCCAACCGAAGCCTTCTTCCGTGAGCATCTCGATGCTCGTCACGAAGCGTTCGGGCGGGGCTGGTCATCCGCAGTTTGTCGAAGGTGTGCGCCCGTTCACGGGGCGTTCGTGACGAGGAGACCCGCGCACGGGGGTGTGCGCAGAGTCGACCCACGGCGCGGCCCGCGTTCGCAGAATAGGAGCTAGTTGGGCTCCCTGCCAAGCCCGGAGAGACCGGCCGACGTCGACCTAGTCGTCGAAGTCGTCGTTTCCGTGCTTGATCGTCTTGCCTTCCACGAGAAACACGACGTCTTCGGCGATGTTGGTCGACAGGTCGGCGATGCGCTCGAGGTTCTGCGACACCAGCAGCATCTCGAGCGAACCGCCGATGCGGGTCGGGTCTTCGAGCATGTGCGTGACGAGGATCCGGAAGAGTGACCGGCGCAGATCGTCGACCCGGTCGTCGGTGGCGCACACGACGCGGGCCGAGGCCGTGTCGCGGGTGACGAACGAACGGAGGGCATCGGAGAGCATCTGGCGCGTGATGGCCACCATCTCGGTCATCTCGCGCAGGTCCGGCACCGGGCGAGCCTTGAGGAGTCGCTTCGCGGCTTTCGCCATGCTCACCGCGTGATCGCCGACGCGCTCCAGGTCGTTGGCCACCTTGTTGGAGGCGACGATCTGTCGCAGGTCCGACGCCATGGGTTGGTGGAGAGCGAGGAGCTCCATGACCTTGGCGTCGATCTCCATCTCGAGGGCGTCGATCCGGTCGTCGGCGCGCTTGATGGTCTTCACCTGCGACGCGTCGCGATGGAGGACCGCCTCACTGGCCTGCGCGACCAGGCGCTCGACCAGCCCCGCCATCTCCATCAGGAGGTTCTGGAGGGCGTTGAGTTCGTCGTGGAAGTGGCGCAGCGGCTTCTGGTCTCCGATCACCCGAACCGTCCTGTGACGTAGGCCTCGGTGCGCTCTTCACGCGGGTTGGTGAAGATGGTCTCGGTGGGACCGTACTCGATCAGCGTCCCCATGTACAGAAAGGCGGTGTAGTCGGAGATCCGCGCCGCCTGCTGCATGTTGTGGGTCACGATGACGATCGTGTACTTCTGCTTGAGTTCGTAGATGAGCTCCTCGATCCGCTGGGTGGCGATGGGATCGAGTGCCGAGGCGGGTTCGTCCATCAACACGATGTCGGGCACCACGGCGAGGGTGCGGGCGATGCAAAGCCGCTGCTGCTGTCCGCCCGAGAGGCTGTAGGCCGGGGCATCGAGTCGATTCATGACCTCGGGCCACAGGGCAGCCTGCTTGAGCGCCGTCTCGACCTGCTTGTCGAGGTCGCCGGAGAAGCCGTTGATCCGAGGCCCGAACGCCACGTTTTCGTAGATCGACTTCGGGAACGGGTTGGGGCGTTGGAACACCATTCCGATGCGACGGCGCACCTCGACCGGGTCGACGTCGTCGTCGTAGAGGTTCTTTCCGCTGAAGGTGACCGAGCCCGAGACATGCGCGCTCGGGATGAGGTCGTTCATGCGGTTGAAGCACCGCAGCAGCGTGCTCTTGCCCGAGCCGGAGGGGCCGATCAACGCCACGACGCGATTCGACGGAATCTTCATCGAGACGCTTCGCACGGCGGGCACCGTGCCATAGTGCACCGAGAGGTCGGCGGCCTCCAGGGCAGGAGATCGCCCCCTGGTGTCGATGTCGTGGATCGAGGACATGCCGGCCTCAGCCGTCGCTCTGGAAGCGATTCCGCAGCAGGATCGCCATGGAGTTCATCGTCAACAGTAACGCGAGCAGTACCAGGATCGCGGCGGCGGCCAGCTCGCGGAACTCGGGCTGGGGCCGCGACACCCAGTTGAAGATCTGCAGCGGCAGGACCGTGAAGGCGTCGGAGGGCGACGTCGGGGCGAAGGCGATGAATCCCACGGCTCCGATCAGAATCAGGGGGGCGGCTTCGCCGACGGCGCGAGACAGCGACAAGATCGTCCCGGTGAGAATGCCCGGGAGCGCGATGGGGAGCACCTGGGTGCGCACCACCTGCCAGCGGGTCGCCCCGAGGCCGAAGGCGGCCTCGCGGATCGAGTCGGGGACGGCCCGGATCGCCTCGGTCGAGGCCATGATGATCACGGGAAGGATGAGGATCGAGAGCGTCAGAGCGCCCGAGAGCACGCTGCGGTCGAGCCCCATGGCTCGCACGAACACGGCCAGCCCGAGGATCCCGTAGATGATCGAGGGGACCCCGGCGAGGTTGGCCACGTTGAGGCGGACGAGTCGGGTCACCCAGCCGTCTCGCGCGTATTCCTCGAGATAGACGGCCGCGCCCACGGCGATGGGAAACGCGATCAGGGCGGTGAGAGCGAGCATCCACAGGGAACCGGCGAGTGCCGCGGCGACGCCGGCCCGTTCCGGGAACCGCGATGCGAAGCTCGTTACGAAGGCGAGATCGAGGTGCGGGAGGCCGTCGACCAGTGCGTCGCCCACCAGAAGGGCCAGAGCCAAGACGCCGAAGCCCGCCGCGCATGCGCAGATCACATGAAAGACGGCCGACTTCAGGCGGCGCCGGTCCCCGCTACGCTCTCGGTGCAGCGTCACGGGTGGCCCTCGGATCGGCGCACGACGCTCGACACTAGCGGTACTCCTCGCGGAAGCGCGCGAGGACCCACTGGCTCGCGATGTTCATGACGAGGGTGATGGCGAAGAGGGTGGTGCCGACCGCGAAGAGGGTGCGGTAGGGCATCGTGCCGCGCGGGGTGTCGCCGAGGCTGGCCTGGACGATGTAGGCCGTCATCGTCTGGATCGACTCGAGCCCGTTGAGCGTGAGGTTGGGCATGTTCCCGGCAGCGATCGCCACGGCCATCGTCTCACCGATCGCCCGCGATACGGCGAGCATGAACGAGGCGATGACCCCCGACAGCGCCGCCGGTACGACCACTCGGGTCGAGACCTCCAGCTTCGTCGCGCCCAGGCCGTAGGCGGCGGCGCGCAGCGAGAGAGGGACCGCCCTCAGGGCATCGTCCGACAGGGAGCTCACAGTGGGGATGATCATGACGCCGACCACGAGGGCGGCCGAGGCGGCGTTGAACACCTCCGCAGACGGGAACACCGTCTGGAGCAGGGGAGTGACGAAGGTGAGTGCGAAGTAGCCGTAGACGACGGTCGGGATGCCTGCGAGCACCTCCAGAAGGGGCTTGAGCACGCTGCGAAGCCGCGGCGACGCGTACTCGCTCAGATAGATGGCGCTCAGGAGGCCGACGGGAATCGCGATCAGGGCCGCCCCGCCTGCCACCAGGAGCGAGCCGGACAGGAGCGGGAGGACGCCGAAGAGCGGATCTCGAAACAGCGGGCTCCATTCCGTGCCGGTGAAAAAGGCGACCGGCGAGACCAGGCGAAAGAAGGCGATGGATTCGCCGACCAGCGTGACCACGATCCCGGCGGTGACCAGGGCCGACACGGTTGCGCACAACCACAGCAGGCCCGCGATGGCCCGCTCCTTCCAAGCATGGCTGCGATGTGTGGTGAGGTCCGGTAGGGCCGCGGTCGCGGCCGCCGGCTCAATCTGCTCCGCCATTCACCTGTGCGAGCAGGGCGAGGTCGTCGGCATACCAGGACGAAGGGAGGGCCTGGTAGCCCGATTGGGAGACCAGTGCTTCGGCATTGCGCACGAGGAAATCGAGGTATTCCCGCACTTCCGGTCGGTCGAGGGCGTCGTTGCGCACGTATACGTACAGCGGGCGGATCAAGGGCGCGTAGCTCCCGTCGGCGATGGTTTCGCCGGACGGGCGCACGCATCCGGTCCCGACATCGACCGCGATCAACGCGAGCCGGTCGGCGTTGCTCCCGTAGTAGGCGAAACCGAAGTATCCGAGGGAGTGGGTGTCGCCGCCAACCCCCTGCACCAGGATGTTGTCGTCTTCGGAGGCCTGGAAGTCACGCCGAGACCGCCCCCACTCTCCATTCACCGTTTCGGTGAAGAAGTCGAACGTGCCCGAGTCGGGTCCGGGGCCGTAGAGCTGGATCGGTTCATCCGGCCACCCGGAGCGAAGGTCGCTCCAGCGGGCGACGCCCCCGTCCGGGCTCCAGACCCGCCGCAGCTCGTCCAAGGTGAGGCAGGTCGCGAAATCGTTGTCGGGGTGGGCGACGACGGCGATCCCGTCTTTTGCGATCGGCAGTTCGGTAAACTCGATCCCGGCCTCGGCACACACCGCGCGTTCCGGCGCGCGCATCGGCCGAGAGGCGTTCGTCAGATCGATCTCCTCGTTACAAAACCGCTCGAATCCGCCGCCGGAGCCCGAGAAACCGACGGAGACCCGGACCGACGGGAAGCGCAGCTGGAATTCTTCGGCCACCGCCTCCGCGATCGGGAAGACCGTGCTCGATCCGTCGATGACGATGGAACCGCTCAACGCCCCCACCTGCGCGCCGTCTCGCCCTCCATCCTCCCCGCACGCGGTCAGGACGGCGCACAGAAGCGCGGCCCTGCATGCGATGTGGAAGAACGACGTGCCCATGGATCGCTACCGTGGAGAGAGTCGCGGCGGGTGCGTGCGCGTCGAACACCATAGGCCGAGCGGGAGGCACCATCGCGACGATTTCGCTACGGAAGCGTAACGCCTCGGGGTCGCCGAGGGGTCATCCGCCGTCCCGGAGGGCGCCCACCGGGTTGGTGCGGGTGGCCCGAACCGCCGGTATCCAATTGGCTGTCAGCGCGACCATCGCAAGCAAGGCGGGCATCGCGGTGAAGGTGAGGGGGTCGGTGGCCGACACGCCGACGACGACGCTGGCGAGCAGGCGGCTCAGTGCGAATCCGGCGAGCCATCCGATCGTGAGGCCGACCACGAGCAGCCGACCGCCTTGCCGAAGCACCAACCAGCGTACGTCGGCCACGTCCGCACCCAATGCCAGTCGAACGCCCATCTCGTTGCGACGCTGGGCGACCGAATACGACATCACCCCGTAGATCCCGATGGCCGACATGAGAAGGGCGAAGACGGCGAAGGTCAGGAAGAGCGTCAGCAGTCCCATGTTGGAGCCGCGGGCCTCGCGCCGCATGTCGGCCACAGTCTGCACACGGTCGACGGGCAAATCCGCGTCTACGCTCCAGATCGCCTCTCGCATCGGCCCGGACACGGCCTCGGGGGCGAGCGGGCTCCTCGCGACCAGCAGGGCCGAGTGTGGGGGGAACTGGTCTGCCGAGAGGTAGACGTTGGGCGACGGCGCGAGGCCGCTGCCTTCGCTCTGCGGCGACGTGCCTACATCACCGGCGATGCCGACGATCTCGAGCCACTCTTCGGTGCCCGACAGGCGTATGCGCTGGCCGATGGGGTCGGAATTGGGCCAGTAGCGTTGCGCGAGCGCCCGCCCGACGACGGCCACACGCGGGGCGTCGATCCGATCCACCTCGCTGAAGCCCCGCCCGGAGTGGATCGGGACCCCCAGAAGGTCGAGGGTGCCGTTCGACACCGTGAAGGCGCGCGCGACCGGTGCGGCTCGGTCGAAGGCCGGGTCCGCGCCTGCGACCTCGAAGGGGGTCGGTGCCCCGGGCCGCACTCCGGGCACCTGATCGATGACGACGGCGTCGCCACTCCCCGCCGCCTCGGCGATGGCGCTGCGGGCCTCGTCGAAGAAGACTCGGCGAGCCTCGGCGTCGGCGTACTGCTCGGGAAGGACGATCCTTGCGGTGACGAGGCCGGCGTCGTCGTACCCGAGCGGTTGCGTGGTCAGATGCAGAACCGTTCGGGTGACCAGCGTGGCAACGATCATCAATGAAAGGGCGAGGGCGATCTGGGTGGTGGCGAGCGCCGAGCGCAGTCGTTTGCCCGCCCGACCGCCGTCGCTCGATCGACCGTCTCGCAACACGCCGGCCGACGCGACGCGCGAAGCGCGCAGCGCGGGCAGGAGCCCGAAGAGGAGGGGGGTGAGGACGGACACCGCGAGGGTGAACGCCAACACGCGGCCGTCGATCTCGGCCATGACGAAGGCCAGTTCGACGCCGGACGAGATGCGCACCAGGGCATCATTCAGAGCCCGGGCGAAGGCCAGGCCGAGCACGCAGGCGCCGAGGGAGATCACCAGGCTCTCGGTGAGCATCTGACGCACGAGCCGGGAGCGGCCGGCTCCCAGCGCCGAGCGCACGGCGAGTTCACGGCGTCGAGCCGTAGCCCGGGCGAGCAGCATGTTGGCGACGTTGGCGCAGGCGATCAGGATCACCATGCCCACGGTGAGCTGGAGCATGAGCAGGATCCGATTCGACTCGTCGTTGACGAGCGCCTCGCGACCGGTCAGCGACGCGATCCCCCAACCACGGTTCTCGGTCGGGTGGTCGGCAGCGAGCTGGGTCCCGATCCGCTCGACCTCACGCGCCGCCTGCTCCTGCGTCACCCCGGTCCGCAGGCGGCCGGTGACGAAGAGGGTCCGTTCTCCCCGCGAGGCGGTGACCCGCTCGAGTCGCAGAGGTGTGATCACCTGGGCCTGGGCGAGCGAGGCGAAGGCGAGCTTCTCGCTCATGACGCCGACGATCGTGTGGTCTCGGCCGTCGAGTCGCAGCGTTTCGCCCAGCACGTCGCGACGCTGGCCGAATCGACTCGTCCAGAACCCGTGCGAGAGCATGACCACGTCGGGCCCATCGGCGGAGCCTTCGTCGGCGCCGAAGGTGCGGCCCAGCGCCGGCGGGAGCCGCCATGCCTCGGGAGTGCCCGCGGTCAGGGACAAGCCCGTTACCCGCTCCGGCCGATCACCGGCAGCCATCACCCAGGGCCGCTCGCGCGTGGCGTCGATCGACTCGAAGAGAGAGGTGCGTTCGCGCAGGTCGAGGAAGTCGGCTTCGGAGATGAGCCCGCGGTCGATGCCCAGCTCGGCGTTGCTGCTGCGCATGATCGAGACGGTCTCGATGTCCTGCATGGGGAGGTCGGCGAAAACGATCGCATTCACCAGGCTGAACACCGACGTATTCACCCCGACGGCCAGCGCGAGGGTCAGGGTCGAGACGATGGCGAAGCCCGGGGTGCGGAGCAGCGTCCGCAGGCCGTACCTGAGGTCCTTGCGCAATGCGTCCATCGTCGATGCCTGAGTTCGGGAGTCGTTCCAGCGGCGGAATCGCACGCGGGTGGCGCCGGGTAGGGAGCGCAGGACCTGGCTGAGAGCCCAGCGACGGGCGGTCCAGGGGCGAGTTCGGCGGCGACGAAAGCCCTCGTGCAGATCGCCGATCATCTCGTCGGCGTAGTCGGCGGGAAGAGCGAGTCGGGCGAGGTGTTCGATCCACCGCGGGAGGGCGGGTCGTGGGGGACGCTCGGTCACAGCAGGCCGTCCGGATCGAGTTCGACGCCGTCCCAAAGCGCATCGAGGGCGCGGCGCGAGCGTTGCAGGGCGAGGGCCCCGGCCGGCTCGAGCACGAAGAATCGCTTCGCCCTCCCGCCGCGCTCGGGTGTGGGTGCGCCCAACATCGAGCGCACGAGCCCGTGCCGAGCCATGCGGTCGAGCGCCGCGTACACCGACCCGACGGAAACCTGTCGGCCCGTGCGCGCGTCCAGTTCATCCATGATCGCCATGCCGTAGGCGTCCGGGCCGAGTCGAGCTACGGCGAGGAGCACCATCTGTTCGAACTCTCCGAGGAACTCGCCTCTGGGCATACTTTCTTCCATGAATATGAGGAATATGCCGGGGCCTACGGGTCGAAGGCCCGGGGAGTTTCGTGTTCGGAGGTGGAGAGCGCCGCGATCACGGCCCGATCCCGTCGTCTAGTAGGCGGCGCGGACCGAGTCGACCAGGGTGTTGTAGGCCGCTACCGTGGTGCGGCATCGCCGCTCGGCCGACTGCAGGGAGTCGGCCTCCGCCTCCCATTCGGCCACCGCTGCATTGTAGCGGTCGACCGAGCCCAGGTAATCGTCGTAGACGGCCGCCGGCACACCGTCGGCGTCGAGCGCCTCGAAGGCGCTGGAGATGCTCCGGAGGGAGTCGACCGACTGGTCGAGTTGCTCGAAGGCGGCCTCGGCCACGGCCAACGAGCGCGTGCACTCCTCGGCGGCCAGGCGAGCGCCGGCGACGCGCTCTTGCAGCCTCGCTTCGGCCTGCCGCGCGGTGTGCAGTCGGATCTGGCTCGCGACGGCCAACACCACCAGGGCCAGGATCGCGAGCCGGACGGGCAGCGAGCGTAGACTCACGGCTCGGACACCGTCACCAGCCGGGCCGCCTCCTGCCCCAGCTCATCGACCAGCTCGTCCACGCGGCGCCGACTTCGGCGCCGCAACCACGACCAGATCGCCCGACCCACTCCCCAGCCCGCGACGCCGGCCCACCCGCGATGGCGGCCATCGCAGCGCCCGACGATACGAGTGGGCCCGCTGCGGCGAGTGCGCCGCCGGCCGCGTAGGCGGCGGGCAGAAGGTGCGTGATGAAGCGCACCCGGTCGGTGTAGCGTTCTTCGACCCGGAGCATGGTCTCGGCGTCGCCGGGCTGAACGACGACCTGTCGGCTGAGAAACCGGTTGGCCGACGTCCACCGCACCGTGCCGAGGGCTTCACCCACCGTCCCCTGGGCGGGGACGACGTCATCGACCACCGCCACGAGGCGTCCCAGTCCGTCCCGATCCACGCTGCCCGGGATCGACGTCGTGCGGCGTAGCGCCCCGGGGCCCCCGAGCAGGAGACGGCCGGGGTCGGGTCGGGCCCGGTGATCGAGCTCTGCCGCGGCCTGCGTCACCATGTCCGGATCGATCCCGGCCTCGGCGGCAACCTCGCGCAGCTCGCCGAGACTGAGCCCGCGAGCCAGGGCGCGTCCCCCCGACTCCCGATCCAGGTCGGATGCCCGCTGGAGGAGGCGTGCCACCTCCTCGTCGGTATACCTCCGCTCGCTCATTGCCCAGGGTCTCCCGTTCGACGACTTCTTCCGGCCGTGCGGTCGCCAGCGTACCATCATGAGTCCGTTCGTCGCCCATCGACACCCTTCGAACCACGGTACCCATGCCTGCTCGTACGTACGTCAGCCTCGTTTTTCTTCTCACCCTGACCGTCGGTGTCGTACCCGCGACCGCTCAGGAGTGGCCGCAAACGTGGCAGGAGATGAACGAGTTTCGCGCCGGTCCCACACCGTACGAGCCCCTCATGGAGTTCTGGTACGAACTCGATGCGATGAGCGAGCTCGTACACATGGAGCCCCTGACCGAGACCCTGCAGGGTCGCGCTCTGCCGCTCATCGTCATTTCCGAGCCTGCGATCACCACCCCGCAAGACGCGCTTCGGTCCGGCAAGACCATCGTTCTCCTGGCGCCCTCGGTGCACGGCGGCGAGGTCTCGCCGAAGGAGTCGGTGCAGCTGGTTGCTCGCGAGCTGGTCGGGGGTGAGCTGAGACCGCTCCTCGAAGACGTGATCGTTCTGGCGCTGCCGCTCGTGAATCCGGACGGCGGTGAGGTGCGGCGGCGCACGAACGAGGCCGGGTTCGACATGAACCGTGACTACCTCAAGATGGAGTCGCAGGAGATCCAGGCCCTCGTCACGAAGGTGATGAACGAGTGGACGCCCGACATCCACGTCGACGGGCATCACGGCGGCTCTCCGCCCTACGTCATCACCTATCAGGGGACGCTGAACCCGGCGGCCGACGCCGAACTCCGCGCCTACCCCTACGAGCGCATCTTTCCACTGATTCGCGAGGCGGTCGAGGCCGAAGACTACCGCTCGTTCGACTACTCGGGCGTGCGCACCCAGGACGGTGTGCGGGGGTGGGGGTCCACCTCGGTGGAGCCGCGCAAGCACCATGTCTACACGGGGTTGACCAACTCCATCGGGATCCTTCTCGAAACGCCGTCGAATACGCACCGCGTGATGCGCGACGGCACCGTGCAGGAGATTCCGATCGAGGAGCGCTACTACCACCAGATCCGCGGTGGTGTGATCGCCACCTCCACGATTCTCCGGGCGGCCGCCGAACAGCGCGAGGAGATTCGCGCCGTCACCTCGGGCGCCCGCGCTCGCGCCATCGCGGCGGGAATGTCGGGCGGCGACCCGATCGTGCTCGACTACGAGCTCGGATCGCGGGGCACCGAGCCGGTGTGGATGCCGGATGCCGAGGCGCCGGGCGGCTATTCGCTCCAGGACGTACCGGTCTACCTCAAGTGGACGCCGACGAGGACCACGACTCGGCCGGTGGGCTACCTGATCCCGCCGTCGATGGCCGCGATCGTGCCGCTGCTCCTCGATCACGACATCGCGGTGTACCGCTTGTTCGACGAGGTGTCGGTCGAGGCCGAGGTGTACTACGCGACCTCGGTTCGACGCGACAACTACTTCCAGGGTCACTACCTCCAGTCCGTCGACGTCGTGAAGGAGTCGGAGCAGGTCGACGCGGGAGAGGGGTGGTTCTGGATCCCCACGGCCCAATCGCGGGCGAACCTGATCAGCTACCTGATGGAGCCCGAGACCGACGACAACCTCATCACCTGGGGCTGGACCGACCACCTGCTCCAGGTGACTCCGCAGAGTGTCGACGCGGCGATGGCCCAGATGCTCGGCGCCACCGACCCGACGACCCTTTCAGACCAGCAGCGCGCGACGATGCGTACCCGTGCCGAGGCCATGATGAACCGCCGACAGCGTGTGCCCATGATGCGCGTCGTCGAGCACCCCCGTCTGCCGGCCGTACGGGTGGAGTCGTTCAATGCCCATGAGCGGAACCGTTTCTACCGGGTGCGCTGAGGCGACACTACACTAGCGGCCTCGCACGACGAGATCGGCGATGAGGGGCCGATGGTCGGAGGCGATGGGCTCTTCGATCGCCTCGTGCGACAGCACGTAGAACTGTCGCGCGGGGCGCACCATCACGTAGTCGATCTCTCGCTGCGGATCGGTCGAGGGAAAGGTGAAGCGGTCGCGTCCCTTCGAGAGTACGTCCCAGTCGTCGTGGAACCGATCGATCACCTCGGAGTCCGGCGTGGAGTTGAAGTCGCCAGCGAGGATTACGGGGGCGGTCTCGTCTGCGAGAGTCTCGAGCAGTCGGTCGGCCTGGTCTCGCCGCTCGTCGTCGCTGCGGTAGAAGTGGATGCCGACCAGGACGAGCTCCCGCCCGGTATCGGGTGAGCGCACGCGCACCTTCAGCGCAGTGCGGGGCTCGTCGCCGTCCGGCAGCCGCTCGTTGACCACGTCGACGATCGGCCATCGCGACAAGATCGCCATCCCGTATTCGCCCCCGTCGTAGTCCATGAAGGCCCCGAAGGCGTGGTCGAGTCCGGTGCGTGCGCCGAGCGAGCGGGCCTGGTCGCGACCGTTCGTGCGATCCACCCGTCGATCCACCTCCTGCAGTGCGACCAGATCGGGATCCTGCTCGAGAATCACATCGGCGATTCTGTCGAGGTCGAGGCGACCGTCGGTGCCCTCGCCATGACGGATGTTGTACGCCATGACCCGGAGGGTATCGGCGTTTTTCGTGGGGCTCCCCCCACTCATCCCAGGCAGCGCGGAGCAGGCGGTTCCCGCCAGAGTGAGCGCGGCGAACAGTGGAACGGAGAGGCGATGAAGAACGCGACCGTGGGCCGTCATGACGTCGTCCTCTGGCTGGAGAGGGGAGGTGTGGATGCGAGTGCGGACCGCGACGGGTTCTGCCGCGGTGGGGCGGCGGTGTAGATTCCGCCCTCATGATCTCCGTCTCCAATCTCGGCAAGTCGTTCGGCGACCGCACCCTCTTCGCGGGGGCGTCCTTCCAATTGGACGCCGGACAGCGGTATGGGCTGATCGGTGCCAACGGCTCCGGCAAGACGACGCTGCTGAGCATTATGGCGGGCGATCAGGACGCTACCGACGGGCAGGTCTCGATCGCGAAGGACGTGCGCCTCGGGGTGCTTCGCCAGGACCAGTTCCTCTACGAAGACCAGGAGATTCTCGGCGTCGCCCTCATGGGGAATCCCGAACTCTGGGAGGCGATGTCGGAGAAGGAGAAGCTCCTGTCGGCGATCGAGGCCGACCCGGACTCCGAGTTCGATTCCGAACGCTTCTCCACGCTCGAAGAAACCGTGCAGCTCCACGACGGCTACACCGCCGAGGCGAGGGCCGCCCGGATCCTCGAGGGCCTCGGGATTCCGGGTGGGGTACATCGTGAGCCCCTGTCGACGTTGTCGGGGGGATTCAAACTCCGGGTCTTGCTGGCGCAGGTGCTCGCGGCGGCTCCCGACGCGCTTCTTCTCGACGAACCGACCAACCACCTCGACATCCTCTCGATCCGGTGGCTCGAGACGTTTCTGACCGACTTCGCGGGCCCGGTGGTCGTCATTTCGCACGACCATCGCTTTCTCGACAACGTGTCGACTCGGATTCTCGACGTCGACTACGAGACCGTGACCCTCTACAAGGGCAACTACTCCGCCTTCGTCGACGCAAAGCGCGAAGAGCGGGAGCGCCGTGAGAAGGAAATCGAGAGCCGCGCCAAGGAGATCGCCCACCACCAGGAGTTCGTGGACCGATTCCGGGCCAAGGCGAGTAAGGCGAGGCAGGCCCAGAGCAAGCTACGCATGATCGAGAAGAAGGCCGGCGAACTCGAGGCCCTCCCTGGCAGCTCGCGCCGGTATCCGAAGTTCCGCTTCGAGCCCCGTAGGCCGAGTGGCAAAGGGGTCCTCACCCTCGAGGGCATCGTGAAGTCCTACGACGGGAACCGGGTGCTGCACGGGGTCGACCTCGAGGTACGCCGGGGAGATCGGCTCGCAGTGATCGGACCCAACGGGATCGGCAAGTCGACGCTGCTCCGGATCGCCATGGGCGACGTCGCGGCCGATGAAGGTGAGGTGGAGTGGGGCCACGAAACGCACATCGGATACTTCGCGCAGGACCACCACGAGCAGCTCGCGGGAATCGATCGTACCATCGAGGAGTGGCTGTGGGACTATTGTCCGGGGAGGGACCGCGGCTTCGTGCGCGGACACCTCGGCATGATGCTGTTCAGCGGCGACGAGGGGGAGAAGCGGCTCGGCGCCCTCTCGGGTGGCGAGGCGGCGCGCCTCGTGTTCGCTCGGATCGCTCTGGAACGCCCCAACGTCCTCGTCCTCGACGAGCCGACGAACCACCTCGATCTCGAATCGATCGAGGCGCTGGTGGAGGGCCTCGCCGCCTTCGACGGCACACTCGTGCTGGTGTCACACGATCGCTGGTTCGTCAGCCGCCTCGCGACGCGCGTCGTGGAGATTCGCCCCGATGGGATCCTCGACTATCCGGGCACCTACACGGAATACGTCCACGCGTGCGGCGACGACCATCTGGACGCCGATACCGTGGTGCTCAAGGCCCGTCGTGAAGGCAAGCGCGCCCGCAAGAAGTCGAGCGGCGACGGTGCTGCCTCAGCAGGCAAACGCCGCGACACCTCCGGGATGTCGGCCTACACTCTCGAGCGGCGGCGGAAGGAACTCCAGGGCGAGGCCGACGAGGTGACGGCACGCATCAGCGTCGACGAGGCGCGCCTCGCGGAGATCGACGCACTCTTCTGCGAAGCGGACTTCTACGAGCGCTCGTCCCCCGACGCGATCTCCTCGTTGGAGACGGAGCGGGCCGGCCTCGTCGCAGAGGTCGAGGGCCTGATGCAACGCTGGGAGACCATTGAACGGGAGCTCGCGGGATTGCTCGCCGGATCCGGGTGACGGCTCGGGGGGGATTCATGGGTGGATCGGGAGGGAGGATCGGTGATCGGGTGGAGGGCACCAGGCGCCCACGATCCGCACGACGTCGGAATACGAGAGGTCGTTGCCGTGCGGGTAGTCGAAGTAGAGGGTCTCGATGATCCGTGACACCCACGGACCGGTGTCCTTGCCGCGTCGCTTCAGCGTGCGCGCCTCTGCGCAGAAGGCTTCGGCTTCCAGTTCCATCATCCCCTCCGCGTCGAGGTAGGTACGGGCGTAGGCGACCGGCCCGAGCCGGCGGCACTGCTCGGCGTGAACGCGCTCGTGGATGTGGACGATTTCCTCGAGCTCGGGCTCCATCCCCTCGGCGAACTGCTGCATCGGGCCCACCACGGGCATACAGAGGGTGATCCCGTCGGCGCCCCGGGGCATCGGCATCAAGACGAAGGCTGCCGGTACGCCCGGGATCGCAAAGACGGCGCCCAGGACGAGCACCCGAAGGACGCGTACCGGCCACGAATTCGGCCTGCGACGCGGAGCGTCGCCCGCCTTCGTAGCGGAGCCGTCGTCGCCTTCGAATCGTCGCATGGACCAGCCTCTGGAGCGGGGTGAGGCCGGAGGCTGATTGAAAGAAGCGTGCCGAAGCGGGATGCGGCGAAAGGCCGCAACGCGCTGCCACGCTGGGCGTCCGGGGGTGTGGGACGACCGTCGCAGGTGCAGAGTCGACGCCACACCCTCGGGGCGGATGTGGTGCGTCGACGCGTCACGGGGAGGCGGTGGGGCGACGGGCGTTCAACCAGTCGGCGCTCCACCCGACGGGGGCATGGTGGTATACTCGGGCGTGACTTGATCTCAACGGAGGATCGTTCGTGACCCGAATTGCCCCCCTGCGCGCCGTGGGTTGGCCCGTCGCGCTCCTGTTCATCGCGGCTTCGGCCGCGGCTGGCCAACAGCTGCTCACCCCCGCCGAGCAGTCGGGCTTCACCGAGTACACCTCGTACTCCGACATGATGGCCTACCTGACCGAGGTGCAGAAGACGAGCCCCGACGTCTGGATGGGCACGTACGGCGAGACGCGCGAGGGTCGCGCGTTGCCGTATCTGGTGTTCAGCCGACCTGCCGTCACGCAGCCGAGTGAGGCGTGGGCGTTGGGTCGCCCGGTCATCGTGCTCAATGCCAACGTGCACGGAGGCGAGCGGACGCTGCGGGAGTCGCTCCTCGTGCTTCTGCGCGAGATGGCGACCGAGGGCACGGAGGCCTACGACCTTCTCGACGATCTCGTCGTGGTGGTGGCCCCGCAGATCAATCCCGACGGCTTCGAGGCGACGGCGAGGGGCACACGCGGCAACTCGTGGGGCATCGACATGAACCGCGACTGGGTGAAGCGCGAGCAGCCGTCCATGGCGAACTACGCCCGCAACGTGGCCGACGCCTGGGCTCCGCACATTCTCGTCGATGGACACAACGGAGGGGCGTTTCCCTACCACATCACTTACCAGTGCCCCTCGCATGCCGAGCCCGATCAGCGGCTCACCCAGGTTTGCGCAGACGGGATCTTCCCCGCGATCGACGAACGTGTGGCCGCCGAGGGCTTCAAGTCCTGGTACTACGCCCGCGGCACCGAAACCCGCTGGAACGGCGGCGGCTACGACGCTCGCATCGGCCGCAACTACAGCGGGTTCGTCAACACGATCGGAATTCTGTTCGAGTCGCCGGGGTGGCAGGAGATGGCGACCGGGGTGCCCTCCGGCGTCTTCGCGTTCAAGGCCGTGCTGGACTACGCCCGCGACAACGCGGACTACGTCATGGAGACGGTGGCCCGTGCTCGGATGGAGACGGTGGCCATGGGCAGGAACGCCGAGGGCGACGTGGTCGTCGAGATGGAGTACGCTCCGCAGCCGTACTCGGTCACCTACGAAATCGGGGTCCGGGACGACCTGCGGGGCAGCCCGGAGCGGGCCGCGGCCGCCGCGAGCGACGAGATGCGGGTCATGGAGGTGACCAACGACTCCATGATGACGCTGCCGGTGGCCACCAAGACCCGTCCGCGGCCCTACGCCTACATCCTTCCGCGGGACGCGGTCGACGCCGTGGCGCTACTGCGCAGGAACAGCATCGCCGTCGAGGAATTGACCGAGGCCGTCGAGCTGTCGGTCGAGGCCTATCGGATCGAGGGTGTGAGCTACGAGCGGGCGTACAATCATGCCGCCGCGGTGCGCCTCCAGGTGGCCGACGAGACGACCTCGATGACCGCCGAGTACCCGCCGGGCACCTACATCGTGCGTACGGGACAGATGCGGGGACGCCTCGTGTCACACATGCTGGAACCCGAGACGAACGACAACGTGATCTACTGGAACACCATGGATGCCTGGCTGCCGAAGGGGAACATCGGGAGCGAGAATGAGCCCGCCATGGTGCCGATCACCAAGCTGATGACGCCCCGGGGCCTGCCCATGCGGATCGTGCCATGACCTGATCTGCGGCGGCGTCGGGTTTCCCGACGTCCTGGAACCGCGATGTGGAGGGTGGGCCTCACGGGTCCACCCTCTTCGTCGTTGAGGCCGGTCGAACTTCGCCCGTGCAGGGCTTCAGATCTTGTGTTTGATCCAGCTGAGTAGAACCTGGACAATCCGTCGCACGATCGTCGCCATCTCGCATCCTCCCTTTCGAGTCGTCCCCGGGGGCCTACGTGGTATGGGGCCGGGTGGTTTCCGTTCCCTTGCCCCGAGCCGCCCACCGGCCCAAGCTGTGCGATGAACGTGTAACAGACAGGTCCCCCTCCCTTCGAGCTTTTCCTCGCCCGTCGCATCGACGGGGAGGCGGAGCGTCGCCGTATCTCAAGGGAGGTGTCATGATCGTACCGGTTCGCCGAGCCGTCGTCGCCGTAGGATCTGCCCTGGTGGTCGGTTCTCTCGCCTGTGGCGGCGGAACCCGTCTCGGGTCACCCACCGACTACCAGATGTGGCTGCACTTCGAGCACGCCGGGCGGATCCAGTCGGCGATGATTCGTGGCGACCTCCCGACGGCTCGCGTGTCGGCGCGCACCCTCGCCGCCTCGCCATCGGCCCCCGGCATCGGGCCGGAGGGCGCCGAGTGGGTGGAGGAACTCACGGTCCAGGCGAGCGCGATCCGCGACGCCCCCGCTTTCGGCGAGGCCGCGACCGCGACGGGCCTTCTCGCGGCCACCTGTGGATCGTGTCACGAGGCGTCGGGTGGCGGGCCGGTCTTTCGACACGGCGATCCGCCCGATGACCGCGGTTTCGCGGGTCACATGATCCGACACAGCTGGGGCGCCGACCGCATGTGGGAGGGGCTGGTCTCCAACGCCGACGACGCCTGGCGCGCCGGGGCAGCCGTGTTTGCCGACGAATCGCTCGAAGGAGACGCCCTCACGGCGAAGGCCCGCCAGTACGCGGATCGGCTCCATGAACTCGGCCGAGGCGCGCCCGGGATCCGCGGGCTCGAAGAGCGCGGCGCGCGGTACGGCGAGATCCTCGAGCAGTGTTCGGGTTGTCACGCCGAACTCGGCGTGGGGTCGTAGCGCGCGTGAACGTCAGTACGCGCTCTGGTGGACCCCCTTCACCGCGCGGCCGGACGGGTCGGCCAGCGTCCGCAACTCCTCGTCCCAGGCGAGCGCTTCGGGCGTACTGCAGGCGACCGATGGCCCTCCCGGCACGCAGGCCGCCGCGGACGGCGTGGGGAACAGCTCGTCGAAAATCGACCGATACAGGTAGGCTTCCGCCGTATCCGGTGGGTTGTGGGGAAACCTCGTTGCCGCCTGTGCGAGCTGTGTCTCGGTCACGCGAGACGCGGCGTAATCCTTGAGTCCGTCGATCCACCCGTAGCCCACCCCATCCGAGAACTGCTCCTTCTGACGCTTCAACACGACTTCCGGGAGGAGGTCGGAGAAGGCGTCGCGCAGGATTCGTTTCTCCATACCATCCGGTCCGACCATCTTCACCGCCGGGTCGAGACCCATCGCCGTATCCAGGAACTCCAGGTCGAGGAACGGCACGCGGGCTTCGATCCCCCAGGCGGCCATGGCCTTGTTGGCCCGCAGGCAATCGTAGAGGTGGAGCCGCTCGAGCTTCCGCACCGTTTCGACGTGGAAGGCCTCGGGGTCGGGGGCTCGATGGAAATACAGGTAGCCGCCGAAGATCTCGTCGGCGCCCTCACCCGACAGCACCATCTTGATGCCCATCGCTCGAATGCGACGCGCGAGCAGGTACATGGGGGTGCCGGCTCGGATCGTCGTCACGTCGTAGGTCTCGAGGTGATGGATCACGTCGCGCAGTGCGTCGAGGCCCTCCTGGATCGTGAAGGTGAAGCCGTGGTGGACCGTGTCGATGTACTCGGCGACCTCGGCGGCCACGGCGAGGTCGGGTGACCCCTCGAGGCCGATCGAGAAGGAGTGGAGCCGTGGCCACCACGCGGCCGACCGGCTGTCGTCTTCGATGCGATTGGCGGCATAGCGAGCCGTGACCGCAGCGATGATCGACGAGTCGAGACCACCCGACAGGAGTACCCCGTACGGCACATCGCTCATGAGCTGTCGCCGAACCGCGGCCTCGAGTCCGGCGCGCACCTCGGCCGCTCCTCCCGAAGCGCCGGCCACCTGGGCGTAGTCGGCCCAGGGGCGCTCCACGAACGGTCGAGGTTCGGGGCTGACCGCGCTGTCGAGCAGGTGGCCCGGCGGAAAGACCTGCACGGTGGGGCATTCGGGAAGCAGTGCTTTCATCTCGGAGGCGACGTGCAGACGACCCTGAGGATCCCAGCCCAGGTAGAGCGGCACCACTCCCACGGGATCGCGCGCCACGAGGTAGCGCCCCCTACCCTCGTCGGCTGTCGGATCGTGGAGGACGAAGGCGTAGATCCCGTTGAGGTCCGCGAGAAACGCGGTGTCGCGCTCGCGGTACAGCGCGAGGATCACTTCACAGTCCGACGCGGTCGTGAAGGCGAAGGGCTCCTGGAGGCCGTCACGGAGCTCGCGGTGGTTGTAGATTTCCCCGTTGACGGCCAGCACCGCCTCGCCGCCCGACTCGAGGAGGGGCTGTGCGCCGTGGGCCACGTCGACGATCGCCAGCCGCTCGTGAGCGAGGATGGCCCGATCGTCGGCGTGCAGGCCCGACCAGTCCGGGCCGCGGTGTCTCTGGAGTCGCGACAGCCGCAACGCGCGCTCGCGCAGCGCTCCGTCGGCGTCACCCTGAAGGTCGAGAATCGCCAGGATCGAACACATTTACCGGGGCTCCACAGGTCGAGGTACGGGGCTCGGATCGAGCCGGGTGATGCGGCCGCCCGGGCCGACGGCCCACCCGATCCCGGACGGTGTGAGGGCGACGGCCCAGTGCGAGTCGGTCGCGACCACCTGCCAATTCTCACCTCGATCATCCGTGGCGACCACCCCCGACGGACCGGTGGCCACGAGGAGGATCCGCTCGCCGTGAGACCAGGCTGCGCCGCCGTAGAGGGGGCCGTCGAGCGGTGGGTCGGGAGCAGGCGTCCAGGTGCGGCCGTCGTCGGTCGACAGGGCGACGCGGGGTCCCGGCAGCGGCTCGCCGATCGCGCCCCCGACGACCCAGGCGAAGGCCCCTCTCGTGAAGCCGATCGCCGTGGCCCCCGCCGCCGGTCCGGCGGCGAGAGGAAGATCGCTGGCGGACCAGCCCCGCCCGCGATCGCCCGACCGGAGCAGTCGAGGACGAGCACCGTTTCCGGTCGCCACGGCGACGCGGTCGGCGTCGATCGCATGTACACAGTCGCCCGAAGCCGCGAAGCCACCCTCGCCGTCGAGCGCCGCTGGGAGGCCGTCGGGGGAGACCCTACGCCAGCTCCGCCCGCCGTCGTCGGTTTCGATGAGGTACAGCTGGCCCGACACGGCGTCACCGTACGCCACCCCGCGCTCGGCGTCGAAGAAGGCCATGCAGTCGAGGAAGCCGTCGGGCTCGGGCATCATCCACTGCTGGCTCCACGAGGCTCCCGCATCGTCGGTCCGGAAGATGCGAGACCGCGCCCCGGGTCCCGCGGCGAGCAGAACGGCCGACCGAGCGTCGAAGCCCTCGACATCTCGAAACTCCAGCTCTTCGGCTCCTTGCACGACCCCGCCCTCCCAGGTGACTCCACCGTCGGTCGTGCGTCCCCAGGTGCCCCCGTGCCCGCTCACCCATACGGTCGTGTCGTCGACCGGGCTCACCGCCTGTAGCAGCTGGTCGGTTGCGGCGCGCTGGGAGGTGGCGTCGAGGAGCGGTGAGCGTGGTCTGGCCTGGGCGCACAGGGGCCGTGCCTCCGCCATGATCCCGGTGGTGGTGAGCACCACGAGGACGCGGAGCATGGCCGCGCCGCGTCGCGGGCCGCGCCGAGGCGCGCGTGCGGGGTGGGTGGGGGGTGGTGATGCCATGGATGGTCCGTCGGGCGGGGCTGAGCGATCACCCATGAAACGCGGGGCGTGACGGTTCGGCAAGGTCAGCTCGTGCCGCGGGAACGGCGGGCGTGCCGGGCGGTACCAGAAAGGCCCTGACTCGGGTGCTGTCCGACCCCTCGTTCCTCGATCCCCAGTATGCGTCGACTCCAGGTCGCTGCGGCCGCGTGTGCGGTCGCCACGTCGTTCGCAGCCTGCGGTCCTCCCGCGCCCGGAAGCGGCAACGAGCCCGCCCGCGCATTCCTCGAGGCACCGGTGGGCCTACCCGACGTCGCGCTCGAGGCGACGGATGGCAAACGCTTCCATCTGCGCGACGACACGCCGGGGCGAGTGACCCTGGTCTTCTTCGGCTACACCTATTGTCCGGACATCTGTCCCGTGCACATGGCCAACCTCGCGGCGGTCTTCCGCGACCTTCCCCTCGAGGTCACACGGGAGGTCGACGTGCTGTTCGTGACCACCGATCCGGAGCGAGACACGCGGGAGCGGCTCGTGGAGTGGCTGGGGGCGCTTCACCCCCGCTTCATCGGGCTGCGCGGCACTCGTGACGAGATCGAGTCCATCGAGCGCCAACTGGGGATCCCGGTCTCGGTGGTCTCGCCCGACGAAGAGACCGCCGACGGCGGGTACTTCGTCGGCCACGCCGCGCAGGTACTCGCCTTCGCGGCCGACGACACGGCGCGGGTGGCGTACCCCTGGGGGACCCGTCAGCGGGACTGGTTGCGCGACCTGCCCCGGCTGGTGCGAGGCGAGCCGCTGGTCGGCGACCGTGCGACAGCCGACGACGGCGAGGCGTCGTTCTGATGCAGTGGTGGTGCACGGCCCAGGACGTGGCGTGGAGTTGGACGTGGACGCCCTATCCGGGTGTCTGGTTGTTCATCGCGTTTCTCGGCTCGGGCTTCGCCGTGATGCACCGGCGGTTCCCCGAGTCCGACCCGGTCTTTCGGCCCCGTGTCCGACAGGGGTTCGCCGCGGTGGGACTCCTCATGCTCTGGGTGGCGCTCGACTGGCCCGTGGGTGCCCTGGGATCGGGGTATCTGGCGAGTGTACACATGGTGCAGTTCCTGTTGATCGGTGTGGCTGCGCCGCCGTTGCTCCTGCTGGGCGTGCCTCGCGGCGCGCTCGACCGATTCGTGGCGCCCCCCGGGGTCGGTAGGGTGGTGCGCGTCCTCGGGCATCCGATCACGGCCCTGGCCGTGTTCGCCGTGATCATGGGCTACACGCATTGGCCGGCGGTGGTGGACCGTCTGATGGCCGGGCAGAGCGGGTCGTTCCTGCTCGACATGCTATGGCTCGCGGCAGGCCTCGTCTTCTGGTGGCCGGTCGCTGTGGCGCTCCCGCACCGGGAGTGGCTGCAGGAGCCGGTGAAGATGGGATACCTCATCGCGGCGACTCTGGTGAACACGGGCGTCTTCGCCTTCCTCACCTTCTCGGAGGTGCCGGTGTACGCCACCTTCGAACTCGCCCCTCCCGTGGGGTTCCTCTCGACGCGCGAAGACCAGCTCGTGTCGGGCCTTCTGATGAAGCTCGGTGGAGCGGCTGTCCTGTGGACCTCGATCACGATCCTGTTCTTTCGCTGGGTCGGGCGGAGCGAACGCGAGGACCGCGCCGAGGCGAGGCGACGCGCGACGGTGGCGCTGGTCTGCGTCGCGCTGACCGCCGCCTGCGGTCCTGCAGCGTCGGGCATCGATGGCCCCGTCGTGATCGGTGAACCCGTGATGGGTGATCGAGCGGCGCTGTACCTGACGGTTCGCGCCGGTCCGGAGGGCGATGCCCTCGAAGGGGTCGAGGTCGAAGGGGTGGGCGATGTGTCGCTCCATCGCACGCGGCAGCTCGACGGCATGATGCGCATGGAGCCCATCGCCGGCGCGCTACGAATCGAGGCGGGCGAATCGCTCCGACTGCGACCGGGCGGAGACCATGCCATGCTCGAGGGGCTGTCCAGGCCGCTGGTGGTGGGTGATTCGCTGCGCGTGACCGTGCGGCTCGCCTCGCGCCCCATCGAGACGTGGGCCGTGGTCGTCGCACTCGCCGACTTGGCCGAGGTGCTCGACCCTACGTCGTGAGCGAGTCTGCTCCGCGGGCTACGGCTTCGACCTCGTCGGCGGCCCGCTGGAGGGCACCATCGCCGTCCGCCCGTAGCCTCGCCGCCAGTTCGGCGGTCCGTCCCGCGACTCCCTCGTCGTCCAGGAGGGCGTGAAGCGCCGCCGTCAGCCTGGCCGGGCTGAGGCGCCCCGGCCGGATCCGGCGTCCCACGCCCAGCCGCTCGAGACGGGCGGCGTTGTCGGGTTGGTCGAAGGCTCCGCCGAGCACGACGTGGGGAACGCCGGCCCGTAGGGCCTGAGCCGTCGTGCCGATGCCTCCGTGGTGAACCACGGCAGCGCTGAGGGCGAACAGGGCGCTGAACGGCGCTCGATCGAGGTGGCGAACGTGGTCGGGCAGCGGGCGGGGTAGCTGTTCGGGCCACGGCGTCACGAAGAGGGCTCTTCGACCGAGCCGGGAGGTGGCTTCGGCGCCGACCTCGAAGAATCGGGGTGCCTGACGATTGGCGGAGCCGGGGGCGAACACCACCGGGGCGAGGTCCTCCGTCATCCAGTCGTGCAGCCCGGCGTCGAGTCGGGCCTCTGCGAAGCCGTCGAAGAGAGGAAACCCGACGAGCCGGAGCTGCGGCGGCCAGTCCGGCTGCGGAGGTCCGAACCACTCGGGGAAGAGGCCGAGGACGCGCCGGGGGGAGTGGATCCAATCCCGGAACAGCCGCCTCTCGGGCCGTTGGCCGCGGCTGCGAAAGAAGTCGTGCAGCGCCGTACGTGCGAGGGGATCGACTCCGATCCGGTCGACGGCCCACCAGAAGGCGCGCAGCGCGGGCTTGGGCAGCCCATCGAGATCGATGCCGGGGGGCAGCACCGGTTGCCGCTCCAGCGTTCGGAATGCGATCGGCGCCAACTGCAGGGTGACCGCGGGCACTTCGTGGTGGTCTTCGTAGATCCGGGTCGGAAACGACA
>JANQNV010000105.1 GCA_028279425.1 Longimicrobiales bacterium | reverse complement strand
GCTTCCACGCCTGCGGCGTGGACCGTCCCGTACAGCACCCCCACGGGGCTCCCGACTTCCGGGGCCGTGGTGCGGGCTCCGGTCGTTTGTGGGCACTGGGGTGGGCTCGCTTCCGCGCCGGTGGCGCGGGCGCATCGCTGGGGGGGCTCGCTTCCGCGCCGGTGGCGCGGATTCGCATCGCTGGGGTAGGCTGCCTCCTGCCGACTCAACCATTTGCCGGAGCTGCGATATCGTGTCCGATGTGTTCGATCCCTCCGCCGCTCGGGGGCTCAAGGACCGCCTGGGTCGACTGCGACCGGATGCGGTGGGGGGGTGGGGGCGGATGACGGCTCACCAGGCGGTCGTGCACCTGGTCGACTCCTTTCGCGTCGGCTTCGGAGAGAGGGAGGTGACGGTTCCGCCGTTGGGGCCGCTCCGCTACCTGATCCGTTTCGTGGCGTTCACCCTGCCGTTCCCGCTCCCGAAGGGGGCGAAGACGGCGCGGGAGTTGGACCAGGCGCGGGGTGGAGGCACGCCGCCGGGGGACTTCGCGGAGGATGTGGCGGAGCTGGAGCGCCTCCTCGACCGCTACATCGCGACCGACGGCGACCTCCCGGTGCACCCGGTGTGGGGCCGCATGTCGCGAGGCATGGCCGGCCGGTACGCGTGGAGACACATGGACCACCATCTGCGCCAGTTCGGCGTGTAGCGGCCGGTTCGGGCGTATCGGTGGAGCATCGTCGCCTGCGGAGAGTACTACGCGCCCCCCGAAGGTCCCGAGACGAAACGCATGCGCCTCGGTCGCTCCGACTCAGTAACGATTGCGAGGCTCGCAGTGAACCATATGCCCGGCAGTTACATCACCGATGAAGAGGCCGTGTGGCGACTCTATCAGGGCGAGCGGCCCGTCGGATTCGGCAAACGGTTCGGGTCCAGCATGATGTGGTCCCGGACCGGGGCGGCCTACTCGGGGCAAGAGATTCAACACACGGTACAGGTGCGCGCGCTCCCGCTGCGGACTCCCTCCGGGACCCCCATCTTCCACGGTGACGTGGTGAGTCCTCGGCGCGAGGAGGGCGAACGCTATCTGGTGCTCGGCGTGGGTGAGGACTTGCTGTTCGCCAAGCCCAGGTCTTCGAGATTCGTGCGGCGGGACCGATCGGACTTCGCGCGACGTCGTGAGTTCATCCGCCACGGCAACGTACTCGAGTCGGTGCATTTCAGTCGGACGTTCGATGCCGCGCTGCGTGCCTACGCGGCACGAGGCTTCGCGTCCGGGGCGCTCTCGTGGGCCCTTTCGGCCGCGACGTTCGCGGCGTGTGTGCTGGCGGCTCTGCTCCAGTGGGGCATCCAGGGAGGGGTCGGGCCGATCCTGTCGTGCCTTGGCGGGATCCTCGTGGGCTGGGGGTTCTTCTTCGGCTGGAGGCAGCTCTCTCCCGAGAGCTTTCGTCGGGGCACGACGACCCGAGTAGCGTCGGGTAGCCTTTGGCGCACGGCGCTGCTCTTCAGCGGATCGTACGGAGTGGCCGGGGCGATGGGTCTGCCCGGCGTGGCGACGTCCGTCGGGGGCGTCGTGGCCGGCATGTTCGCTGCGGCGGTATTCGGCTTCTTCTTCGCCATCGTGGCCGGTGGCCTGGCCGCCGATACACTGACGCGCAACGACGACCGCAAGCTCGGGCTGCCCAGCGAAGTACGTAGCTTCATCGACACGCCCAGCCCTCTGCTGCGGGTTCGGCAAGAGGAGCTCGCGGCCTTCGCCGAGGACTGACGGGAGGCGGTTCTACGGGAGGGTGCCAGAGGGGTGGTTGTGGCCGGCTGTGTGCGGCCGTATCCGTTGGGGGCCGAATGTCCGCCACGCCGGCGTCCCCCTCACGCACCACCCATCCCACGGTATCCGATGACGCGCTCGACCCTCCGCCGATGGCTCCCCGGGGCCCTCGGTCTCTTCGCCTTCACCCCGCTCGACGCACAGGAGCGCACCTACGTACCCATCATCGCAGACACGGCGTGGGAGGCCTCCGCCCAGGAACAGGAGCGCCTCACCGCTCTCGTGGCCGAGGTGGACGCCGAGGTCGAGTCGATGTCGAAGTTGGCTCAGGTCATCGTCGACAAGCTCTTCAGCTTCTCGGAACTGGGCTTCCAGGAATTCGAGACGCTCCACTACCTGGTGCCACTGCTGGAGGAGCACGGCTTCTCGGTCGACACCGGTCAGTCGGGCATCCCCACGGCCTGGTTCGCCCGGTGGGGTTCCGGCCGGCCGGTGATCGCCTTCGGAAGCGACATCGACGGGATCCCGAAGTCGAATCAGAAGCCCGGTGTTGCGTTCGAAGACCCGATCGTGGCGGGTGCTCCTGGGCACGGTGAGGGGCACAACTCCGGCCAGGCGGTGAACATCGTTGCGGCCCTCGCTCTCAAGAACGTGATGGAGCGCGAGGGCATCCAGGGTACGATCGTGCTCTGGCCGGGTGTGGCGGAGGAGTTGGTGGCGTCCAAGGCCTGGTTCGTCCGGGACGGGTACTTCGACGAGATCGATGCCACCCTCTTCACCCACGTCAGCAACAACCTCTCGGTCACCTGGGGCCAGGCGAACGGTACGGGGCTCGTTTCGGCCGAGTTCACGTTTTCGGGCCAGGCGGCGCACGGCGCAGGGGCTCCGTGGCGGGGTCGATCCGCGCTCGATGCCGTGGAGCTCATGAATGTGGGTTGGAACTTCCGCCGCGAGCACCTGCAACCCAACCAGCGCTCCCACTACGTGATCACGGATGGGGGTGACCAGCCGAACGTCGTGCCGTCGCGCGCGTCGGTCTGGTACTACTTCCGCGAAATGGAGCAGGCGGCCATCCAGCGGAACCTCGATATCGGTGTGCGCATGGCCGAAGGCGCGGCGATGATGACCGACACCGAGCTCGATTGGCGCATCCTCGGCACGGCGTATCCACGCCACTTCAACCGGGTGATCGCCGAGACGATGGGGGAGCACATCACCGAGGTCGGCCTCCCCGAGTGGACCGAAGACGACCAGACGCTGGCCTCGGCGATCCAGCGCGAGATGGGGTCGATTCCTTCGGGCCTTCCCACCTCGGTGTCGGGCGTGAGCGGTCCTCCCGAGGTGCGTCGCTCCGGAGGATCCGACGACATCGGCGACATCTCGTGGACGGTGCCGACCGTGACCCTGCGTTTCCCCGCCAACGTGCCAGGGCTACCGGGCCACCATTGGTCGAACGGCGTGGCGATGGCGACCCCGATCGCACACAAGGGCGCCGTGACGGGTGCGCGGGTGATGGCGCGGACGACGCTCCAGCTCTTCCTGCAGCCGAGCCTGGTCGATCGGGCGTGGACCTACTTCACCGAGGAGCAGGGCGCCCGCCATACCTACACGCCCTTCATCGACGCCGACGACCCACCGCCGATCGACCTGAACACCGACATCATGCGCCTCTTCAAACCGCTGCTCGAGCCCTACTACTACGACGAGTCGCGCTACGACACCTATCTCGAGCAGCTGGGGATCAGTTATCCGACGGTGCGCTCGACGGAGGAGGCCGGCTCGGGGCGCTAACGAGCCCCGAGGCCGGCCTCGAGCCGGTCGATGTTGGCGGTCATGCCCGAGAGGAAGTCGCCGGAGGAGGGCCGGCCCCCCATCGGATCGAAGACGATCGCCTCGAGGTCCATGTCTTCGAGCTGCGCGGTGATCGCGTCGGTTACCGGGACCGGGATCAGGATCGTCTTCTCGGCGCCGTGGCTGAGCGCGTGCTCCACCTCGTGCCAGAAGTCGTGTCCCGTGATGTCGCCCGAATCCAGCGCGGCTCCCTCGAAGGTGATCCCGTAGGCCCTGGCGAGATACTCGTACCCCGGCACGGTCCCGACGAGCGTGCGTCCCGAGGCGCCGGCTGCCACCGACTCCAACCGCGCGTCGAGTGCGCGGAGGTCCTGGGCCAGGCTCTCGAATCCTTCGGCGTAGGTGGAGGCTCCGGCCGAGTCGCGCTCCATGAGTGCATCGCGGACGGCTGCGGCCTGACGCTCCGCGAGCCCGAGGTCGAGCCACGTCACGGCGGCCGTGCGCTCGTGTGTGTGCTCCCCGTCCGGCCCGTGGCTGTGCGTGACGGCATCTTCCATGGCGATGAGATCGTCACCGAGCCCGGCCGAGGTGTCGACGATGCCACCCGCCGGGAGCGAAGCGGTGGACGTCCACCCCTCGTATCCCGCGCCGTTCATCAGAATCAGGTCGGCTTCCTGATAGGCCAGGATGGTCTCTGCGGGGGGCGACCACTCCGCGGGATCGACCCCGTCGGGTGCGGGGAAGCGGGCCTCGATGCGCTCGCCTCCGATACGGGTCGCGAAGTAGTGGAGCGGGTAGGTGGTCGTGAACACCGACAGGGTCGGCTCGACCACGGCCGGCTCCGCGGATTCGGTTTCCTGTGGCTCGTCCGAGCAGCCGACGGCGAGTAGGCCCGCGAGTGGAACGATCAGGGTCCTGAGGAAGGGAGCACGCGTCATGACGGGCCTTGCGGGGAGTGTGTGGGGATCGTGGGACGCCTCATCGTGATGAAGGGGTCCTGTGTGGGCAAGCGCATGCGCCGGGTGGCTTCACCCGGTCAACCAGCGTATGAGCTGTCCGCCGAACCGGCTGGCGAGGGCGGTGGCACCGGTCGCGAGGAGGGCCGCGGCCACCAGCACCGCGCCGAGCTCGGTCGCGAGAATCGCCCGGAGCCTCTGTCGACCGACCCCGATCCGACGCATCGAGTCGAGCTCCGACGCGCGCAGGCGCAACGAGAGCGCGAACACGAGCCCGGCCGTGGCGATCGTGGCGGCGACCAACCCGGCGCTCAGCACCAGGATGGCGTCTCGCACGGAGAACATCGTGTCGACGAGTTGGTCGACGACGGTGAGGGGGACGACGAGTTGGGTGGGGCGCTCACCGCCCTCGAAGCGGCCGCGGAGCAGCGTTGCGGAGCGAGCGTTGCCTGGCACCACGACCGCGGCGTCCACCGGAAAGGTGCCCGGGTCTCCGTGGAAGTGGAACGAGTCGACGTTGTCGGGCGTGATCTCCGTGTAGGGGAGAAGCGACGGATTCGCGACGAGGCTCGTCTGGTCGCCGCTCTCGGCGGTCGTCGTGTCACTCTCGGCGACGTCGTCATGTCCGTGGGCGATGCCTTCGAGAACCCAGGTCGTGCGGAGATCCACGAATACCGCCTCGTCGTCCGGGGTGGCCGTGGGCGCCAGGACGCCGACCACGCTCATGCGGAGGGGGAAGCTCCCCGCGACGTCGAACGCTCCCGCCGGGGTCGACACGACGGATCCGCCCACCCCGACGCCGAGGGCCTCGGCCACGGCCGCGCCCAGAACGGCCTCGCCGAGGACGGCGAAACGACGGCCCTCCGCCAGTTCGAGACGTCGGAACCCGAAGTACTCCGGCAGGGTGCCGACCACTCTTGCCCCCTCGGCGCTGAATCGGAGGTGCACAGGAATCACCTCGGCCAGCCCGCCTTCGCGCAGGGCTTCGACCTCGGCATACGACGTCGGGCCCACGGCTGGCTCCGTGAAGTAGAGTGTGGCCAACGTGAGATCCACTGCGCTTCCCCGTGCGCCGAAGACGAGCGGGGTCCGTGCCGCTCGCTCTTCGAGAACGTCGGCCGCGCCCCCCACGACGACGTACATCGCGGCCGGTACGAAGAGGATCAGGGCGACCGAGCCGACGAGCACGAGGGTGGTTCCACGATTGTGGAGGAGATACCGCGTCGCGAGGTACAGGACGTCCCTCACGGGAGCTCCCGGACGTCGAGCACGCGATCGAACCGATCCACGAGTTCGGGATCGTGCGTGACCACCACGAGGGTGGCCCCCGACTGCTCGGCGTGGTCGAACAGGAGCGCGGCCACCCGATCACGCGTTGCGCCGTCGAGGTTGCCCGTGGGCTCGTCGGCGAGGACGAGCGAAGGTCGCGTGGACAGCGCGCGCGCGAAGGCGACACGCTGTCGTTCCCCCCTCGACAGCCGCCCAGGGCGGTCGTTGAGGCGCGCGCCGAGACCGACCGCTTCGAGCAGGTGGGCGGCTCGCGCCTTCGCCTCCCTATCGAGGTGCAGGAAGGGGGACACGCGGTAGGGAAGCAGAACGTTGTCGAGCAGGTCGAGGTATTCGAGGAGTTCGAGGTCCTGGAAGATCAGCCCGAGCTTCAACAGTCGGAGATCGCGACGATCATCGGGCCCCAACTCCGTGAGCTCCATGCCGTGGACGCGGATTCGACCTCGATCGGGCGGGAGGATTCCGGCGATGAGATGGAGCAGCGTGGTCTTGCCTCCCCCACTGGGTCCCACGACCGCGACCCGTTCCCCCTCGGCGATGCCGAGAGAGGTGAGCCGGAGGGCGAAGGACCCGGCCGGATAGTTGAACTCGACGCCCTGTGCTTCGATCATGATGCTTGCGTCCCGTGTACGTTGGACGAGCAGTCTGCGGCCCGTCCGCCGGTAGATCAAGGCACCCCGTACCCCATGTCCCGCTCCCTCGGAACCCGCCTCGTCGGCGCCGTCGCGTCCGGTATCGTGGTCGGGCTCGTGGCGGTCGTCGGGATCGGGCCCGTGGAGCCGCCCGACCGCGAGGGGCGGCTGGTGGTCGACGCCTCCTACCTCCAATCCGTCGGTGCGTCGGAAACCGCGCGGCTCGGGCGGCCTCCGCGGCCTTCGGAACTGGCGCGGGCCCTCGAGTCGAGGATCGACGCGGACGTGCTGGCTCGTGAGGCCGCCGTTCGCGGACTCGTCTCGGACCCGGCGGGGACCGAGGCCTCCGTGGGCCACCTGCAGCGAGTCGCTTCTGCGCGTTGGCTCGCGGCTCCACTCTCCGACGCCGAGGTGATCGCGTTCGCCGAGTTCCGGCGAGACCGGTATGGGGAGTTGATCCCCGCGGAGCGAGCGCTCCCCCCGGCCGGAGATCCCCAGTGGACGACCGACCCGGCTCTCCAGCGACTCTTGGTGGTCGCTCGGGCCGACGTTCGGGCGTCGGAGCGATTGGCCTCCCGCAACCAGTTCCTCGCCGAGATTGCTTCACGGCATCCGGTCACTCTGTCGCGCGCCGCCCGCGCGCTACTGGCGGGGGGCAGCGGGGCGGGAGAGGGGCCCGACGCGGTCTCGCCGGCGGGCGCTCCGGGCGGCGAACCCCAGGGGTGGTCGGTCCGTCCGGAGGATCCCTGGTCGGGCTCCGCGTCGGTCTTCGTAGAGGAGACCGAAACCGGGAGCTACGCCCTCACGCTCCTCGTGCCCCCGGGGACGGGCGACGACGGGGTTCGTCTGAACTCCGCCTGCGGCGCGGGCGACGCGGAGGCCGTCGTACCGGTCTTCAGCGGCGACGGCGGCGATGCGAATCGCTCGTGGCGAGTCGTGCGCGGCACGCTGCAGTGCGCGACGGGCGTAGCGCTCCTGGACGACGTCCTGGAGGTGTCGGCCCCCGCGGGCGTTGCAGGCGACCTGGAGCTTCGTCGCCTCGACGGGTCGGCCTTCGTTTCGATGTTCGACGGCGGCGAACTGGCGATCGACCTGGCGGGCGCCCAGGGGGGCGGGTCTGCCAGTGCGGGATTCCTGTCCGGCCTGACGGATGTGCTCCGCCTACCGGCGCTCTGGTTGCTCGGTGTTGTTGCGGGTTGGCTCGGGCCGGGTGCCATGGCGCTGACCTGGGGTGTGGTCGGGATGGGCGGCGGCTACGGGCTCGGTCGATGGACCGCGGGTACTGGCGGGCCGACGACCGCGTTCGGGGTGGCAGAGATACTGGCTCTCCTCGCCGTCGTGACCCTCGCCTTTGCATGGGCACTCTCCGGACGCCGCACCGTTGCGGCCCGGGTCACGGGATCTCCCCTGGTGTTGTTCGGGCTGTTGGGACTCCTGTTCGGCGGGACGTTCGCGCCGGTCGTTGCGCAGGCAGGTGGCTGGATCGACGGCGGTAGCGGCGTCGCAGGGTCGTTCGCCGGGGGTGTGGGAGCGGGGCTCGCCCTCGCGCCGATGATCGCGGTGGGATGGGGTCTCGCGGCCGTCGCGAGCCGGCACGCATTCGGTTGGGGCGTCGCCGTCGCAGGGGTCGCCTGCATCGCTGCATTGGCCTACTCCGCGTTGGTCGCCTTTCCCATGCAGGTGTCCGGCGTTCGTCTCGACGTCGGTGTGCTCGCCCTGGCGCTCGGGCTCCTCCTCGCTCTCACCCGCCTTCGGCTGGATACGGCGAGGCTCGCGACGGCGGGCCTGCTCCTCGTCATCGGGTTGGTGGTGCCGCTTACCAACGGTTGGGCCGGGTATCCGAGCACCTTCGCGAGCGGGACGGTCGTGGCCGCCTGCCTGTTCGCTGCGGGTCTCCTTGGGCTCGGCGCAACCGGCGGGGGCCGGGCGCGAGGGCGTGGCAGAGCGCTGCTCGGTGTGGCCGCCCTGGGTAGCGTTGCGGTCGGTCTCCACCTCTCGGCACAAGGCCTCCCCTCGGGTGCGGCCGCGTCGAGCTCGGCTCTCGGCAGCGGGGCTGCTGCGCTCCTCCTGGGCTGGCTCGCGGCCCATGCGGTCGGGGCGACGCCGGAGGCCACGCGGCCCACCGCTCTGCGGTTCGTGTCCCTCGCGGCGCTCGCACTCGCGGTGGCGATCCGCCTTCCGGACTACCTGGGCCCGCTCACCGAATCGGTCCGGGCCGACCTCGCCTTTGGGCGACTGCCCATCCCCGTCGTCGCCGTCGTGCTGGGCATCGTCGCCCTCTTGATTCGGCCGCGCCGCCGACGGGTTGTGCAGGAGCTGGGCATCCAGGGTCGGACCCGGGGGCTTCACCGGTGGTATGCCGTGGGAGCGTTTCTTCTACTTCCCTTTGGGGTGTTCCACGTGGCCCTTCCCCTGCAGGCCGGCAGCGTTCCCTCGGATTCGGACGCGTATCGCATCGTGGACCAGCTCCTCACCGACACCTACGAGGCGTTCGATCTCACCGAAGAAGAGGCGCTCTACGACCGCTTGGCCGAAACGGTGACCGGGGATCTCCTTCCCACTCTGTTCCTGGAGAACCGACGGGGGCTCGTCTCCGGGGCGGGTGACGTCGATGAGGTCTCCGTCCTCGACGTCGTGGTGGCCCCGGGCGGTGTGGTCGGCGAGGCTCCTGGCCCGGGCGCCGCGTTCGCATGGACCGGGGAGTGGGCGGTGAGTGCCCGGGTCGCGCATCTGGTGCACGTGCACCTTCGCGAGAACCTCTACACGGGGCGCGTCACCGTCCGAGCGGATGCAGAGGGGTGGAAGCTGGACGCCGTGGAGCTGACCGCCGAGGAGCGCGTCGCGCGGCCGTGGGGGGGAGCTTGATGCCCTGGGACGCAGGCTCACTGGCGTTGGCCCATGTCGGAGATGAGCTGGGCATCGTCCACATCGTCGTGCTCCTCGGGGTGGGGTTGGCGGCCAACGTCGTGCTGCTGGCACCTCGCGTCTTCGGTCTCTTCGTGAAGGGGCCTCTCACGCGCGCACTCCACGAGGTGGCTGGGCCCGGGGCTCGCTTCGGGTCGATCACCCTTCCGCTGCGCGGCTCGATGTCGGTCGAAGAGGTCGAACTTCCGGGCCTCCCCGAGATCGCCCGGGTCGAAGTCGAGGTGGGGCTCCTGGGCCTGAGGCAAGATCCCGTGACCATCCCGCGGATCGTGTTGATCCGTGCGCCTCGCGAGGAGGGTTCGCCCGAACCTGTGTCGGTCGGGGAGCCCGATTCCACCGGAGGTCGGGCCGAGGCAGGGAGCGATGCCCGTCGCTACGAGGTCGGGGCGATCCTGGTCCGAGACGGCGGTCCCGACGACTCGGACTCCGACGAGCCGGCGCCGTCGATCGACGACGGCGCCATCGCGATGGATGCCCCCGGACGCCCCGTCGACCTGGCAGATCTCGTGCGGCACGTCATCCGCGAGGTCGGGGCGGCCTGACCTCGCGGCCACCGCGGCCCGGGTGTTTCGACCTACCGCACCCCGAAGGTCAAGGTCGTCCACTTCGACTCGTAGTCCACGGCGTCGTGCGGCGTGGGCACCATGTGGATGAACTTCACGTACCACGCGCCGCTGGCCAGTCGGATCCGGGCGACCCCCTCGTCGTCCGTACGAACGTTCTGAACCGGAAGACGGGCGCCCGAAGGGTTCCTCCCCCCAGCGACCACGAGCTGATTCGCCACGGGCTTCCCGTCCACGAGCGCGCGTACCGCCAGCTCACCCCCGGCTCCAACCGCGTAGGGGTTCTGCAAGGGGATCAGCTCGGCAGGGTAGCCGAAGACGCGGTCGTAGCCGCTGGTCTGCTCGTCGCCGACCTGGAGAATGGCCTTCACGTGTTTGGCGTACCGCTCTTCCACGTCGCGGTCGAGTTCTCCCGACTGGCGCCGAGCTTCGAGCACATCCGGGATACCGTCCGACTCGAGGTACCGGTTGAATGCGTCGGCTTCCAGAGCCAGCACGCGCGGGGCAGTGGAGACCGCGACGGCCGTCGTTCCCTCCGTCTCGATCGACAGGCTGAACATGCTCGTGTCGCCACGCACTTCCCAGATCTCACCGGGGATCGGTGAGCGGCCCCCTGGGCCCGCCATCGAGAAGTCGAGCACGCGATCGTAGGTCACCGACGCCTCGCTGCGCTCGTAGTTGCCGTTGAGCACGCGCACGCGAACCGATTCGCCTGGAGTGACGAAGAAGTCGTCCGGTCGCAGAAACAGGTCGTGCGCGAGGAGTGGAAGCGCCGTCAGGATCAGGATCGTTGCGGCAACGACAGCCGTGATGCGGGAAGGAGGGAGGCGACGAAGGTCGTTCATGGGTGGGTTCCGGGGTCTTGCGTGAGTCGTGGGGTCGTGCGGGGCGACGCAGATCCGCCGCCGTGGGGGACCGTAGTCTGGGTCTCGGGCGATCGGGGCGCCAGCAGTCGGGCCGCCGGCAACCCATCCCGAGCCTCACGCCCGCTGGACGCCGGGGCGCCCGTACTCGCACCGCCACATGGTCGGGGTATTCAGCGCCGCGCCCGGCCGGCTCACATAGTCGACCGTCCGGTAGTGGGTCGTCCAGTCGGTCGGCGTGACGCGGCACCTGACATACCCCCTGCGCGAGTTCTGCCAGTGCAGGTGGGGGTTGTCCGGCAGCGCGAGCGTCACGCGTTCGGGTTGCTCCTGACCATCTCCCGCCGACGAGATCGACGTGCCCACGAACTCGGTGGCGACCACGGGCCGGTCCGGTCGTTGGAACCCCGACCGCAGATCGTTCACCCAGTTCGAGTGGATATCGCCCGTGATCACTACGGTGCGCCCCGGCGCGGTGCCGGCGATCGCGGACAGGAGTCGGTCCCGCGCCACCGGGTAGCCGCTCCACTGGTCCACGGACGTGACTACGCCCTGCTCGGGGTCCGCGTCGAAGGGCGCCATCATGACCTGCTGCGCGAGCACGTGCCAGCGCGATCGTGAGCGGGCCATTCCGTCGACCAGCCAGCGCTCCTGGGCATCGCCGAGGAGGGTGTGCGAGGGATCGCCCCAGTCGCCGCACGGCACCGCCTGTGTGCGGTCCCCGCAGCTCTGGTCGCTGCGGTACTGGCGGGTGTCGAGGACCCAGATGTGGGCGAGGCCACCCCACTCGACCTCCCTCCGAATCGTCAGGTCGGCCCAGGAGCGCACCCGGGGTACGCGAACCGGCTGGTGCTCCCACCACGCCTGGTAGGCCGCCGCGCGCCGGAGGTACATCTGTTCTTCGCTCTCGAACACGTTTTCGCCCACGAGACCTGCATAGTTGTTGTCGACCTCGTGGTCGTCCCACGTCACGATCCACGGGCAGATCGCGTGTGCCGCCTGGAGAGCCGGGTCGGACTTGTATTGCGCGTATCGATTCCGATAGTCGTCGACGGTGACGATCTCGAACCCGTGGTGCCGGCGCACCCGGTCTCGGCCCGCGTACTCGTAGATGTAGTCGCCGAGGTGGGCCACCAGGTCGAGGTCTTCCGTGGCCATGTGTTCGTAGGCCGTGAAGTGGCCCTGCTCCCAGTTCTGGCACGACGCGAACGCGAAGTTCAGATCTTCGTTCTGTCCGCGGTCGGGCGCCGTCCGGAGGCGACCGACGGCGCTCACGGCATCGTTTGCCATGAAGCGGTAGTGATACCAGCGACCGGGCTCGAGCCCGGGCACATCGACGTGCACGGAGTAGCCGAGTTCGGGAGCCGCGACGTAGGAGCCCTGTCGAACCACCCGCTGGAAGGTTTCGTCGGTCGCGACCTCCCAGCGCACGGAGGTGCGGGTGCCGTCCATTCCGCCGAACGGTGCGAAGGGCTCCGGCGCCAGCCTCGTCCAGATCATGCAGGCGTCTGAACTCGGGTCTCCACTCGCGACCCCGAGGGCGAAGGGGTCCACCTGGAAGATCGGACGCCGAACCACGCGCCAATCCCCGGGGACGGCGGCGCACAGGAAGGCGTAGCGGGAGATGTCCGAGAGGAAGCTGCGACGGTCCATGGGCTCGGCCGGGGTCAGTGGACGGGTCAGTGCGCGTGAACATCGAGCGACGACGCGGACGCCCACAACGGGGTGAAACGAACCGTGGCAGAGTGGTGGCGAGGTCGTGACGATGCAGGGCGCCAGGTCAAAGGGGATGGTGCAACGTCGATAATCGATGTATGTTGTTATTCAACATATGTCACACATGAGTTCGAGGTCAGGTTCGTCGGCGGTCGGGGGGGCTGGGATGGCGAAAAAGCGACGATTGTCGGTCGGGACGGTCATGGTTCTCCACGCCTTGGCGCGGGGACACCGATACGGCTTCGACATCCTCGAGCAGACAGGGCTCACGAGCGGTACGGTCTACCCGGCCCTCGAGCGGCTCGAGGCGCGGGGACTCGCGGGATCCGCCTGGGAAGACGCCGAGGTGGCCCACGCCGAGAAGCGCCCGCCGCGCCGGTACTTCGAGATCACCGACGAAGGCAAGGCGGCCCTGGTTGCCGCGCTCGGCCGATACCGGGCCCTGGCACCCGTCACCATCGACGGCGTGCGGCACCCCCGGGCCGCCGAGGACGCGGGCTGAACCGTGGCGGGTCCCGCAGTGGCCGCTCGCTGGGTGATCCGCCTCAGCGCGAGACTCGTCCCGCGTCATCGACGAGCCCTTTGGCGCAGGCAGTGGACGGCTGAGCTCGAGCACTACGAGCGGGTCCGGCCCGGCGGCCGCCGGGCTCTGCGGTTCGCGTTGGGTGCGATCCCACACGCGATCCAGCTGCGACGAAGGGAGGGGATGATGCGAGGGTGGGGAACGGATGTGCGACAGATCGGGCGTGGACTGATCCGACGCCCCGGGTATTCACTGGTTGCGGTCGGCACTCTGGCGCTCGGGATCGGACTGGGCACCGCCATCTTCAGCATGGCGGAGGCGCTCGTACTTCGTCCGCTTCCGCTGCCCGAAGCCGACCGGCTCGTTCAGGTGGTCACCCAGAACCCCACCCGTGAAACGGGCTGGTCGTCGGTCAGCTACCCGAACTTCGAGTCCCTCGAGGCGACGTCGGGGTTCACCGAGCGCAGCTTCTACCGGATCGTGGATCGCGGCGTCTCGGGAGCCGCCGATCCGGAGCGGCTTCGGGTCGCCCTGGTCCATGAACGGTACTTCGAGACGCTGGGTTCGAGTGCGTTGCGTGGCCGTCTCCTCGCCGACGCCGACCACGCCGTCCAGGCCGCGCCTTCGATCGTGCTGTCCGAGGCCCTATGGGTACGCCGATACGGGGCCGATCCCTCGATCCTGGGACGGACGGTCCGCCTCGACGGGGAGGCGCACACGGTGGTGGGCGTCTTATCGGCGGAGGGCGCGTGGCCGCCACACGCGGAAGCGTGGGTGCCCTTGCGCTGGGGAGGGACGGTACCCGAGTGGGCCGGCGCCCGCTCCAACCACGCCTGGCAGGTCGTCGGGCGGATCGCCCCGGACCTCCCCATCACCGTACTTTCGGATCGCGTCGCGGAGGTGTCGCGCGCGGTATACGCCGGTGAGGACTCCGAGGACCGCGAGTCGGGAACGGAGCTTCTCGCCGTCCATCTGCGCACCGCGGAGGGGGCGGGGGAGCTGTTCGGGACCCTGGGGGCCGCGGTGTTTCTGATCGCGCTGCTGACGTGCATGAACGCCTCGGGGCTCTTCCTGTCTCGAGGGTGGGCGCGCGAGCGCGAGCTCTCGGTGCGGGCCGCCCTCGGCGCCGGGCGGGCGCGGATCGCCGCCGTCCTGTTGGGTGAAGCTCTCGTCCTGGCTCTCATCGCCGGACTCGTCGGCGCCGCCCTGGGGGTGTGGGCGATGGACCGAGGCTTCCGCTCGACGCCCCCGGAGATCCGCTCGTTGGCCGAGATCCACCTGAACCCCATGGTGCTGGGGGGCGCCCTGTTGATCAGCATCGTTGCGGCTGTGATGGCGGGTGTGGTCCCCGCGTGGACGGGCTCCAGGGTCGCGTTGGCGTCGTCGATGAAAGACGGCGGAGGCGGGGGTCGGAGTCGCAGAGCCACGAAGACCCGACGCGTCCTCGTCGTGGCCGAAGTCGCGGTCTCGTTGGCGCTCCTCGTCAGCGCAGGCCTGGCGGTCGAGGGATTCCAGCAGCAGCTGGCGTCGGATCCGGGATTCGATACCGACGATCTCATGACGTTCGCCGTGCGCCTACCAGCCGTTCGTTATCCGGACGAGGCCGCTACCGAACAGTTCTTCGACGAGGCCGTGACGGCTCTGGAGGCCGACCCTGCCTTGCGAAGCGCATCGGTCACGTCGGCCCTCCCGATGGGGGCGGGGGGCTTGTCGCTCTCTCGCGCCTACGCCTGGGAAGACGCCTTGCCGCCGGATGGGCCGGAGTTCGCGGCGAACTGGATCGGGGTGGACGCCGAGTGGTTCGCGACCCTCGGCGTGCCTCCGATCGATGGGCGGGTCTTCACGCCCACCGATGATGCGACCAGTGAGCCCGTGGCGATCCTCAGCCGCAGGATGGCGGTCCGGATGTCGGGGGAGGGAGACGTCCTGGGACGCCGGCTCCGCTCGATCCACGACGAGGCCGTCGCGCGCACGGTCGTCGGGGTGGTCGACGACCTCCAGATCAACGGAGTGGCCAGGCCCGTTCCCGCCTCGTTCGTGCTCGTACCGCGCGCTCAGGCGGCTCGACGAAACATGGAATTCCTGGTGCGTACCCGAGCGGATGCCGCGGTGGCCGTTCCGGCGATCCGGGCGGTCATGAAGCGCCTCGATTCGGACGTGGCGGTGCACGACCTGCGCACCCTACGGCAGGCGCATGCCGCCGATCTCGGGGGGATCCGATTCCTCAGTCGCCTCTTCGCGGCGTTCGGCGCCGTGGCCCTGCTACTCGCCGTGACGGGGGTCTACGGGCTCGTCTCCATGTCGGTCTCGCGCCGCGTCCGCGAAATCGGCGTCCGGATGGCGGTCGGGGCCACCGCCGGCCGGGTGCGCAGCGCGGTCCTTCGCGAAAGCGTCCTGCTGGGCGTCCTCGGACTGGTGGCCGGATCCGGCCTGGCATGGGTCGGAACGAAGGCCCTGGCGGCCGGCTTCGCCGGCATCGCCACCCCAACCGTCGGCACGGTGGCACTGATCGCGGGACTCCTGTTGGCCGGGGTCGTCGGGGGCGCCTGGATCCCCGCGCGTCGCGCCACCCGCATCACTCCGGTCGACGCGCTGCGCGTGGACTGACCCAGGCCTCCATGCCGGAGGCTCGAGGGGGCAGGTGCAGTCCACGCAGGGCGTGGAACCGAAGAGCGCCCGCGCGCCTGCGCGCCGACCCGTGAGCCCCGGTCCGCCAGAAAATCGCTCTACCGAGGAAAGGGCCCGAACACCGGATCGCCCGGTGCCCGCTCCTCGTTCGAGGCGACCGCATGTCCACCGCTCCCAGCCGCCACCGGATTCCCACGCTCCTGGCGCTCCTGATCGTCTGCGGGGCGGGCATCTGCCCCGACAACCCCTCGGGTGGCTCTCCCATGGCCCCGGCGAGCACCACCATCGTAGGCGTGAACACGCGTACGGAGGGCGCGGATCCAGATCCGGACGGCTATGTCGTCGAATTGGGCTCCCGCACCCAACCGGTCGCGGTGAACGGGCAAATCAGCTTCCGCGATGTGGATCCGGGCTCACACTCGCTCGGACTCGGCGATGTGGCGGACAACTGCACGGTGGCCAGCGTGACTCCACCCGGGGGCAGCCCCCTCACCCAGAATCCGATCACGGTCAGCGCAACCGAAGGGAGCAATCGCTTCTACAACTTCCGAATCGTATGCAGCGCCAACGTCGGCCAGCTCATTCTGTTCAACGACACCGAGGGGGATCCGGGGCTGACCGCCTATCGGGCCGAGGTGACGCACGGAGGCGTTACGGAGACGTACGAACTGCCGCTCAATACCAACGTCTACGTCGATGTGACGTCGGGGGCGGTGCGGGTCGAGCTGACGAACCTCCCCTCCCACTGTCTCCTCATCGGTTCGCCTTCCCGCACGGCCGAAGTGCCGCGGGCGGGCGGGAAGACGGTCGCGTTCTACCTCGACTGCACCGGCACCGTGGGCGCGCTGCGGGTCACGACGCGCTCCACCGGGGAGTCGGTCGACCCCGACGGCTATCTGGTGAGGGCCGATGGACTGACGATCGGCTTTTCGAACGATCCATCCTTTTCCCACGACTTCGGCTTCTTCGCGCCCGGCCACTATGAGGTGTGGCTGTTCAACGTCGCCCCGAATTGTGTCGCCGACCCCGTGGCCGAGGTCCCCTTGAGCGTCGAGGTGGTCGCGAACCAGACCACGGAGCAGGTCTTCGAGATCGCGTGCTCTGGAACGGGCTCGGTCAGCGTCGACATCACCACCAACGGCGAGGGGCTCGATCCGGACGGATACCTCCTCACGGTGGCCGGTACCACGCGCAGGGTGCCGGTGAACCCGATCGCTTCGCAGGTCTTCGCTTCTCTCGCTCCGGGGCAGGTGGCCCAGGTCGAGTTGAGCGACGTCGCAGCCAACTGCTCCGTTCAAGAGGCCAACCCGCAGACCGTCACGGTCGTGCTCGACGCTGTGACGGCAGCCCCGGGCTTCACGGTGGATTGTGTCTCGGAGGGATCGCTCCAGGTGACGACGGTGACCACCGGGGGGGCGCCCCCGGACGACGGCTTCGGTCTGAGCTTCGGTGGGCAGACGTATGCCATCGGCATCAACGAGACGCTCGACTTCCCGGGCCTGCCCACCGGCGACCTGGAGGTGAGGCTCATCGAGGAGACGCAGAACTGTACGATTACCGCCCCCAACCCTCGTACCGTCACGATCGCGCTGAACGAGACGGTAGCGACCACGTTCGAGACTTCCTGCCCGTCTCCGACGCCCCCGATCATCTTCGAGAGCAATCGAGACGGAGACTTCGACATCTACGCGATCGACGAGAACGGCGAAGGCCTGGTGAACCTGACCAACAACGGGTGGAACGACATCGACCCGTCGTGGTCGTGGGACAACACCAAGATCATCTTCGTGAGCGACGAGGGAGGGCAGAGCGACATCTGGACGATGGACCCGGACGGCAGCAACCGGACGCGGATCACCAATAACGCCGCGGTGAATGAGGATCCCGAGTTCTCACCCGACGGCACCAGGATCGCCTACGAGCAGCAGGATCCCGACGACGGTAGCCTCGAGCTCTGGATCGCCGACGCGGACGGGTCGAACCCCGTTCAGCTCACCGACGACGGAGGGCCCGGGATCAGCGAGGCGCCGCACTTCCACCCCGACGGCACGGAGATCCTCTTCAAGAGCGACCGTGACGGCGACTTCGACATCTACTTGATGGACGCTGACGGATCGAACCTCCGTCAGCTCACGAATACGTCTGTGCAGGACTTCGACGCGACCTGGCATCCGAACGGGCTGCAGATCGTCTTCAGCTCCGAGCGGGCGACCGCGACCTACGAGGACATCTGGATCATGGACCGGAACGGCGACGGGCTAACCCCGCTCGTCACGAACAACGTGTGGGACTGGCACCCCGTCTATTCCAGCGACGGATCCAAGATCGTCTTCACGAGTGACCGGTTCGGCGACTACGACCTGTTCATCATGAACGCGAACGGAACGGGCGTCACTCCCCTCTTCACCGGTGCCGGGAGGGACACGGATGCCGAGTTCAAGAAACCCATCTTCTAGGGCGGAAGGCTGAAGGCCCGGAGGGGGGGGGTGAGAAGAGACGGTCTACGCCGCAGGCGTAGAAGCGAAGCGCGGTGTCCCCTCCCCATGGATGCCGGAAGGCTGGAGGCCCGAGGGGGGGGTGAGGAGAGACGGTCTACGCCGC
>JANQNV010000183.1 GCA_028279425.1 Longimicrobiales bacterium | reverse complement strand
CGGCGGTGCTCCTCGTTCCATTCGCGAAGCTCGGTGAGGGTCCGCACGGGCGCAGCATCCCCGAGAGATTCCAGCCAGACGTTGAAGTCGCGCTTCATGCCGTAGAAGAGCACGCTGCTCCCCCCGGCGGTCATCAGGTTTCGATCCGGGTCGGGGTCGAGGACGCTGGGAATGTCGGCCGGGTCGACGACGGTCGCGCCCCGATCCAAGAGGACCTGGATTGCCTCGTCCATGACCCGGCGGGCTTCCGCGGACAGTCCACCGCGATAACCGTCTGTGCCGGGCACGGGCACGGAGTCGTAGTACATCGCACGAGGGATGCCGATGCGTGCACCTTCGAGCGCGTTGGCATCGAGGTACGCGGTGTAGTCGCCCCCTGGCGGCGCCGAGCACGTCGTGGTCGCGGGGTCGTTCGGGTCGGGGCTCGCCCCTTCCAGGGCTCCCATCATGATCGCCGCATCGGTGACCGTCCGTGTCATTGGCCCGGCGGTGTCCTGATCGCCCGTGATGGGAATGACACCCCAGCGGCTGATGCGACCGACCGTCGGCTTGATCCCGGCAAGCATGTTCGCGTTCGACGGCGACAGAATCGAGCCGGACGTCTCCGTCCCGACGTTGCCCGCCCAGAAGCTCATCGCCGTCCCGATGCCGGAGCTCGAGCCACCGACCCCCAACACGGGTCGGCCGTCGTTTCGACCCTCGCGTGGGTCGCGCCTGGGGTCGTACGGGTTGAGCCCGTAGCCGCCGACCGCGCTGTAGTTCCCGGGCATGCCCGCAGCGGTGAAGTTCGCCAGCTCGGTCATGACGGTCTTCGCGAGGATGATCGCCCCGGCCTCGCGAAGGTTGGTCGTCAGCGTCGCGTCGTACGGGGGCACGAGGTTCTCGAAGGCGACCGCGCCGCCGGTCGTGCGGATATCGGTGGTGTGCACGTTGTCCTTGAGCGCGACCGGGATGCCGTGGAGGGGGCCCCGCACCCGACCCTCGGCTCTCTCCCGGTCGAGGCGGTCCGCCTCCGCGAGGGCATGCTCATTCACGGTGATGATCGCGTTGACCTGTTCCTCGTACAGGGCGATGCGCACCAGGTGGGCTTCGACGAGCTCGCGAGACGTGAGGCGGCCCTCCTCCATCGCCTGTTGCATGTCGAGAATCGTGGCCTCCACGACATCGAAGGGCTCGGTGTCGGCCGGTGCGCACGCCGGAATCGCCAGAACGGCCAGGAGCAACGGTACTGCGCGGGTGGATGGCGATGGGGACATTGCGAGCGGGCTCGGTGCGGTGGGGAGAGCGAGTGAAGGGCGCCCAAAATGGGCCCGCGGCGCGGGCCTGCGCCACACACCCGTAAGACGACGG
>JANQNV010000087.1 GCA_028279425.1 Longimicrobiales bacterium | reverse complement strand
CGCTCGAGCGGGTGAAGAGCACCTTCGTCGCCGGAGGGAGGTTGCACGGGTGAGCCTTCTGCGTGATCGACCCGCCACACGCATCGTCGCCTCCGACGGCGCCTTCCGAACCCGTATGCTCGGCATCGCGGCTGGTGTCGACGATCTCATCGCTCTTGGGCGCGGTGATCCCGACTTCCACACGCCGGCCCACATCGTCGAGGCGGCCAAGGCGGCGCTGGACGCCAACCACCACCACTACACGGGGCCGACCGGGATCCAGCCGTTGCGGGAGGCGATTGCGGTCGACCTCGCTGCTCGATACGGCCTCGACTACGCCGCCGACGAAGTCATCGTGACCGCCGGCGCGCAGGAAGGCATCATGCTCACCATGTTGGGGCTGTGTTCGCCCGGTGACGAGGTGCTCATCACCAGTCCGCGTTTCACCTCGTACGACAGCGCGGTAGAGCTGTGCGGAGGCACTCCGGTGCCGGTGCCCACCTTCGAGGACGACGACTTCGCGCTCGACGTGGCCGAGATCGAACGCCGGATCACGCCGAACACGCGCATGTTCGTACTGGTCTCGCCCAACAATCCGACGGGTGCCGTCACCCCGCCCGCTGCCATCCGGGCCATCGCCGATCTCGCCATTCGCCACGATCTCCTCGTGATCGCCGACGAGATCTACGGTCAGCTCATCTACGAACCCAACGAGCACCTCTCCATCGCGACACTCCCGGGCATGCGCGAGCGCACGGTCACGCTGAACGGTTTCTCGAAGTCGTATGCGATGACCGGATGGCGCGTGGGCTACCTGGCCGCTCCTCGCGAGTTGGTGGAGATGCTCACGGAGCCGCGCCACACCCTGTCGATCAATACATCGACGATCAGCCAGTACGCGGCGCTCGCGGCGCTCACGGGTCCGCAAGAACCGTTCGAGGCGATGCTGGCGGCCTACGCCGAGCGGCGCGCCTGGCTCATGCCGGCGCTCACCGAGGCGGGCTTCACCTACGGACACCCCGGCGGGGCGTTCTACATCTACACCAACGTCGCGTCGACCGGCCTTGCCGCACCCGACTTCTGCGAACGCCTGTTGCGTGATACGGGAGTCATGGTGTTTCCGGGCACCATGTTCGGCGACGAAAGCACCGACTACATCCGCATCAGCTATCTGCAGCCTCTGCCTCTCATCCGGGAGGCCGTGGGCCGCATCACGGCCTTCGCTGCCGCGCGGGGAGCGCGCACCGGCTCATGACCTCGACCTCACCGCAGGACTCGCGCTCGGACCGGACCCCGACGTCGCGATTCGTCGGTATTCAGATCAGTCCGATCAGCTTCGTCGACGAGGGTGTCGACGTCGTACTCGACACCCTGCAGAACCGGGTTGGAGTCAACGTCCTGATGCTCGGCACGGTCAGCTGGCTCGGTCTGAAGTCGGGTCGGTCGATCAGCCACGAGATCGACGGGTGGCCCGACCACGGAGTCTCCGAGCCCTACCAGATGCGGGGCGGGGCGTACTTCGACCCCGACCCGCGCTACTACCGTGACACCTTCATGGCGGACTATCGCAGTCGCGATCCCGAATTCGCCGGCAAGGACATTCTCCGGATGGTCGTGCCCGAGGCGCACGCTCGGGGCATGAAGGTCTACATCGAATTGATGGAGCCCTTCTTCAAGTATGCCGGCCACGGGTCGGCCGCCAGCGTGGAGATCCCGACGCTCGGGCAGGCGATGGAGGTCGACCTGCTCGGTCGCATCGGGGGGGAGCCGTCGACGTCGAATCCGGGCTACCGCCGCTGGATTCACTCGATGATCGAAGACCAGGTGCGCAATCACGACATCGACGGGGTGATGTGGTGCAACGAGCGCAACTCTCCGCTCGACGTGTTGATCCGTGGGGGAGCCCCCGGTGATTTCTCGGAGGCCTCTCGACGCGAGGCGATCGAACGCGGCATCGATGTCGAGGCATGCCGCCAGGCTCTTCTGCGGCTGTACGACTTCATGCAGGAGGCGGCGGCGGGCAAGAACTTCGCGGATGGACCGCTGATCACCTTTCTGCGGGTCCTGCTCGACAACCCGGAGGCGCTGATCTGGGAGAAATTCTGGCTCGAGCGCAACAAGGACCTCGACCGGGAACTCTACGGCCTCGTGAAGTGGTGCAAGCCGCATCTGCCCTTCGGCCTCAACGTGTGGAACCGGAACCACTTCAATCTGTTGCGCCGAGCGCAGTGGCCGTGGCTGGAACAGACCGCCTATGCCGATTTCGTCAAGCCGATCACCTATCAGCACCAGGCGGGAGAGGTCTGGCATCGCGAGGTCGGCTTCCTGCGGAGCACCATTCTGCGCGACTTCGAGCCCGACGAGGCGTCCCGCGCCCTCTTTCGCATCCTCGGCCTGAACGAGGCGGCCTTCGACGAAGTCGTCGCCGCCGGAATGGATCCCGACACCTACGTGTACGGCCAATGCGCCGAGGCGGTGCGAGGGGTCGACGGCCGCGCGAGCGTCTACATGGGCGTCGGTGTCGATGCACCCCGCACGCGAAGCGACACGGCTACGTGTACGAAAGACATCGTCTATCGATCGGTCATGGCGACCTACCGCGCGGGCGGCGACGGGGTCGTGCTCGCCCCCAACTACGCCTCGATGCACCTCGTGCACCTCGACGGAGTGGCCGAGGCACTCGACGAGCTGGGACTGCGGTGACCTTCGATCGCGTCGTCCGGGGAGGGATGCTCGTGACCCCCGAGGGCGTCCGGCCGGGAACGCTGGGAATTCGAGACGGACGTATCGCGGCCGTGGCGCCGCCCGAGGCCGAGCTGGATAGGGAGGTCGTGTCCGGGAGGATCTGGGATGCGACGGGGCTCCACGTGCTGCCGGGAGCGATCGACATCCACTGCCACATCCGCTCTCCCGCCTACCCGGAGCGGGGCACGGTGGCCTCCGAAACGTCCGCCTGTGCCGCCGGCGGGATCACGACCGTGTTCGAGATGCCCATCACCGACCCCTGCTGCAACTCGCCCGAGCGGGTGGCGGTGCGACGCGATCACTTCGCCGAGCACGCGCGCGTCGACTTCGCGCTGTACGCGGCTCCCGCCGACCTCACCCTCCCCGCCTTCGAGGCGTTGGCGGCGGCCGGTGTGGTCGCGCTCAAGATCTTCACGATTCCGGCCCCGGTCGGTCGCGAGCACGAGTTCGAGGGGCTGGCGTGGCCGGACGCCGCCGACCAGTTGCGAGCCCTGGAGTTGGCCGCTCGGGTCGGGCTGCCGGTCGTGGTCCACGCGGAGCACCCGGAGATCCTGGCGCGGGCCTCGTCGGAGGCGGCGGGGCTGGATTCGGGCAGCGCAGCCACCCACGAGGCCGCCCGACCCGCCCTCGCCGAGGCGACGGCCGTCGCGCAATTGTTGACGCTGAACCGCACGGCCCACGCGCGTCTACACGTCGCCCACGTGACGTCGAGGGCCACCCTCGACGTGCTCCGGCGATACGCCGGCAGCTCGGATTTCAGTGCGGAGACGTGCCCGCAGTACCTGCGGCACACCGTCGACGATGTCGAGCGGGTCGGGGTCTGCGGCAAGGTGAACCCGCCTATCCGGACGGCGGCCGACCGCGATGCCCTCTGGGAGGCGCTCGCCGATGGCACCCTCGCGCACGTCACCACGGACCACACGAGCTTCTCGCCGGAGGAGAAGGCGCGGCACGAGGGCGACTTCCTCGGGGCGCCGCCTGGGCATTCGGGCACGGAGGTGTTGCTGCCGACGCTCCTCGACGGTGTGGCCGAGGGGAAACTCACAATGCCCCAGGTCGCGGAGCGAGCGTCCAGCGCCGCCGCACGGCGTTTCGGGCTCGACCGTCGGGGGGCGATCGCCGAGGGGATGCGAGCCGACCTCGTCATGGTCGACCTCGCCGGATCGACCGCACCCACGGAATCGAACCTGCGCACGGCGGCTCGCCGGGTCGCACGGCTCGCGCACGGTCAGCGGTATCGGGGTCGGGTTGCCGGAACTCTTCTGGCGGGCGTTCCCGTGTTCGATGGCACGGAGGTCGTCGCGACCCCTGGGGTGGGCCGTTTCGTTCGACCACGCCTCGAGGGAACCGCATCGTGACGTCGCCCCCCCTCCTCGAGGTGACGGACCTGCAGGCGAGCTTCGACCTGGGGGGGCGTACTCTGGTGGCGGTCGACGGCGTCGGCTTCTCGGTGCGGGCGGGTGAGACCCTGGCCATCGTGGGTGAAAGCGGGTCGGGCAAGTCGGTCACGGCGCTGTCGATCATGGGACTCCTGCCCCGGCGCGTGGGGCGCGTCACCCGTGGGTCGGTACGGCTCGAGGGGCGCGAACTGATCGGGCTCGACGACCGGGGTATGCGCGGCGTCCGGGGCAAGGAGATCGGGATGATCTTTCAGGAGCCGATGACGAGCCTGAACCCCGTCCACACCGTCGGCGCGCAGATCGCAGAGGTGTTGATCGAACACGAGTCGCTGTCGGCCTCCGATGCTCGTGACCGGGCGATCGGCCTGCTGGACACGGTGGGTATCCCGGAGCCGGCGAAGCGGGTGGACAGCCATCCCCACGAGATGTCCGGGGGGATGCGGCAACGCGCGATGATCGCGATGGCGCTGGCGTGCGAACCACGGCTTCTGATCGCCGATGAGCCGACCACGGCCCTCGACGTGACGATTCAAGCGCAGATTCTCGATCTGATGGACGAGCTGCAGGATCGGATGGGGATGGCGATCGTCTTCATCACGCACGATCTCGGCGTGGTGGCGCAGATGGCCCGGCGCGTCGTGGTCATGTATGCGGGACAGGTCGTGGAAGCCGGTCCTGTGGCCGACATCTTTCATCGGCCTGGAATGCCCTACACCGCGGGGTTGATCGCGTCGATTCCCCGGTTGGGGGGATCGACCCGAGGGCAGCGCCTCACCACGATCCCAGGCAATGTACCGTCCCTCGCCGACCGACCGACGGGGTGCCGTTTCGCGCCGCGATGCACTCACGCGCGGGACGAGTGCAGCGAGGGTGCGCCCGGGCTGGAGCCGGTGACCGAAGAGCACCGGGTGCGGTGCTTTCGCTGGCGGGAGCTCGACCTGGGGTCGGGGGTGCGACGGTGATGGACGGGTCGCTCGACGCGGATCGCCCTCACTCGGCGCCCGAGGGGTCCGGCGCTCACCACGATGAGCCGGATGGCGCGCCTCTGCTTCGGGTGGACGGCCTCGTGAAGCGCTTCCCCGTGCGGGGTGGCGTCTTGAATCGGGTGGTGAACCACGTCCAGGCCGTCAACGGGGTCTCCATGACGGTGCGCCGGGGCGAGGTGTTGGGGCTCGTCGGCGAAAGCGGTTCCGGGAAGACCACGGTGGGCCGCTTGATCCTCCGTCTCATCGAGGCGACGGAGGGGCGAGTCGTGTTCGATGGGACCGACATCTTCGCCCTTTCGCGGCGTGAGATGCGGCGCTTTCGGAAGCGCATGCAGATCGTCTTCCAGGATCCCTACGCCAGCCTGAACCCGCGCGAGCGGGTGCGTACGGTCATCGGCCACGCACTCGCGGTGCACAGGATCGGAACACCGGCGAGTCGGGTCGACCGTGCGGTCGAGTTGATGGAGCAAGTGGGGCTGTCGGCGAGTCAGCTCGATCGCTTTCCGCACGAGTTTTCGGGTGGGCAGCGGCAGAGGGTCGGTATCGCACGGGCGCTCGCGGTGAACCCCGAGTTTCTCGTGGCCGACGAGCCGGTATCGGCGCTTGACGTGTCGGTTCAGGCCCAGGTGATCAACCTGCTCAACGATCTGAAGCACGACCTCGACCTCACCATGCTCTTCATCGCGCACGATCTCGCCGTGGTAGAGCACATCTGCGACCGGGTCGCGGTGATGTACCTGGGCAAGATCATGGAGATCGCGCCGGTCGCAGCCCTCTATGGCACGCCGACTCATCCCTACACCAGGGCGCTTCTGTCGGCGGTGCCGATGCCCGACCCCGGTGCCTCTCGTCAGCGAACGGTGCTCGAGGGCGATATACCCAGTCCCATTGATCCTCCCTCGGGCTGCGTGTTTCGCACGCGGTGTCCCATGGCCCAGGACGTGTGCGCGAACGAGGTGCCACCGCTCGAGGAGGTCGGACCCGATCACTTCAGCGCCTGCCACATGACGACCTGAGGCGGGTTCTCCGGCTCGGCCGATGCTGAGGAGGAGCTGATCGGAGCCTCGCTCCGGATGAGCACCTGGCATCCGGTTTTCGGCGTGGGTGAGTGAAGACGTCGATCTCACCCACGCTGGAGGACCCCATGCCGAACCTTCATTTGCCGTCGTTCCTAGCCACGCCGGCACTCCTGCTTGCACTCGCCCCACTGATTGGGGCCTGCGATCCGATTCCACTTGAACCGGACCCGGAAGCGGAAAAGCCGACCATCGACGTTCGAGGGCTCGTGCTGAGCCTGGGCCAGCTGGAGCGGGTCGACGTTTTTGCCGATCTCGTGGACTTCGACGGCGTGGCCCAGGCCGACAACGACATCACCGTGACCGCGCCCGATGGGGTCGACGTGATCTCTTCGGAGCTCGACGGGAGCACGTTGAGCGTCTCGCTCCGCGCCACCGCCACCGGCCCGCACGACATCGTGTTCAGGTCGGCGTCGTGGGGGCTGACCGAGACCTACACACCCACGGTGTCGGCAGCGCCGATATGGGTCGAGGGGGAGTCGGTGCTCCTGCCGAGTGAACACGCCGAGGTGACGAGCGGACTTCTCGGCCGAGATGGTTGTCCCCTCCCAGAGGGGGGCACCCTGATCGGCCTGCAGACCGAGGGCAGCTCCGCCGCGGTGACGACGGGGATCGCGGATTTCGCTGCCACGGAAGTCTGCCCGGCGGCGACCGACGCGGTGTTTTCCGTGCAGGCTTCGTACCAGTTCGCCGGCTCCACGAATTTGCGTTTCAGCAATCTGGGAGCCCCTGCCGAAGCGCCGGTCGAGCACCTCGTGAACACCTTCGACGGCGGGCTCGCGATCCTCGATCAGCAGACGCTCTCGTGGACGAACGTCTCCAACAGCCCGAACAACAACTGTACGATCGATCTCGAGGGTCTACGAGAGGTTTTTGCGTCGATCAGGGAGGGCGCCTCGAATCAGATCCAGCTCACGTTCCCGCGTATCGGGACCGTGACCGCCACGAGTCCGGTGCCTGGGATCATGGTGCTGGGCCCCGACCGAACCGAGGTGGAGCCCAACCGTTGGCGCAGCTTCAGCGGCGACGTCAGGTATCGGCTCCAGCGGCTCAGTTCATCGACGAGCGAGAGTGGCGCCATGCCTTCGGCGGCCCCGTCGGGCCCTCTTCAGGTCGTGGGCGAGGGTGGCGGCAACTACGCCGTCTGGGACGCGGCCAGCGGCGGTACTCGGCTCTGCGCGAACTTCTATCGCTTCGAGTTCGTCGCTCCGATCTCGTGAGTCGGCCCCGACCACGCTGTTGGCCGTGGGCCTTCGACCCCCGCCACCTCCGACGAAGCGGTCCCTGGAGATTCCGGGTCGGTGGTGGCGGCGTCGCACATGGGTCTGCGCGCTCGCGCCCTGGACCGTGATCTGCCGTGCCTTGGACCGTGACCCGCCCTCCCGCCATAGTACCCGCTACGTGCGCGACGTCGGGTCGGCTCCCGCGCGCACGCCCACCCTCCGACTTGACCTGTGCCGCGCACCATGAACCACTGCCCCTCGACTCGCCCGCTCCTCACGACTGCCCTCATCGTGCTGTTGGCCGCCTGCGGCCCTCCCCGCAACGACATCGCGGCGGGTGACCCGGTCCCCGTCGACTACGCCGACGACGTGCGGGTGTGGGACGATCCCCAGATCCAGCCCGACCGTATCATCCTGAGCTGGGTCGATGACCCTGCTACGACACAGTCGGTCACATGGCGCACCCATCCGGCCGTGAGGGGCCCCGTCGCAGAGGTGGCGCTGGCGACCGCCGATCCGGACTTCGTCGAAGAGGCCGTGCGCGTCGTAGCCGAGACCGAGGCGGTCGACGGGAGTGCGGTCGGCGACGACATCGTGGCCCACTTCCACACGGCCACGTTCAGGAACCTCGTGCCCGATACCCTCTACGCATACCGCGTCGGTGACGGAGACCGCTGGAGTGAGTGGTTTCAGTTCCGCACGGCCTCCGACGAGCCCGAGCCGTTCAGCTTCGTCTATTTCGGAGACGCCCAGAACGAGATCGTGTCGCTGTGGTCGCGCGTCGTGCGCGCGAGTGCGCTCGAAGCGCCGGACATGTCGTTCATGATCCACGCGGGCGACCTCGTCGATCGGGCTCACCGCAACACCGACTGGGGCGAGTGGTTCGAGGCCGGAGCCTTCCTGCACGCGATGTTCCCCGCGATCGCGACGCCTGGAAACCACGAAGTCGACCCGTACCCGGGCGCAGACGGCGAACAGCTGTCGATCTATTGGCAGCCCCAGTTCGCGTTTCCCGAGAACGGGCCGGAGGGTGTCGAGTCGGAGACGGCGTACTACATCGACTACCAGGGCACGCGCATCATCTCGCTCAACACCGTGGGCGACATCGACGTGCAGACGGAGTGGCTCGACCGCGTTCTCCGCGAGAACCCGCACCGGTGGGCGATCGTCACGCAGCACCATCCCGTCTTTTCGGCCTCCTCCGGCCGTGACAACGAAGACGTGCGTGAGGCGTGGAAGCCCGTCTTCGACCGCCATGCCGTCGACCTCGTGCTCCAGGGGCACGACCACGCCTACGCGCGGGGCCGGTCGCCGAGACAGTCACCGGGAAGCAGCGAAAACGTGGCCACGGGGGCCAACCTCCGGGATGACGAGACCGGAACCGTATATGTGGTCTCGGTCAGCGGCCCGAAGATGTACGACCTGAAGTCGGACGGATGGGATGGGTACGAGGGGGTCGAGCGCGAGACGGCGGCTCAGGACACGCAGCTGTTTCAGGTGATCCACGTCGACGGCGATCGACTGCGCTACGAGGCGTTCACGGCGACCGGTCAGTTGTACGACGCCTTCGAACTCATCAAGCGGGACGGGCGCCCGAACGGCTTCGTGGAGATGGCGCCCGGCACCGGCGGCGGGGGCGAGTAACCTTCAGAATCCCACCCGCAGCACGTTCACCCCGAGCGTCGTGCGCCAGCGCACGCTGCCGTCTCGCTCCACCGGCAGCTGCCGAAGGGACGGCGCGGGCGTCCCGAGCCTCACACGGTCGAGCCCGCGGTAGCTGAGACCCCCGCTGCCTACCTCCAGCTCCAACAGGGCTCCGTCGGCCGGCCCGACATCCTCACGGTCGCCGTCGCTGCTCAGCCCCACACCGAGCGCCAGCCCGGTCAGACTGGCGGCCAGTGGGATGGCGACGAACGCCTTGTCGTCGTCGATTTCCGCGAGGAGGTTGATGCCGAGGCCGGCGACGCCGCCGAGGAGACCGCCGATGCTGACGAGGCGCCAGCGATTCCGACTCCAGCCGA
>JANQNV010000081.1 GCA_028279425.1 Longimicrobiales bacterium | reverse complement strand
CGGCGTAGCGATAGCTACGGCAAGGAGTTCCAACGACGCATCCCGTGGATGCCCCCGCGCACGAACGGCATCAGGACTTGGGCGACACTACACTAGTCTCCGATGATGCGCCCCCGCCGGGTCCAGATCACGACCACCCCGCAGCGGGCGTCGCCGCCGGAGAACTCACCGGGCACCTCGGCGGCTCCGCGATACACCTCCACCGCGTCGATCTCGGGACCGGTGATCTCGCGAAACATCACAGGGTCGACGCCGAGGTTGACGCCGTCCATCCAGATCACGGGGTTGCACGCCTGATTCATCATGTTCGCAGCCCCGCGGAACTGGACCGACCAGGTCCCGGAGTACCCGCTCCCCGTGGTTCGCACCTGGGCGCCCGGCACCTGGCGCATGAGATCTCCCAGCACCCGTGGCTGGAGCTCTTCGAGCTGGTCGCGGGTGAAGATGACCCCGTTGCCCGACAGGATTCGCGTCTCCAACCCCGCGCGGTCCGAGAACCAGGCGCGCGGGCGCACCTCGACGATCATCGGGGTGAGTTCGATGGGCTCCGTCGTCAGGCGAATCTCCAGATCCTGGGCCCGCCCGCCCAACACCTGGATGACCTGCTCCTGTTCGGCATATCCGAGCGACTCGATCGTGAGTACGTCCGGGCCCGACGCCACATCCCGCAGGACGAACACCCCTCGCTCGTTGGTGATCGCCTCCCGTGCCGCCTCTCGGAGCGAAACCGACGCCCCCGTCAATGGGGCTCCGGTACGGGAATCCAGTACCCGGCCGAGGATGTTGCCGCCCTCGGAGGGATCGCTGAGCGGGATCCATAGGTCGACGTTCCGCATGGTACCCGGGCGGAGCGTGACCCTCTGGTCGTCGCCGTCGATCCCCGAGAGCGATGGCACGATCGAGATCTCCCGGGATGCCGGGGCGTCGCACACGAGGTAGGCGCCGGAGTCATCGGCGTTGGCCCGGGCCTCGGAGCGCGCGACACCGACTCTCATCCCCCCCTCGGTCCAGCGGAGCCGGGCGAGCGCACCGGGGATCGGCGCCCCCGTCGCCTCGTCGCGCACGGCGCCGAACAGGATACCGTGCAGCCCGGGCACGAAGACGCCGTGGCAGGCATCGGCGATGGCCGCCTGCACGAGGGCGGCGCCCTCGAGTGTGTCGAGCGACACCCCGGTTTCGCCGACCCGCTGTACCTCGACGGTCAGATCGAGCGCCAGCGTCTGGCCTTCCGACAACATCAGGACGTCGGACAACTGGTTGGCGAACCCCTCCTGGTCGAGCAAGACCATGTATTCGCCCGCCGCCGGGGCCCGCAGGGTGAAGCGCCCCTCCGCGTCGGAGGTCGCCGAGGTGACCGGCACGCCCCCGAGGTCGAGAAGCGTCACCTGGACGCCGGTCAGGACCGCCCCATCGGTGGCGCTCACGAGGGAGCCCGCGACGGCCTGTGCTCTCGTCGGTGACGCGGCGAGGGCAACGAGCAACACGCCCGCGAGGGCGGCGAACCCGAGACGGGGGAATCGACGCAGGCCGACCGCAGACGAGGGCGGCGCCGCGGCTTGGGCGAGGGTCACAGGGGTGGATGTGCGCATTGTGAGGATGCGGTCGGGTGTGGACGGAACCAGAGGCGCTCCCGGCGCGCCCTACAGAAAGGTACTGGCCCAGCGGGCCCAAGGTGCCCCAAGGCGCCCGCGCTCAGATCGCGACGAGGCGACTCAGCGCCACGAGATCGCCGGTTTCGGCGGATTCGAAGACGAGTCGGCGCGAGAGGATGCCCTCCAGACCGAGCCGCAGCTCATTGCCTCCGAAGGCCTCCCTGCGATCGGAGGCAGGCACGTGGCCGGCTCGCTCGATCCGGTCCCACGCCGTGCGCTCCGCGACGGAGGCGGGCCCGAGCAGCTCGAAGCGACCGTCGTCGCGCTGAGCCACAGCCACGAGCGACTGGCGCTCGAGCGCGGCCTCCATCGGGTCCCGGTGTCGCACCTGGACGCCGCGGAACACGAAGTAGGCGTTGCGGGGCCGATCGATCTCGAGGAACCGCTGGAGCAGCTTGGCCACGACTTCGTCGGCGCAGGAAAAGTCGAGGATGGTGACCTCGGTGAGGTCGATCAGCGACACCGTCGGCTCGCCGGCTTCGGCCAACTGCGTCTCGATGGCCAGCCGTACTGCGCGTCCCGTCGGACGCGTCACGAGATGCGCGTACAGCGACGCGACCGACCTCTGCACGAGGGCGCCGACATCGATCCGGATCGGATCCGGTCGCCCGTCACGCGTCATCGACGACCCCCGGCAGCAGAATCTGGATGTGCGCCCCCGGCACGTCGGCCAGGCCCTCGCGGAGCGGGGGCGAGTCGTCCCACTCGGGCACGTCGGCGATGCGCGCCGTCCCGCTCCGGATCGAGATCGCCCCGTTCCACTTTCGCACCTGCTTGCGCATCTGCTGGATGCCCTGCCCGCGTCCCGTGTCCGGGAAGCGGGTCAACCCGTGGATGAAGGCCGCCTCGAGTGCCGTCGCGTCGCCCCAGCGATCGCTGAAGCGAGCCGAGTGTTCGTCGGCGAGCGAGCCCCGAAAGCCCCGCCCCAGATCGGCCACGGCCACGATGAGTACGTGCCGCCCGAGCCGCTTCTGCCAGTTGTAGGCCTGGGCGCACACCCAACCGGGGGCGTCGGCGTGCTCGAGGATGTTCTGACACACCTCCGAGAGGATGACCGAAAACTGGACCACCGCGGTCATCGGGTAGTGGAGCGTCCGAGTCAGAATCGCGCCCGCCGTACGCTGGACCCGATCGACCACCTCGTGCACGTCGCTGTTGGTCGTGATGGGATTGATCTCGAGCAGCACATCGGTCGAGCCCGCCGCTCTGCGAGGTGGGGCGTGGTCGACGTCGAAGAGGCCCTCGGCGGCGCGGAAGAAGCCCATGCGAGCCATGTACCCCCGCACGTCGGCGCTGTCGGGCAGCTGCAGGCGAGGGGGCGACCCCTGGCGGTCCATCTGGTGTCGCCCAGCGGCGAGGAGGCCGAGCAGCCCGCTCGGGTCGACCCAGCGCACGTGGCGCGCATCGAACAAGACCCGCCCCTCTTCGACGAGGACGGCGGTGTCGAGGATGCTGTCGAGATTCTGGTAGTCCAGATTTCCCGGGAGGGCCAGAACGTTCACATCCGTCCTTCCGACAGGCGGCCGAGCAGGTGGTGATGAAGGCCCCGCGCGCCGCGATGCTCCACGTTGCGGCCGGCGAAGTGATTGGCGGTGTCCAGCGCGTGTTCCATGGCGTCGCCGGCGAGTAACCGGGAGAAAAAAGTGGCTCCCCACACGTCTCCGCAACCGGTGGGATCGCCGACCACCTCGCCCCCGCGCCGCGCGACCCGCCCACTTCGACTGGCCCCGGCCACCCCGACGGCGCTGCGGGTCCGAGGCCAGGCAAAGGGGTCTTCCTCGAATCCCGGCCCCGCCACCCACGCTGCACCGCGCGGTCCGAGCGTCACCGCGATGAGCTTCAGATCGGCGCCCACCACCTCGGCCGCCAGCCGCCAGGGGTCACCCCAGGCGCGCCCCAGCAGCTCGAACTCCGGCTCGTTCATCTGGACGGCGTCGAAACAGCGCAGCCACGAGCCCCACGAGGGAAGCTCCTGCGGTACCCGGACACCGCCCGCCGCCACCCCGAGAAAGAGGGAATGCAGGTCGGCGTAGATCGGGCCCGCGTAGCTGGCGCGCAGCGCACGCGCCGTATCGAGGGTCAGCTCGAAGCCGGAGATGAAGTTCACGTACAGGGCGTCGCATCCGCGAACCACGGGTTCCAGCTCGCTCCACGACCAGGGGGGTACGCCCCCGGTGAGACGTTCGGTTCGGCGGTCCTCGTCGATGTATCGCAGGTCGACGCGGTTGTTGGGCTGGGGCACCGTACGCACGCCGTGCTCCGGCTCCACACGCGGCAGATCGCGGAGGTACCTGAGCGCCGGCTCGCTCAGGTCCTCTCCTACCTTGATGAGAGGCACGACCCGCCACTCGTCCGGGAGCGCAGCGACGAGCGCAGAAAGGGCGTACGAGAGCCCACCCCACTCCTCCACCGGCACGGCGCGTCCGTCCCGCGCGTGGATGGTGTCCCACACCATCGTGCCGACCACTCCCAGTCGCTTCGCCCGCCTTTCCGACATCACGCGGTGGGCTGCGACCGAACCCCGGCCGCCATCATCCCCGCGGCCCCCACCACGCCCGACTCGGGAAGTCGCGCCGGAAGGATGCGGCAGGCGTCGACGAGTGCCTTGAAGGCCCGGCGCCGGACTTCGGCCTGGAGCGGCACGAAGAGGTGGTCGCCGGCACGGGTGACGCCGCCCATGACCACGACCGCCTCGGGGTTCAGGATGTTGATGAGGTTCGCGATGCCGGCGCCGAGGAACTTGGCCGTTTCGGTCATGACCTCGGTGGCGTACGGGTCACCCATCACGACGGCCTCGTACACCGTCGCGGCCGTGATGTCGTCGAATACGCCGTCGACCAGCGACGTCAGCACCGACTCCGTCCCCGCCTCCAATCCCTCCCTGGCGCGCGCCGCGATCGCCGGCCCCGACGCATAGGCCTCGAGACACCCCTCGTTGCCGCAGGCGCAGCGTCGTCCTGAGACGTTCAGCGTCATGTGTCCCACTTCGCCGGCCCCGTCGCTCGCACCGTGTACGATGCGCCCCTCGTAGATGAACCCGCCCCCGACGCCAGTGCCGATGATCACGCCCACGAGCGACGAACACCCCTTCCCCGCCCCCTGCCACCACTCCCCGTAGGTCGCGCAGTTCGCGTCGTTGTCGACGACCACCGGCCAGTCGACCAGCGCCTCGATCCGCTCGCGGAGCGGGTAGTCCACCCACCGCAGGTTGGGGCTCTCGATCACCACACCGCTCTGCCGATCGACGGGACCCGGACACCCGACCCCCATCCCGACTACGTCTTCGGGTTTGCCCTCGATTTCCGCCAATACCTCACGAACCGCCGTCCGCGCCATGCGCACCACATCGGTGACGACCGCCTCCGGCCCCCGATGCGACAACGTGGGCTGGGTACGCAACGCGCGCGGCTCTCCGCCCTCCAACGGCACCACCCCGGCCACGAGGTTGGTTCCCCCGATGTCGACACCGACGACCCAGCGCGGACGACTCATGGCGTACTCCTCTAGAGGGCTGTTGAAGAAGTAGGGCGAGCATGATTGGGAGCGCCACGGCTCCAAGGCGGGAGGGCGACGGCATGACCTGGGAGGTTGAGTGGGTCCCAGAGCGGGTCTCATCGGGCGCACCACGGGGCCGGGGCCGAGACGGTTCGTCGAAGGCATAGCCGTGGCTACGCCGAGACGAACCAACGACGGAGCCGGCCCCGTGCCGCCCTACGGCGAGACCTCTCAACGAAGAAGATGGGCCCATGCCGCCCCAACCCAAAGGGCGACGCGGGAGCAACGCGCTACGCGCGTCGGTGCCCCCGGCCCCATACCCGCCCTACTTCCCCAACAGCCTCCTGGTGTCCCGTTAGAAGAGTCCCGATGGTATTCGCACCGGACTCCTCAAACGGGACACTAGTGTAGTGTCGCCAAAGTCTGGTGACCGCCGAGGGTGCGGAGGCGCCGCGGGGGCGAGGCGGAACGACGCGGCGTAGCGATAGC
>JANQNV010000061.1 GCA_028279425.1 Longimicrobiales bacterium | reverse complement strand
ACCTCCCCCTCCATCTCCCCCCCCTCCTCCGACGCCGCCTGCGGCGCCGCCGCCGGTGAAGCCGAGTGCGGAGGATCGGGCGCTTGCGCGGCGTCTTGCGGGGCGGTTCATCGTGTTCGATGGGCCGGACGGCTCGGGCAAGAGCACGCAGGTGGATCGATTTCTGGCGCTGGTGCGCGAGAGCGGTGTCCCGCTCTGCCCCGTGCGCGATCCGGGTGGAACCGACGTGGGCGAGCGGATCCGGGAGATTCTTCTGGATCGTGCGCACACGGGGATGGGGATTCGGTGCGAGACACTGCTGTACATGGCGTCGCGTGCGGAGTTGGTGGATCAGGAGATCCTGCCGGCGTTGCGTGAGGGGAAGATGGTCGTGTCGGACCGGTTCCTTTCGAGCACGTTGGCGTATCAGGGGGCCGCGGGCGGGGTGCCGCCGTCGGAGATCGCGGCTGCTGCGCGGGTCGCGACGCAGGGTCTTCGTCCTGATCTGGTGCTGATCTTCGACATCGACGAGGAGGCGGCCGCGCGTCGGTTGAGCCCGTTGCTGGATCGGATGGAGGCGAAGGGTCGTTCGTTCCACCGGCGCGTGCGTGAGGGTTTCCTGGACCAGGCGCGTCAGAACCCTGGGCAGTACGTGGTGCTGAGTGCTTCGGGGTCGCCGGACGAGGTGTGGGCGCAGTTGTGCGCGGAGCTTCGTCGTCGTGTGGACTCGCTGCCGGCGCAGCGGACCTGGCGCTCCTCGAAGGGGTAGGAGGCGCCGATGCCGACTTTGGAGATGACTCCCGTCCTCTGGGGCGCGTTCGGCGTCGCGGCCTACTTGCTTGGGTCGATTCCGTTTGGGCTGCTGATCGCGAAGAAGCACGGGATCGACATCCGCGCGCACGGGTCGGGGAACATCGGTGCGACGAATGTGCGGCGCACGGTTGGGAAGGGGCCGGGGAATCTGTGCTTTGCGCTGGACGTGCTGAAGGGGCTCATCCCGGGGTTGGGCGCGGGGCTTGCGAGCGGGTTGGCGGGTGCGCACCTGGACGCGCTGCTTGCGGACGGCGCGGCGCCGGATTCGATGCAGTCGCTTGCGTGGTTGGGTGTGAGCGCTTGCGCGATCATCGGGCACATGTTCCCCGTGTGGCTGCGCTTCAAGGGTGGGAAGGGTGTGGCGACGGGGTTCGGGGCGATGCTGGGGTTGTTCCCGGTGATGACGGTGGGCGCGTTCGCAGCGCTGGGTGTGTGGCTGTTGTCGCTGAAGGTGTCGCGGTACGTGGGGGTGAGTTCTTGCCTTGCTGCCGCGACCTTGCCGGTGGTGGCGCTCGTGCTCGACCTGCTTGACGGGTCGTTCGGGGAGCTGTGGCCGTTCCTCGTGGTGGCCGGGCTGCTTGCGTTGGTGGTGATCGCGAAGCACACGCCGAACCTGCGGCGGACGTTCGCGGGGACGGAGCCGCGGGTTGGGGAGGGGCGTGGCGGTGCGCGGGGGGAGGGCCGGGAGGCTGGGGGCTCGGTGTGATTCGTGTGCTGTGTTCTCGGACGTGAACCCCGACCGGAGGGCCCGGCTGGGCAATCGGTGCGGGCGCACGGTCGGTGTCACCGGATCGCGGTGCGGGGTGTGCTGGGGCGGGCCCCTTCATTTGGTGTTGGAAACGACCGACCTTCTCGGGTGACGACGGGCGCCATACCGGACGCCCGGGGAGGTTCAACGGTCATGCCGCAGTTGAGGCTTCATGTCGACGACGGGCGCGAGGATGAGATCCCGAGGACGCTCCCGTTCCCGAGCGACGCCGTCGGGCGTCCGTCGAGGACCGACGAGTTGATTCGTGGTGTCGAGGCGGAGCTTGCGCGGATGGACGAGCGGTTGCGTGACATCGCCGAAGAGCTGGATGCGCCGGAGAGCCTGCCGTTCCCGAGCGCTTCCGATGAGGACGACAACGGTCCGCGCGCGGCCTAGTCCCTCTCTCGTCTGACCCGCATCACGGTCAGCGTCATGTCGTCGAGGCGTTGGTTGAGCCCGTGGAACTGCCTGAGCGCCCAGAAGACGTGCTCGACGATCTCTGCGCTTGTTGCCTCTGGTTCGTTGGCGAGGAGTTCGAGGACTGATCCTCGGACGCGCTTGCCGCCGTAGCGCTTGCCTTCGAAGTTGGTCGCGTCGGGGAGTCCGTCTGTGTATGCGAGGATGATGTCGCCCGGGCGCATCTGGAATCGTCCTGCGGCGTAGCGCTGGTCTCGGTCGATGCCGAGGACCATGCCGTCGGTGGTGAGTCGCTGGACGTGCTCTTCGGTCGGGGTGACGCCTTCTTCTGCGCGGATGACGACGGGCCACTCGTGTCCGGCGCTGCAGTGTGTGAGGCCGAGGGTGAAGGGGTCTGCGACGGCGTACCAGAGCGTGGTGAACTCGTTGTCGAGCGTGTCGTCGGTGAGTGCGACGTTGACGCGTCGGAGGACCTCGCCGATGTCGTAGACGTCCTGTGCGTGTGCGCGAAGTGATGCGCGGACGGCGGACATGAGCAGTGCGGCGGGGACACCCTTGCCGACGACGTCTCCGACGGCGATGCCGAGGTGTCCGCCGAGGTCGATGAAGTCGTAGAAGTCGCCGCCGAGTTCGAAGCTGGGGACGTATCGGGCTGCGAGGTCGAACTTGCTGCTCATGGGCATGCGGACGGGGAGCATGCGGCGCTGGACGGCTCCGGCGATGCGGATCTGTCGCTGCATGCGCTCGTCTTCCTCGCGGAGACGGAGCAGGCGCGTGTTTGCCAGCGCGGCGGCGAGCTGCTGGGCCATCGAGCGGAGCAGTTCGCCTTCGGTGGGCGTGAAGAGGCGCGGCCGCTTCGTGTAGAGGCGGATGAGTCCGACGGGTCGTCCGTGGTCGTTGAGCCCGGCGCAGGCGAAGCCGTGGAGGCCTTCGCGTGCGGCTTGTTCCTTGATCGGTGAAGGCTCGTCGCGTGTGAGGTCTTCGACGCAGACGACTTCGCCTTCCATTGCGCGTTTGGAGAGCTCGCCGGTGACGCGTTCGCGGTCGCGTTCGGCGAGCCATTCTTCGCTGAGGCCACGCCAGGTGCGGAGTGTGAGCGTCTCGGCGCCTTCGTCGACGAGTGCGACGGAGCCTGCGTCGGCGCCGAGGGTCGTGATCGCGAGTTCGAGTGCGGCTCCCATGGAGGCGTCGTCGTCGCGAGCGCGTGCGAGGGACGCGGAGAGGCTGAGCATGGCCTTGAGGTCGCGGACGCGGAGCTGGAGGGATGCGCGGGCCTCGCACGCCTCGGTGACGTGGGCCGCGAGGAGCTCGAGTGCGCGAGCGAGCGCGTCGGGGTCGGCGGGCGCGTCGCCGCCGGGTTCGAGCATGACGAGCTCGCCGATGGTGATGCCGCCGACCCGGATGGGGGCGGTGTGTGCGGGCGTGCCGGGGTCGTGCTCCGGCGCGCCGGCAGCTCTTGCGGCTCGTGCTGCGCCTTCGGCTGGCGGGACGACGCCCCATGCTCGTTCGGCGTTGCCGAGGACGATTGCTTCACCGGTTCGGTCGCGGAGCCAGACGGGCGCGCCGGTGAGGCGTGAGAACTCCTCGCAGAGGGCAAGGAGCGTGCCGTCGGTCATGAAGTCACGGATGGAGTCCGGTGTGCGTCCGAGTTGCGACGCGGGGCCGACGTGTGCGTCCTGGTCGTTGGCTTGGGCTTTGTCAGTCTTGGACCGTTCCGCCATGCGTGCGCGCCTGAGGCGACCTCCTTGTCGCTGCCTGGGTGGATCGTACGCAGGCGGGCTACGGGGTCTCTTCTGGATCCTCGCTCGGCTCTTGTGCGCCGAATGCCGGGTCCCAGGCGGCGCGGACGAGCGCGAGCATGGACGCGTCGGCGTCGTCGGAGCTTCGCAGTTTGGAGGCGAATCGCGCGAGGCCTGTGCGGACCATGGAGGGCTCGTCGCCCTGGTGCCCGATGTAGGCCAGGAGCAGTGCGGCATCTCGTGCGAGTTCGTTCTCGCCGTCGCTGATGTCGATGAGTTGGCGGCGCAGGCGGTCCATGCGTGCGCCTTCGGGGAGGAGTCGGTCGGCGTAGCGGACGGCCGCGAGCTCGGGGTTGGCGGTCAGGAAGGTGCGGAGGTTGAAGGCGGCGGAGAGGTACATGCCGGCGCCGAGCTGTGCGTGGATCCGCCCGACGGACGCCATGGGGTCGGCTGGGATGAGCGCGAGGGCGCGGGTGAAGCTGTCCTCGGCGTCGAAGTAGCGTTCGGCTGCGAGGAAGCCCTCTGCGGCCTCGATTCGTTCGGCGTAGGCATCGTTGGTGGAGGCGGCGCCTTCGAATGAGCCGACCTCGATGTTCCCGCGCCGGAGGGCATCGGCGAGCCACGGGGAGAGCTCGAGGGGGTCTGCGCCGGGCTGGCCCGGGACCAGGAGGGGGTTGTCGGTATCCGTGTCGGTGTCGGCTTCGTCGTCGCCGGTGCCGGCGAGTTCATCGCGCAGGCCTTGGAGGATGCGCTCGGCGTAGGTGCGTCTGTCTTGGGGCGCCTCGGGGGGCTGTTCGACCTGTGCGAGGACGCTCGAGTCGAATCGCTCGACGACGACGCGGTGGGATGGTGAGATGGGGTCGAGGCGTTGTGCCGTGACGCTGGTGGTGGGGACTCGGAGCGCGCTGGTGAGGGGGTCGTCGATGCCGCGGGCTCGTCGCTCTGCGCCGGTGAATGCGACCCCCGGGATACGTTCCATTTCGTCGGCGGTGCCGACGCGTGGATCGAGGACGAAGTCGTTGCGCACGCCGGTGAGTGGCGAGGCGGTCATTGCGAGGGTGCGTCCGTCCTCGTGCTTGGAGACGTCGATGATCGTGGGCTGGATGCCCTGGAACGACTCGAAGGAGGCGGTGGATCGCATGGCTCGCGTGATGGCCTCTCCGGTGGAGCCGGCGCCCGCGCGCTGCGTGATCCCGGGGCGGAGGCCGACTGGGAGGCCGGGTGGCGTCTGCCCGGTGGTGAGCGAGAACTGGTAGCGGAGCGCGTCGACACCGAGGAGCCCGCCGTTGAAGGCGGAGCCGCCGGAGGAGTCGCGTCGGAATGCGAAGAGGTCGTTGCTTCCGAGTGATGCTCGGAAGTCGTCGGTGGCGAGGTATGGGATGACGCCTCGGAAGGAGCGTGCGCCGGAGGCGGTGCCGGTGACGATCGCGTTCTGGAGTGCGATGGCGTCGCGGACGTCTCGCTTGACGGGGTTGATGCCGCCGGAGCCGACCTGGAGGTTTGCGTCGAGCGCTCGTCCGCCACCGAGTGCGGGTTGCTGGGCGCTCGCGGGTGGGGCGGCCAGCGCCAGTGACGCGCCTGTGATGATCAGGATCTTGTTCGATCTTGCCACGATCCGCTCCTGCCCGGCCCCACGGAAGCGGGGGCCTTAGGAATCGTATCGGGCAGGGTGGGGGTGTGGTTCACGTCGGATCCGAGGGGGATCGGTCCGGAGCGTTCCGTGGCCCGGGAACGGACCTCGGGCGCTGGCTGGGGGCTCGGCGGTTGTGTGGTTATTGCTCGTCGACGAGGAGGGAGCGGTCTTCGCCGGGGGGAGCGGCGAGTGCCGTGCGTGCGGTCGCGCAGGCGTTGGGGCAGTCGCTGACGAGGGAGTAGAGGAGGCCGTCGCGGACCCACATGACGATGGGGCCGCCTCGGTCGCAGCGTTCGTCGAGGAGGTAGGTGCGTCCTTCGACGAGCTCGGAGTCTTCGGGGAGTCTCTTGAGGAAGAGGCTCATGGCGAGCGGGCGTCCGTCGGCGTCGAGGTGGCTGGCCTCCTCGAACATGAGGTGGACGGAGCCGCCCTTGCCAGGCAGGTGGCACTCGCCTGCGCCGACGAAGCGGTATCCGGCGTCGGTCATCGCCTCGATCGACAACGCGTTTCCGACGAGGTCGGCCCACGGCCCGGGCAGTTCGCCGGCGTCCTCGATGAACTTTGCGTTGGCGGCGTCGGGGAGCATGCAGCGCGAGTGCTCCTTCTCGACGTACTCGGTGAGCGCGCTGGCCTGGGCGATGCCGAACTGGCCGTTGGCCAGGAGGGCGCCGCGGAGGAAGAGGGTTGCCGCCGCGACGAGTGCGATGGCGGCGGCGAGGCCCATGAGGGGCCTGATCATGCGCTCGATGGAGCCGGCCCCGGAGCGTGTGGTCACGCCATCGGGGGTAACGGTCGCGATGACGGGCTCGCTCTCGGCCTCGGTTGCGCCGGCGGCGATGCGTTCGCGGAGGGAGGCGGGTGCCGTGAGGCCTTTGCCTTCGCCCTGGTCGGCGCCGAGGGCTCTGGTGCAGCAGGTGTGGAGGGCGCGTTCGAACTCGATGCGGGCGTGGTCCTCGGGGGTCTTGGCGAGATGGGCGTCGAGCTCGGCCTGCTGGGCGTCGGTCAGCTCGCCATCGGCGGCGCAGCGGAGGAGCGCGCCCAGCTCGAGGGCGTTGGGATCTGGGTTCTCGGGGGTCTGGTCGTGGTGGTGATTCGTCGACTCGTCGTTCATTGCTCTGGTCCCAACACCTACTGGCCCGATTCGCTTCCCGATCTGACACCGAAATCCGCAGCTGGGCCATCTTCTCCGCCCAGGGCGTCCGCGAGGACCTTCCTGGCCCTGTGGAGGCGGCTCATGACGGTCCCGATGGGCACCTGGAGGATCTCGGCGATCTCCCGGTATTTGAGCCCCTGGACGCCCCACATGAGCAGGACCTGGCGGTACTCCTCCTTGAGTTCTCGGACGGCCTTGACGATCCGTTCGTCGACCTGCTCCCAGTCGAGGCTGGCGAGGTCCCAGGCGGGGGGTGGGTCGCCGGGGATCTGCTCGCGGTTGTCTTCCTCGAAGAACTCGCCGACGGCCGCGGGGGCCCGTTTTTCGCGCTTGATCTGCGAGTAGAAGGTGTGGTGGAGGATTGTCAGGAGCCAGGAGCGCATGCCTCCGGAGCCTGATCCGTCGGACTTGTCCTCGAAGCGTTCGATGACGTTGGGTCGGAATGCTCTGGCGTAGACCTCTTGGACGAGGTCCTCGGCGCGCTCGGGGTTGCGCGTGAGCTGGACCGCCATGCGGTACACCGAGTCGAGATGCTCGAGCGCCAGCCGCTCGAACTCCGATCGCTCCATGGCCGAAGACCTTTCCCGTGCGCGATCGCAGCCGCCGCACACGCTCCACCGACCGGCCCGGGGTCTCCCCCACGAGTGCCGACGGGGCGGGAGGGGGAGCTGGGACGAGGGGCATTGTTG
>JANQNV010000042.1 GCA_028279425.1 Longimicrobiales bacterium | reverse complement strand
CGCGCGGATGCAGCAGATCGCCCGCGAGTTCAAGTACTCGGAGACGACCTTCGTGCTCGCGCCCGAGGACGCCGCGCACTCGCGGGCCGTGCGGATCTTCACGCCCGAGGTTCGGGTGACCGGCGAAGGGCACCTCGCGCTCGGGCGTGAAGATCCGCACGGCCCGCGTGTGCGCGGCGTCCTCGGGCGCGAGCACGAAGGTCGTCTCCGAGTAGTTGAACTCGCGGGCGATCTGCTGCATCCGCGCGGCGTCGAGGCCCTCCGCCTCGGGGAGCACCGCCAGCGGATTGCCGCCGAAACGGGTGCTGGTGAAGACGTCACACGTGTAGTAGCGGTAGCGCATCCCCCGGATGCTAGTGCGGCGCGCGGCCGGGCGGTGCGGCCCCGAGCTCCCCTATCCTCGCTGACGGACACACAGGAGGCAGCACCAGGTGGCGATCGTCGCCGTGAGCATTGCACCGGGAGGCGAGGGCGCGAGCGTCGGCGCCTACGTCGCCGAGGCTATCCGGGTCCTCGAGGCCCAGGACGCCGTGCGCTGGGAGCTCGGCCCGATGTTCACCACCCTCGAGGGCGACCTCGACGCCATCTTCGCGCTGATCCGGACGATGCAGGAGGCGGTCTTCGCCAAAGGGGCCGCTCGGGTCGCCACCGTGATCAAGGTCGACGATCGCCGCGACAAAGACGTCACCATGGCCGGGAAGGTGGCGTCGGTCGAAGCCTCGCTGCGCCGCGACACCTAGGAGGATCGCCCGTGCCCTTTTTCTCCCTCGACGAACAGGCTCTGTGGGATCGCTGTCCCGCCAAGATGAAGCACGCCTTGCAGGGGGGGGTCACCGGGCTCGCCTACTTCACGATGGGCAAGGAGTCCGACGATGCACCCACCGTCGTGGGGCTGCGGATGGGGCCGGGGTGTGTGCTCCCGCGTCACGGCCACGACTGTCACCGCTTCGAGGTCGTCGTCCAGGGGACCCTCGACGTCGGAGAGCGCGTACTCGGGGTCGGCGACGTGATGGTCACCGAACCGGGGGTCGCCTACGGACCGCATATCGCCGGACCCGAGGGCTGCACGACCTACGAGGTCTTCAGCAACCACCGGGGCTCCCACGTCATCCTCTTCGACCTCGCCCAGGGTCTCGTCGAGTGCGACCTCTCCACCGAGGCCGGCGTGGCCAAGCTCCAGGAGGCGATGGAAGAAGACGCGCGTCTCGGCGCGCGGCCCTGAGCCGGGCGGGTCGAGGCGTACCCTACACTGGTCGCACCACCCGAGGAGACCCCCGATGCCCGATTTTGGCCTGTGCGGACTGACCCACGAGAAGACCCTGCAGCCCGTCGACTGGGCGCGCTGGGCGGAAGACGCCGGCTTCGAGTCGATCTTCATCGGCGAGCACTCGCACATCCCGACCAGCCGCGAGAGCCCCTTTCCGTTGGGCGGAGAGCTCCCCTACTACTACTCGCATTTCTTCGATCCCTTCGTCGGCCTGGCGGCTGCCGCGGCCGTGACCGAGCGGGTGAAGCTCGGCACCGGCGTGGTGCTGGTCCCCGAGCACAACCCGATCCACCTGGCAAAGCAGGCGGCCTGTCTCGACTTCGCCTCCGAGGGGCGACTGCTGCTCGGGATCGGCGCCGGTTGGAACGCCGAGGAGATGGCCGACCACGGCGTCGCCTTCGCCGACCGCTGGAAGGTGACCCGCGAGGCCGTGCTCGCGATGCGCGAGATCTGGACGAAGGAAGAAGCCGAGTACCACGGGAAGTTCGTCGATTTCGCGCCGCTGTGGTGTTACCCGAAGCCGATCCAGGCCGGTGGACCGCCGGTGCTGATGGGCGCCGGCTCGAAGTTCGTCCCGAAACGGGTGGCCGAGTACTGCGACGGCTGGCTTCCCCTGGACGGGATGGGCGACCTCGGGGAGGGCCTGGCCGCGATCCGCGAAGAGTGCGAGAAGATCGAACGCCCCTTCGATGAGATCCAGCTCAGCGTGATGGTCTTCGCCGACGTCGAGAACCCGGAGAAGACCGTGCAACGGATCGGCGAGCTCGACGAGCAGGGCTTTGCCCGCATCCTCTTCATGGTCGACCCCGAGCTCGACCGGGACGGCCAGTACGAGCTCCTCGAGAAGTTCAAGGACCTCGCTGCGAAGTTCGCCTGAGGGAGGCCACCGGCGGATCGTCGCGCGCAGCGCGTCGAGGTCCTCCGCCGGCGACTAGACGCCGCCACCACGTCGCCCCCGCCGCTTCGCAGGCGTGGGGACGATTGCGACCTGGCTTCGCTTGGGGGGAGACTGGACGTGGGG
>JANQNV010000033.1 GCA_028279425.1 Longimicrobiales bacterium | reverse complement strand
CTCGCAGGTCAACCGACAGGTTGCCGTCGCCCTCCGGCGGTGGGTCGTGCGCGAGGTGTCCCCGCGCCCGGGGCTGCGAGTCGTCGACGCCTATTGCGGTTCGGCTGCGCACGGTCGGCACCTCGCCCGGCGGGGCGCCGAGGTCGTGGGAATCGAACTCGACGCCGGGGCGGTGGAGGCCGCGGGAGACGGCGCGCCCGCGCGGTTCTCGGCCGTGGCAGCCCGGGTGGAGCACGCTCTCGCAGATTTGCTTCCGGCCGATCGGGTCATCGTCAATCCGCCTCGGAGAGGCGTCGATGCACGCGTCTGCTCCGTACTCCGCGACCAGCCGGTCGCGCGCGTCATCTACATCAGCTGTGACCCGGCCACACTGGCTCGTGACCTGCGGCGGCTCGGTGAAGCGTACGAGATTCGCCGGTTGCGTGGCTTCGATCTCTTTCCACAGACGTCCCACGTGGAGACCGTGGTGACGCTCGACCATTTCACCTGAAACCCGAACCACCATGCGCTACTGGCTGACCCTGGAAGGCGAAACCGTCGAAGCTCTGGTCGAATCCGATGCATGGACGATCGACGGCGCCCGGATCGATGCGAGCATCTCCCGAGTGGAGGGGACGCCTGTCCACGTGCTGCGGCTGGGGGACTCCGTCTATCGCGTCCACGGCGAGCGTACGTCGGCGGGCGTGTGGCGATTGGAGGTGGGCGGACGCCCGATCGACGTCGACGTCGTCGACGATCGCACGCAGCGGTTGCGGGAGATGACGCGCGCCGTCGGTGGGCCGGAGGGCCCGCAGCCGATCAAGGCGCCCATGCCCGGTCTGGTACTGAAGGTCGACGTATCGGAGGGAGACGTCGTCGAGCCGGGGCAGGGTATCGTGATCGTCGAGGCGATGAAGATGGAAAACGAGCTGAGGGCCGACGTTCCGGCTCGCGTCGTGCGGATCCTCGTGACGCCGGGCGACACCGTCGCCAAGGACCAGGTCATGATCGAGTTGGGGTCGGCCGACGACGACGGCGACTGAGTCGGGCCGTCCTCCCGCCCGGCGCCGGGATCGACTAGCTTTTCGGGTTGGATTCCGTCACAGCGAGACCCACAATGCCTACCTACGAATACCGGTGTCCCGAGGGGTACGAGTTCGAGCTCTTCCAGTCGATGTCGGCCGAGCCGGTCGCGACCTGTCCGTGCTGTGGAAAAGCCTCCCAACGGCTGCTCTCCGGCGGGGCCGGCCTCCTCTTCAAGGGCGAGGGGTTCTACATCACCGACTATCGTTCGGCCGAGTACAAGGAGAAGGCGAAGGCCGACTCGGGCGGCGGCTCCTCGGCTTCGTCCAGCGGCGGCTCCTCGGGATCGACCAAGGACGGCGGTTCGGGGTCGAGCGGCGGCTCCTCGGGCGCGAGTTCATCGTCGGGTAGCGGGTCGTCGTCGGCCTCCTCGAGCGACTGACGCCGTGGCCGAGGCACGCATCCGCGCAGCGCTGGCGACCGTTCTCGCCTCCCTCGGTGTCGACGACGTCGACGCCCATCTGGAGCGACCCCGCGACCCGTCGCACGGGGAGTGGGCGACCAACCTCGCGCTGACGCTCGCCGGCAGGCTGAGACGGTCTCCGCGGCAGATCGCCGAAGAGATTCGAGACCAGCTCGATCTCACCGCGGCGGGCGTCGTTGCGGTCGAGGTGGCGGGGCCGGGATTCCTGAACTTCCGGCTCTCCGACGGCGCCGTCGCGGGCGTGCTGGCCGAGATTCTCGGCCGGGGTGGGGACTGGGGCCGGTCCGACTCGGGGGCGGGCCAACCGGTGATCGTCGAATGGGTCTCGGCCAACCCGACCGGCCCCCTCCATGCGGGTCACGGGCGCCAGGCGGCGTTGGGCGACGGGATCTGCACCCTGCTCGAGTGGACGGGATGGGCCGTCCATCGGGAGTTCTACTACAACGACTCGGGCAAGCAGATGGACCGGCTGGCTGCATCCGTCTGGGCGCGCTATCAGCGGGCGCTCGGAGGCGACGCCGCCGTCCCCGAAGACGGATACCAGGGCGACTACGTGGTCGACATCGCCGAGGCGTTCCTCGCCGAATATGGTGAGGTGTATCGGGACGATCGGTCCGCCGAGGCGCTGGACGCCCTGCGAGGCTTCGCGGTGGCCGCGCTTCGCGAGGTGCAAGACCGCGATCTCGGTCAGTTCCGGGTGCGGTTCGATCGGTACTTCCTCGAGTCGTCTCTGTACGCCGACGGGCGGGTCGTCGACGCGGTCGCGCGCCTTCGGGGCACCGGGTTGGTGTACGAACACGAAGGCGCGACGTGGCTGCGCACGAGCGACTTCGGCGACGACAAGGACCGCGTCATGCTCCGAGGCGACGGCACGGCCACCTACTTCGTGCCCGATGTCGCCTACCACCTGACGAAGTGGGAGCGCGGTTTCCGTCACGCGATCAATGTGCAGGGATCCGATCATCACGGTACGGTCGCCCGGGTCCGCGCCGGGCTTCAGGCGCTGGGTCTGCCTGACGGGTATCCGGAATACGTCCTCCACCAGATGGTGCGGGTGGAGCGGGACGGCCAGGAGGTAAAGGCCTCCAAGCGGGCGGGCTCGTACACGACGCTACGAGAGTTGTCCGACGAGGTGGGTGTCGACGTGACACGCTACTTCTTCTTGATGCGCAAGCCCGAGGGTCATCTCGTCTTCGATCTCGACGCGGCGCTGGATCAGTCCGACAAGAACCCGGTGTTCAAGGTGCAGTATGCGCACGCCCGCATGCACTCGATCTTCGCCAAGGCCGGCGCCGACATCGAGGCGTTCGAGGTCGGTACCGCCGACCTCGACCGGCTGTCGAACGAACACGAGCGGGACCTGATCAAACGGCTGGCGGAGTTCCCGGAAGTCGTCGAACGCGCGGCGTCCGGACGCGCTCCCCACCTCGTATGCGACTACCTCGAGCAGACGGCGGGTGCGGTGAATGCGTGGTATCACGCAGGCAACCCGGGTCGGAATCCCGAGCTTGCCGTGCTCGTCGACGATCCCGGCCTGCGGGCGGCGCGCCTCGTGCTCGCCCGCGCCGTCCAGATCGTGCTGCGCAACGGGCTGACCCTCCTCGGACTCTCGTCGCCGACCCGCATGGAGCGGGCGGCCGATTCCACCTGAACACGGGCACGTATGTCGATTCTGGTCGTTGGAAGCGTCGCGCTGGACTCCGTTCATACGCCCTTTGGCTCGGCGGAGCGGGTCGTCGGCGGGTCCGCCAATTTCTTCGCCGCGGCCGCGTCGCTGTTCCCGCGCTCCGGCGTCCGCGTGGTGGGCGTGGTGGGCGACGACTATCCGATGGATCGCCTCGCATTCCTGTCCGACCGCGGCGTCGACCTGTCGGGCATCGAACGGGCGGCCGGCGAGAGTTTCTTCTGGGCGGGTCGGTACCACTACGACTTGAATGCGCGCGACACGCTCGAGACGCGGCTGGGGGTGTTCGCCGACTTCCAACCGCGGATCCCCGAGGCCTTCCGTACCTCCGAGCAGGTGTTCCTGGGCAACATCCATCCCGACCTGCAACTCGACGTTCTCGACCAGGTCGACGACCCCGGCCTCGTGGTGTGCGACACCATGAACTTCTGGATCGAAGGACACCGGGCGTCGCTCGAGCGGCTGCTACCCCGGGTCGACGTGCTCATGGTCAACGACAGTGAGGCGCGTCAGTTGGCCAACGAGCCGCACCTCCTCCAGGCCGCTCGCTGGATCCAGGCCCGTGGCCCCCGCTGGGTCGTAATCAAGAAGGGCGAGCACGGTGCCGTCTTGTACGACGAGGCCAGCATCTTCTTCGTACCCGGTTTCCCACTGGAGTCGATCTTCGATCCGACCGGGGCCGGCGATTCCTTCGCGGGTGGCTTCCTGGGGTACCTCGCGAGTGTCGGGACGCAGGATCCAGGGGAGCTCCGACGGGCCATGGTGTACGGCTCGGCCACCGGATCGTTCGCCGTCGAGGACTTCAGCGTCGACCGGTTCCGTTCGCTCACCCCGCTCGAGATCGCCGACCGGGTCGAGGACTTTCGCCAGATGACCTTCTTCGAACACGACGTGAGCATGATCCATGGGTGATGGGGGCTGGAGCTATCGTGACGCCGGTGTCGATCTCGATGCCGCCGAGCGCGCCAAGGAGCGCCTCAAGGCGCTCGTCGCCGATACCCGCGACGAGCACACCCTTTCGGGGCTCGGTCTCTTCGGGGGGCTGTACGCGGTTCCCGACGACGTCGACGCGCCCGTGCTCGTCTCGAGTGCCGACGGGGTCGGTACCAAGTTGAAGGTGGCCTTCATGGCCGGCCGCCACGACACGGTGGGCCAGTGCCTCGTGAACCACTGCGTGAACGACATTCTCGTGCAGGGTGCCCGGCCGCTGTTCTTTCTCGACTACCTCGCCACCGGTCAGATGGACGAGTCCGTCGTGGCCTCCGTGGTGAGTGGCGTCGCGATCGCCAGCAAGGAGAACGGGTGTGTGCTCCTGGGCGGCGAGACGGCCCAGATGCCCGACTTCTACGCGGCCGACGAGTACGATCTCGCCGGGTTCATCGTCGGTATGGTCGCGAGAGACCGGATCCTCGACGGGTCGGCGATCGAGGCGGGGCATGCGCTGGTCGGTCTTCCCTCGACCGGGCTTCACACGAACGGCTACACGCTCGCGCGCAAGATCGTCTTCGACCACATGGGGCTGAAGGTCGACGACGAGTTTCCCGAGCTCGACCGGACCGTCGGCGAGGTGCTCCTCGACGTCCATCGCAGCTACCTCCCGGTCCTCTGGCCGCTGTTGGAAGACGGAGCGTTGAGTGGCCTCGCGCACATCACGGGAGGCGGGATACCGGGGAATCTGCCGCGGGTTCTCCCCGAGGGCCTCGGGGCCGCGGTCGACCGAGGTGCGTGGACGCCGCCCCGGCTGTTTCGAGTCCTCCAAAGGGCCGGAGGAGTCGATCGCGACGAGATGTATCGCGTCTTCAACATGGGGATCGGTATGGTCGCCGTGGTGCCGGCGGAGCGGACGGCCGAGGTCGTGCGACGCCTTACCGAGAGCGGCGAAGCCCCCATCGTGTTGGGTGAAATCGTACCTGGGGACGGCGTCACGTGGACCGACTGACGAGAGGGCCCTTGCGTCGTCGCGCCTCCGGGCATGGGGTCCGGCTCGCGCTCGCGCTGGCGGGAGGGCTGTCGTGCGCCGGCCCCCTCGTCGCCCAGTCGGATCGATCCGAGCTCCGCGCTCGTTGCGTCGCCCGTGGAATCCTCGACGCCGCGTGCCTCGCCTCCACGCTGGGCACGGAGTCGGTCATCGGCGGCGTCGGCACGGCCTTCTCGCTCGGCAACGAGTTTCCGGGCTCCGCTTCGACCCTGGGGCGCCGCTATGGCGCCACACCTCGGATCGCGACGGGACTCCGACTGGGCATCTCCGACCTCTCCTACCCTGCCGTCGGCGTGGGGCAGGCCTCGGCCTCGTCGTGGGTACCGACGCTCCAGGGCGCGGCTGCGGTCGGGCTCTTCGACGGGTTCCGGCCTCGGCCCACCGTCGGGGGCGTGCTGTCCGTCGATGTCATGGCGGTTGCTGGATGGGCGTTCCTGCCGGGTGGAGACGGCTTCGACGGTTCGGTGGGGTCGGTCGGGTATGGCGTCCGGGTCGGCCTGGTTCGCGAGTCGTTCTCCCTGCCTGGCATCACCGTGAGCCTGCTGCGCCGCCACGCCGGATCGGTGTTGTGGGAGGGAGGCGGATCGGTGGCGCCTGGACAGCTGGAGCTCGACGGTGTCACGACGACCTCGATGCGGGCGACTGTGGGTCGCGAGTTCAGCGCGCTCGGTATCCAGGCCGGATTCGGGGTGGACGATTCGTCGGCCGACGGCTCCTTCGTGCCCGGGGCAGGCGTGCCCGTCCCCTTCGACGACGTGCATGCCCGCCGGACCCTGTTCTTCGGCGGAGTGACCGCGACCTGGCTGATCGTGCAGTTTCACGGCGAGCTGGGGTACGCGGGTGGCTACGATCCCGTCGACGAGGCGTCGAGTGTCGACTTCGACCCGTCTGCGGGGAGCCTCGTGGGGTCCGTCTCCTTTCGCGTGCTCTTCTAGTGTCCCGATTGAAAAGTCCCGATGGTATTCGAGGAGGTGTGCATCTTGTGTGGACGCCGTTGGAACCCCTTGGCGTAGCTTTGGCTACGCCGCGCCGCTCCGCCCCGCCACTCAAGCCCACACCCCCTCCCGGTCCGCACCGGACTTCTCGAACGGGACACTAGAAGGGTGTTGAAGACGTGGGGTTCGGTCGCGCGACCACTCGCCGTTGGCGAGCGGTGCCCGGGTCTTGCGCGTGTTCAGGGTAGGAGAGACGACGAGGCGTGGCAGAGTCACGGCGAGGAGGAGAGACGACGCATGGACCGCGCGGGCACCGCCGAGCGCAGCGAGGTGGTCCCCCGTCGCCCGGAGGGTTGGGCGCGGCACGGGGCCGTCTCCCACGTTGGACCGTCTCGCCGTAGCTTGGGCTACGCCGTCGACGATCCGCCATGGAGCTGGCCCCGTGGTGCACCGGGCAACGCCGCGCTAGCGGTGGTCGCGACTCGCCCCACTTCTTCAACACCTTTCTGAGGGCCCGGGCCCGTGGCGCGTCCGCTGACCGACGAAGATCGAGCGCATCTCGAGCGTGCCGTCGAGTTGGGCCGGAACGGGTGGGGGCGCGTGCACCCGAACCCGATGGTCGGCTGCGTGATCGTGCGAGAGGGGGAGGTGGTCGGGGAGGCGTGGCACGAGGTGTTCGGTGGGCCGCATGCCGAGACCCTCGCGCTCGCCCAGGCGGGGCCCGCCGCGCGCGGGGCCACCGCCTACGTCTCGCTCGAGCCCTGTCGGCACGAGGGCAAGACGCCCGCCTGCACGCGCGCCCTGCTGGCGAGTGGGATCGCGCGTGTCGTCTTCGGCGCCGCCGATCCCGGGGCCGAATCGGGCGGTGGTGGTCGTGAACTGGCGGCGAACGGTGTCGAGGCGGTCGGGCCGGTCTTCGACGATGCTCGGGCGCGTCGCCTCAATCCCGCGTTCCATGCCCAGTATCCCGACCGCCCCTGGCTCGCCCTCAAGCTGGCCGTCTCCCTCGACGGCGGTCTCTCGGCGGGTCCGGGTCGTCGTACGCAACTCACCGGACCCGAAGCGGTCGAGATGGTGCATTGGATCCGGGCCGGTTTCGATGGCATCATCGTCGGGGCCGAGACGGCGCGCGTCGACGACCCCCTCCTGACCGTGCGCGGAGTGGTGGAGCCCCGGGTCCCCCCGGTACGAATCGTCCTCGATCCCGACGCCACCCTGCCGTCCGACGCGGCTCTCTTCGACGACGTCGAACGTGTGCCCGTCTGGGTGTTCACCTCCGAAGACGCCGCAGAGGGAGAGCTCGAGCGGCTCGAGGCCGCAGGGGCGGAGGTGCACCCCGTGGCGCGGAGCGGCGCCCATGCACTCGACCTCCGGAGCGTGATGCGCGTCTGCCGTGAAGGGGGGCTCTCCGCGATACTCTGCGAAGGCGGCGGACGCCTCGGTTCGTCGCTCATGGCCGATGCGTTGGTGGATCGGCTGTACCTCTTCGTCGCCCCGAGCGTGTTGGGGGCCGAGGCCGTGCCCGGGTTCCGCCGCTGGCCCCTCCTACAGGCCGGAAGGGGCCAATGGGTGAGCGCCCAGCCGACCTGCGCACTGGGCCCGGACGCCCTCTTCGTGCTCGATCGGCAGGTCGGGGCGGCACCCGCCTCCACCTCATCCACATCGGGGTAGCATGTTCACGGGAATCATCGAAGTCATGGGTACCGTATCGGCCGTCGTCGACGTCGAGGGAGGGCGCCGGATCCGCATCACGGCCACCGAGGAGTTCCTGTCGTCGGTGCGCCCGGGGGAGTCGATTTCGGTCGACGGCGCGTGCCTGACGCCGGTCGCGATCGACGGGGCGGACTTCGAAGTCGACGCGGTGCTGTCGACACTCGAACGCACGGCGGCCTCGGCCTACCGCGCGGGGTCGAAGGTCAACCTCGAGCGGGCCATGGTGCTCGGCGGTCGGCTCGATGGGCACCTCGTGCAGGGGCATGTCGACGGACGAGGTTCGCTGGTGGGCGTCGTGACGCGAGGCGACACGCGCTTCGTGACCGTGCGGATCCCACCCGAGGTGTGGGAGCAGACGATCCTCCACGGGTCGATTTGCCTCAATGGGATCAGTCTGACGGTCAACGGTCTCGAGGCCCCGGACCAGGTGGAGGTGGCCATCATTCCCCACACCTGGTCGCACACGAATCTCGCGGCACTCGAGCCGGGGGACCCCGTCAACGTGGAGGGGGACCTGCTGGGGAAGTACGTGGGTAGGATTCTCGCTTCCCGCCTCGGCGGGACGTCCGGGGACGGCCGGTCCGCTCCCGATCGCTGAACAAGAGACGCAAACCAATGCCCTTCGATCAGGTCGAAGACGCGCTCGAAGACATTCGTCAGGGCCGCATGATCATCGTCGCCGACGACGAGGATCGGGAGAACGAGGGCGACCTCGTGTGTGCCGCCGACGCGATCACGCCGGAACTGATCAACTTCATGACCAAACACGGTCGAGGGTTGATCTGCGTCGCGCTCACGGGGGAGAGGGCCGACGAGCTCGGCCTGGCCCCGATGACGGAGCACAACACGGATCCGAAGGGCACGGCCTTCACCATCTCGGTCGACGCTGATCCCCGCTTCGGTGTCTCGACGGGGATCAGTGCCCAGGACCGGGCGATCACCGTGCAGAGACTCGTCGACCCTGCGGCCCGTCCCGACGACCTGCGACGTCCGGGGCACATCTTCCCGCTTCGTGCGAAGCCCGGCGGAGTCCTTCGCCGGGTGGGCCAAACCGAGGCGGCCGTGGATCTGGCGCGACTGGCCGGCTTTTCTCCCGCCGGAGTGATCTGTGAGATCCTCACCGAGGACGGGACGATGGCGCGGCGACCGGAGTTGGAGGTCGTCGCTCGGGAGCACGGGCTGAAGTTCATCACGGTCGCCCAGTTGGTCGCCTATCGGCTCGCGAACGAGCGCCTGGTGCGGCGCATCGCGGAGGCCGAGCTGCCCACACGCCACGGTCAGTTCAGGGTGATCGCCTATCAGAGCCTCGTGGACCATCGCGAGCACGTCGCGGTCGTGCGAGGCGAGATCGCCGGCGAAAGCGACGTCCTCGTACGCATGCACTCGGAGTGTCTCACGGGCGACGTGCTCGGCTCGCTTCGATGCGACTGCGGTCAGCAGCTGGACCGGGCGCTGGAGCGCATCGCCGAGGAAGGGCGGGGCGCGGTCGTGTATCTCCGGCAGGAGGGGCGGGGGATCGGTCTGGGCAACAAGATCCGCGCGTATTCGCTGCAAGACGAGGGGCAGGACACCGTCGAGGCCAACGAGTCCCTCGGGTTCAAGCCCGACCTCCGGGACTACGGAATCGGCGCCCAGATTCTGCTGGACCTCGGGCTGCGTACGATCCGCATCTTGACCAACAACCCCCGCAAGATCGTCGGGCTCGACGGCTACGATCTGGAAATCACGGGTCGCGAGCCGCTTCTCGTGCCCAAGAATCCGTTCAACGAAGAGTATCTCGAGACCAAGCGGGCCCGGCTGGGGCACATCTTGTGAGCGGGCCGGGTTCGTACGCCGACGAACTCGACGGCACCCTCGACGGCAGAGGGCTGCGGGTCGCCGTGGTGCACGCGCGTTTTCACGGCGACATCACCGGGCTGCTGACGCGCCGATGCCGCGAGACGCTGGCCGGCCACGGCGTCGACGAGGCCGACATCGAGTCTGTGCCGGTGCCGGGGGCCTGGGAGCTACCCCAGGTGGTGGCACGTCTGGCGTCGCTCGAGCGCCACGACGTGCTGGTGGCGATCGGGTGTGTGATTCGGGGAGATACCGCGCACTTCGACTTCGTGGCGGGTGAGGCGTCACGCGGATTGGCCGATGTGGCCCGAGACTACGACGTGCCGGTGATCCTCGGGGTGCTCACGACCGAAAACGAGGCCCAGGCCGTCGAGCGAGCGAGTCCCGAGGGCCAGGACAAGGGCCGGGAAATCGCCATGGCCGCGCTCGAGATGGGCCTGCTGTATCGGAGGCTGGCGTGACCTCGACCTTTTCTACACCGCGCGAACGGATCGATCGGGTGCGCGCTCGCGCCTGGGCGCTTCAGGTTCTCTATCGTTGGGAAGCCGGGGGAGGGGGGCAGACGCTCCGCGACGCCCTCGTCGAGACGACCACGAACCGCCGGATTTCGCCCCGCAGACTTCCATATGTGCGCCTCCTGCTCACCACCATCGACGAGCACCTGGAGCAGATCGACGAACGGCTCCGGGAGGCCCTCGACAACTGGCGGATGGAGCGATTGGCCGCCATCGACCGTGGCGTGCTACGGTTGGCCGCCGCGGAGCTCCTCTATCTCGAGGAGATCCCGCCTCGGGTCGCCATCCAGGAGGCCGTACGCCTCGCCGAGCAGTACGGAGGGTCGGAGTCACCGCGGTTCGTGAACGGCGTGCTCGACGCGCTCTACCGTTCTCTGCTCGCAGAAGCCGGAGGCTGAGCTGCGGATCCTCGTGGTGAACTGGTTGGACCGTGCCAACCCGCAGGCGGGTGGCGCAGAAATCCACCTGCACGAGGTCTTCTCACGCCTCGCCTCGCGAGGCCACGACGTGCACCTGCTTTGCAGCCGCTATCCCGGGTCGACGGGTCGGGAGACGATCGACGGCTTGCAGGTGCATCGCACCGGTGGCCGCCTCAGCTTCCTCCTTCGGGCACGCCCGTATTACACCCGTACCCTCCGAGCCCTCGACTTCGACGTCATCGTCGAAGACCTCAACAAGGTGCCCCTCTTCACGCCGTGGTGGGGTCGCGTCCCGGTGGTCGCGATCGTCCACCACCTGTTCGGCACGACGGCATTTCGCGAGGCGTCGCCTCCGCTGGCCCTGGCCACCTGGCTGCTCGAACGGCCGATCCCGAGCGTGTTTCGCGGTGTGCCGATCGTGGCGGTCTCCGACAGCACCCGGGCCGATCTCGTCGAGCGCGGAGTCGACCCGGCGCGCATCACGGTCGTGCCGAATGGGGTGGACCTCGACCTCTATCGGCCCGATGCGCAGATGGGCCGATTCGACTGGCCCGCCGTCGTCTACCTCGGCCGGCTGAAGCGCTACAAGGGCGTCGACCTGCTGGTGCGGGCGGCGGCTTCACTGCGCGACAGGATCCCTCAGTTGCGGGTCGTCGTCGCGGGCCGCGGAGACGACCTGGCCCGCCTCCGCTCTCTCGCCGATCGACTCGGCGTCGGAGATACGATCGAGTTCGCCGGCTTCGTCTCGGTGGAACGGAAGCTCGAGCTGTTTCGGCGCTCGTGGGTCCACGTCCTCACATCGTCGAAGGAGGGGTGGGGCATCGCCGTGATCGAAGCGGGCGCGTGTGGCACCACCTCGGTGGCCAGCGACGTGCCGGGCCTCCGCGACTCGGTCCGCCATGACTCGACCGGCGTGCTCGTTCCGCATGGCGACGTCGATGCGTTGGCTGCGGCACTGGAACGACTGCTGACCGATCGGGACCAGGTCGAACGCTTGGGTAGGGCCGCCCTCGAGTATGCGCAGAGCTTCACCTGGGACGAGGCGGCCGACCGGATCGAGCGCATCTTGAGCGACCGGGTAGCCGCTGCCGGAGCGGGCCGGTAGCTTGGAGACACGGTCGCTCGACCGAGTTTCAGAACCGCTGGATGGAGGCTGCATGCGACTTCAGATCACGGCCCGGCACTGTGACGTATCCGACACGATCCGCGCGAGGGCGGGCGAGCTGATGGAGCGGGTGGCGCGCTTCGATCGTCGTGTCTCGGGTGTCGAGCTGGTGTTCGAAGAGAATCGGCGGTCACACGACGTCGAAGCCATCGTGTCGCGCGACCGAGTCGAGCCGATCGTCGCACGGGCCTCCGCACCGGACTGGCTCCCGGCGCTCGACGCCTTGTTCGATCGAGTCTCGAAGCAGGTGCGCCGTGGTCGGGGCCAGGCCGTCGACCACCACCACTCGACGTCGCAGGAGATGTCGGGCAACTGAGCGTGTCGTGACTTCAGCTTCCCCCCTCCGAACCCGCTCCTTGAGCGTGCGCGACGTCTTCGACACGAAGGCGGCCACGCTCGAGCTCGAGGTGCTGACGTCGGATGCGAGCCTCGACCGCACCGTCGAGGATCCGGACATCTCGTCGCCCGGCCTCGCTCTCGCCGGGTTCACGCAGCGCTTCACGGCCAAGCGGATGCAAGTCTTCGGCGAGACCGAGATGACCTACCTCGCCTCTCTCTCGCCCGACGAGGCCCGTGATCGCCTCGGTGGTTTGCTCGCGTTCCCGGTCCCGGCCGTCTTCGTCACGAAGGGGTTGGAGGTCCCGGAAAGCTTGATCGCGATGGCCGACGAAGCCGGGGTGCCCGTGCTCCGGTCCCGCCTTTCGACCCGGGATTTCTTTCGAGGGATCAAGCCGTTCCTCGAGGCCGCGCTCGCCCCCTCGCTCCACCTCCACGGCTCCCTCGCCGATGTGTACGGAGTCGGCCTGCTGTTCGTCGGCAAGTCGGGCGTGGGCAAGAGCGAATGCGTCCTCGACCTCGTCGAACGAGGGCACCGTCTCGTCGCCGACGACCTCGTGGTGGCGAGTCGACGGGGGACCGACGTACTCATTGGTCGCGGGCACCCGCTCCAGGGCCACCACATGGAGATTCGTGGGATCGGCATCATCGACATCCAGATGCTGTTCGGCGTCCGCGCGATTCGACAGCAGAAGAGGATCGAGGTGATCGTGGAGTTGGAGTATTGGGACGAGGACCGCGCCTACACACGGACCGGGCTCGATACCGAGACGGTCGAGATCCTCGGCGTCACCTTGCCTCAGGTGACCGTTCCCCTCAATCCGGGAAAGAACATCACGGTGATCTCGGAGGTGGTGGCGATGAATCACCTGCTGACGTACGCCGGTATCGACTCCGCGAAGGCGTTCGACCAACACCTCCGCGCCTACCTCGAGCAGGACTATGAGTGAGGCCGTCGGGGTCGTGGTCGGTCACGGGGCCATGGCGGCCGGGCTGATCGATGCCGCCCGCAAGATCTCAGGTGCGCCGGAGGATGCTCTCGTCGCAGTGTCCAACGAGGGGAGGTCTCCCGAGGCGCTGCGGGACGCCATCGTCGAGGTGCTCGGAGATCGCCCGACCGTCGTGTTCACCGACCTCGGAGCCGGAAGCTGCACCCTGGCTGCGCGACTCTCGTGTCGGGGCCAGGGGCGGGTCGCCGTGGTCGCGGGCGTGAACCTACCGATGCTGCTCGACTTCGTCTTCCAGCGGTCGAGCCCGATCGACGAACTGGCCGAACGCCTCGTCGAGAAGGGGCGTGACGGAGTGCGCCTTCTGACCCCGCCGAGCCACGATGCCGATCCTGCTCTACCGGGTTGACGAGCGGCTGGTCCACGGCCAGGTCGTGCTGGGGTGGGGGGGAGACCTTCGCCCGCAGCGATACCTGGTGGTGGACGACGATCTGGCGGCGAGCGAGTGGGAGCAGGATCTCTACCGCCTCTCCTTGCCCGACGACGTCGAACTGGAATTCGCCAGCCTCGCCTCGATCCGTGCGTCGCTCAGCGACGTGCGATCCGACGCCCGCCGGACGATCCTCCTGACGCGCGATGCCGCGACCATGTCGGCGGTGGTGGAGGCTGGTGACTTCGACGACGTCGAGATCAACCTCGGCGGCATCCACCATCGCGATGGCCGCCGCGAGGTCGCGTCGTACCTCTTCCTGGACGACGATGACCGGGCGGCGGTGCGGCGAATGTCCGAGGCGGGTGCCAACGTATCGGGTCGAGACCTTCCCGGCGCCCCGCGCGTCGACCTCACGCAACTCCTTCGATGACCGATTTCGTGGCTCTTGCCCTACTCGGCGGGGTGTTGGCCGTCGACGCGGTCACGGTTGGACAGTTCATGGTATCGCGGCCGCTGGTCGCGGGCACGCTGACCGGACTCCTCCTCAACGATCTCGAAACGGGCCTCTTCGTAGGGGCAGTGTTGGAGGTGTTCCTGCTCGTGGTGGTCCCGTCGGGTGGAGGGAGGTATCCCGAAACAGGCCCGGCCGTGGTGGTCGGGGCCTCGGCGGCCGTATGGACCGGAGGCGATGCCGGCGTCGTGTTGGGTGTGGCGTCGGCTCTGTTTCTCGGCTACGCCTTCTCGCTCGCTCAAGCGGGCCAGCGGCGCCTGAATCGGCGTTGGGTACCTGATTTGTCGACCGGGCGCGTCGGCGTGGCGGCGGTCACGACCGGCCACCTGATGGCGACCGCTCTCGATTTCGTGCGCGGTGTGGTCGTCACCGGTGCCGCCCTCTGGGTGGTTCGCTTCGGAGCTCCGACTCTGGCCGATGCCTGGCCTCTCGGGTCCGGGGCGTCTCGCGGCCTCGTGTCGCTCGGTGCCTTCTTGTCGTTGGGGGTCGTGGTGCGTGGGCTCCTTCGGGGACGTCGATGGGGCTGGCTGCTCGCCGGGTGCGTGGTCGGCTTCTCCGTGGCCCGGTGGATTCCATGACGTCGCCGCTCCCCTCGGCGGTTCGGCGATCGGTGGTTCTGCGTTCGTTTCTGGTGCAGGGATCGTGGAACTACCGCGTGATGCAAGGTCTGGGGATGGCGTTTGCCATGGTTCCGGTGTTGGTCCACCTCAGAGGTGACCGGGAGGCGCTCGAGCAGGCCCTCGCCCGCCACGCGGAGCACTTCAACGCACATCCCTACTTCTCGAGTGTGGCGCTGGGGGCTCTGGCCAGGCTGGAGTCCGAGGGGGCGGACGCCGAGACCGTCCGGCGTTTTCGGGCGGCCATCCGAGGGCCGCTCGGCGCCCTGGGCGACCGATTGGTCTGGGCGACCTGGCTCCCCCTTTCCGCCGTGGTGGGACTGATCCTCTACTGGTGCGGCTTCCCGGCATGGCTCACAATGGGGGTCTTCCTGATCCTCTTCAATGCGCTCCACCTGCGCCTCCGGGTCGAGGGCTTCCGCGTGGGGTTCGACGCAGGAACCGGTGTCGGCGCTCGCCTTCGAGGGCTGGGGATCACGACCGCGACCGACCGGTTGGGGGGTGTCCTGATCGCGCTCGTCGGGGTGCTGACCGGGGTGATGGTACAGAAGGATCTGATCGAGGGTGGGGCAGGGGGCGGGTGGGTTCTCGCCGCGGCGGCTGCCTTCGGTTTGGGGATCGCGGGCGGCACGCGAGTCTGGCGGCCTGCTGCGATCCTCACCGTGGTCGCTGTGGCATTCCTACTCCTCTTCGGCCTACGGGCCGGCTGACCAGGACGAACGACGATGCATGAAGCGACCGTGGAGATCGTCAACCGGGCGGGGATGCACGCACGCCCGGCGGCCGAATTCGTCAAGCTCGCGGGCCGCTACCAGAGCGCGGTCAAGGTCGAGAAGGACGGGCTCGAGGTGGATGGCAAGAGCATCATGGGCGTGCTCATGCTCGCCGCGGAGCGCGGGAGCCACCTCACGATTCGAGCGGATGGCGCCGACGCGGCCGATGCGGTCGAAGCCCTGAGCGATCTCGTGCGGCGCGGATTCGAGGAGGATTGATGTCGGTGATCCTCGACGGTTTCCCCGCCTCCGAAGGCATCGCCTGGGGCAGAATACGTACGATCCCGTGGGGCGTGCCCAGCGTACCGCACGAGGTGATCGAGGACGACGACATCGAGGCACAGATCGCGCTGTTCGCCGAGGCTCGCGCGGCGGCGCGCGAGCGCCTTCGGGAACTCAAGGCTCGTACGCAGGAACGGCTGGGGCCGGTCGAGGCACGCATCTTCGATCCGCAGATCCTGATGGTCGACGACGAGATGGTCGTGCGCGGAACCGAGCAGTACATCCGCGATACGAAGCTGACCGCGGCCCGAGCGTTCGAATGGCGGATGCTCGAGGTGCGGGCGCAGTGGGCGCGCACGGCCAACCCGATGGTGTTGGATCGGATGAACGACCTGGAAGACCTCAAGGTCCGGATTCTCCGGCACCTTCTGGGGCAGCGCGACCCGCTCGATCTGTCTTCGTCCGGCGAGGCGCTCGTCGTCGTCGCCTCGAACCTCACACCCTCCCTCATCGCACAGCTCGACCCCGCCCAGGTGGTCGCGCTCGCCACCGACCAGGGTACGCGCACCTCGCACTGGGCGATCCTCGCTCGGTCGCAGGGCATCCCGGCCGTGGTCGGCCTCGGCGACGCGAGTCGTCGGGTACGAGAGGGGCAGGAGGCCATCGTCGACGGCCGGATCGGGCGTATCGTGCTCGACCCGGACGACCGCGATCAAAACGTGTACGAAGACCGTCGGAGCCAGATCCGACGCCTCGAGGCCGAGGTCGACGAGGTGGCGCGGCTCGAGTCCGTTACGGCCGACGGGCAGCCGGTGGCACTCCGCGCCAACCTCGACCTTCCCGTCGAGGCCGACAACGCTCGGCGCCACGGGGCGGCCGGCATCGGGCTGTTCCGCACCGAGTTTCTCGTGGTCGGGCGCAACTCCATGCCCGATGAAGACGAACAGTACGAGGCGTACCGGAGTGTGGCCGAGAGCTTCGAGGGCGATGCCGTCTACCTGCGGCTCTTCGACCTGGGGGGCGACAAGTTTCCATCGTTCATCCATATGCCGCCCCAGGAGAACCCGTTTCTCGGGTGGCGCGCCGTTCGGGTCCTCCTCGATGAACCCGAGCTGTTCCGTGTGCAACTGCGGGCCATCCTGCGGGCGACGGCGCATGGCGACGTGCGGATCATGGTGCCCCTGGTCAACGACGTCGAAGAGGTGCAGCGGGTGCGGGCGCTGCTCGAAGAAGAAGAAGACGGTCTGCGTCGTGACGGTGTCCCCTTCAACCGCGGGTACAAATTGGGCGTCATGATCGAGACGCCCGCTGCCGCGCTCGACGCCGCCGAACTGGCCCGCCACGCCGACTTCTTCTCGATCGGAACCAACGACCTCGTCCAGTACACCCTCGCGGTGGACCGCAACAACGCACGGCTCGCGCGGTTGTTCAACCCGTTCCACCCGTCGGTCGTACGCCAGCTGCACTCCGTGGCGCGCGTTGCTCGCGCCGCCGGCATCGAGGTCAGCGTGTGTGGCGAGATGGCGGCGACGTCGCTGGGGGCCTTCCTCTGCATCGGCCTCGACATCACGGCGTTGTCGGTGGCCTGGCCCGCGCTCCCGGAGCTGAAGAAGGTCGTGCGGGAGGTGCGGATCGAAGACGCGCGTCGAGCCGCCCGAAAGGCACTCGCGGCCGCGACCGCCCACGACGTGCTGGAAGCCCTCGCCGAGGGGATCGGCGACACGATCGACCTGTCGGCCTACATCGGTCGCTGGAACCTCTCCGTGGGGTCTTGAGGCCCCCGTCCGCACGGCGGATTCGGAGCCTTCGGGGCGTCTTGTCGATGCTCCGGGCCTCGGGTAGCTTGCGGGTCCACGACACCCCTTCGCTACCTATCCGGCAGCCTCCATGCGCCTTTTTTCATCCGAGTCGGTGACCGAGGGTCATCCCGACAAGCTGGCCGATCAGATCTCCGACGCCGTCCTCGACGCGATGCTCGCCGACGACCCGGACTCCCGCGTCGCCTGCGAGACGCTCGTGACTACGGGAATGGCGCTCCTCGCCGGCGAGATCACGACCAAGACCTGGGTCGATCTGCCGAGCGTCGTACGCGAGACGCTGCGCGCGATCGGCTACACCGCCTCGGCGTATGGGATCGATGCGCACACCTGCGCCGTGATTTCCACCCTCGACAAGCAGTCGCCCGACATCGCGCAGGGGGTCGATACCGGGGGTGCGGGCGACCAGGGAATGATGTTCGGCTACGCCTGCGATGAGACACCCGAGCTCATGCCGGCGCCGATCGTGTTCGCGCACCGGATCACCCGTCGCCTCGCCAAGCTTCGACACGAGGGTGCGGCGGGGTGGCTTCGTCCCGACGGAAAGTCGCAGGTGACGTTGGAATACGAGGAGGGACGCCCCGTGCGTGTGCACACCGTCGTGGTGAGCACACAGCACGACGGCGATGTCGACCAGGAGACGATCCACGACTTCGTTCGACAACAGGTCGTCGCTCCCGTGCTCCCCGGAGATCTGTTCGATCCGGGCGACTGCGTCTTCCACATCAACCCGACCGGGCGTTTCGAAGTCGGCGGACCCCACGGAGACGCCGGGGTGACGGGTCGCAAGATCATCGTCGACACCTATGGCGGTGTGGGACGGCATGGGGGAGGAGCCTTCTCAGGGAAGGACGCCACCAAAGTCGATCGTTCGGCGGCATACGCGGCGCGCTGGGCTGCGAAGAACGTCGTCGCCTCGGGGGCCGCGCGCCGCTGCGAGATCCAGCTCGCCTATGCCATCGGGGTGGTGGATCCCGTCTCGGTCTACGTCGACAGCTTCGGAACCGGCGTGGTGCCGGACGCCGAGATCGAACGAGCCGTGCGCGAGGTCTTCCGCTTCTCGCCGGCCGCGATCACCGAAACCCTGCGCCTTCGCGACCCGATCTTTCTCCCGACGGCGGCGTATGGACACTTCGGACGCGAGTGTCGGGAGGCCGAAGCACACGGCCGTATGGTGCGGTTGTTTCCGTGGGAAGCGACCGACCGCGCCGATGAGCTGTCGACCGCGCTCGGCCTTTGATCTTCCGTATCCCTCGGCCCGGGGCCCCATGCTCGTAGAAGTCGGAGTGCAGAGTCTGGGATTGGACCGGAAGACGCGCAGCCCGGTCGTCGTGCTGCGCGAAGAGGGTGGTGAACGCCTCCTGCCGATCTGGATCGGCCCTGCCGAGGCGAATGCGATCGCCATGCACCTCGGCGGCGTCAAGTTTCCGCGCCCCCTGACACACGACCTGCTCGTCTCGGCGGTCGATGCTCTGGGGGCCTCGCTGGAGCGGATCGAGATCTCGCGCGTCGAGGCGGGCGTGTATCACGCGAAGCTGTTCCTGAGCAGGCCCGGAGGAGAGATCTGCGTGGACGCCCGCCCGTCCGACTCGATCGCGCTCGCCCTTCGGACCGACGCGACGATCTTTGCGGCCGACGAGCTCCTCCGGCGGATCGAGGTCGACCTGGACGACGCCGAGGCGGCCACCCCCGAGCTGATCGACGAGGTCGATCTCGGCGGGGGAGACGCGTCGTCGCCTACACCCGAAGCGCTCGAGTCGTACCTGCGGAAGCTCGATCCCGAAGACTTCGGCCGCTTCAAGCCATGAGGGCGCTCTGGCCCCTGGCCGGAATCCTCTGCCTCGGTCTCCTCCCCGCTCCGGCGGCGTCGCTCCCGCAGGTGGAGGCCACTCCGGAGTTTCAGGGGCAGGTCACCCTCGGAGGGGCACCATTCCCGGGGGCTGAAGTCGTCCTGCATCGGGTTTCGATCGAGACCGCGGGTGAGATCGACACGGTGCGCGCCGACACCAGTGGTCTGTTTCGCTTCGCGCTTCCGTCGGTCCCTCGGGAGGACCAACAGGGCGATGTCTACTTCGCTGCGGTCCGGCACCAGGGGATCCTCTATTTCGGACGGGCTCTGAGCCGAGCGATTCAGCTCGACAGCATCTACCCGATCGAGACCTTCGATACACTGACGGCTCCGCTGGCCGGCGCACCGCTTCCCGTTGCGGTGCGTTACGTCATCGCGGAGCCGGGGCCCACGGGTTGGCAGCTGACCGACCTCTTCGAGATCGCCAACGACGACGCGCGAACCTACGTGGCGGCCGAGGGAGGGCTGACCTGGCAGCATCCGCTCCCGCCCGGTGCGCGCCAGGCCACCATAGGCGGAGGTGACATTTCGCCCGATGCGGCCGAGGTGGACGGCGAGGTGTTGCGGCTGTCCGGACCGATCCCCCCGGGCCAGCGGGAGTTCGTGCTGCGCTACGAAGTGTCCGACGTGATCGGCCTCGAGATTCCCCTGGCGACCGGCACGCGGAGCATCGAGTTCCTGGTGCGCGAACCGGCTCCACTGCTCGACGTCGAGGGCATCGTGGGTGTGGAAAGCGTCGAGATGCAGCCCGGCGTGACCTTTCGACGATACGCGGGGGTGGCGCCCACGACCGGGGTCTTGCGGATCTTCGCGGCCGAGCCCCCGGACGAGCTTCCCGTGCGGGAGGTCAGCGTCGCGCTCGCCCTCCTCCTGGCCGGGGCCGGTCTGTACGCCGTCTACCGCGCAGGGGGGGCGGGTGGGGCCCAGCCGGCGATGGTGCCCACGGGCGACGCGAGGACGCTCGTCGACGAGACTCCTGCGGATCGCCGCGCTCGTCTCCTCCTCGAGGTGGCGACGATCGACCAGCGCCTCGAGGACCCCGATCTCGATCCGTCGGTGCGCGCGACCCTCGCCGCGCGCCGCGTAGAAGTCGTGACGCTGCTCCAGAGCAGTTGAGGCGGCCCCGACCCCGATGCCCCTGACGACAACGCCCGCGATCCTTCTCCGCGCCCATGCCTACGGAGAGACGAGTCGGGTGCTTCGGTTCCTCACCCGTGATCGCGGCATCGTGGGGGTCATGGCGAAGGGGGTGCGCTCGGGACGGCGCGGTGCCGGCCTGGAGACGTTTGGGGCGGGCGCTCTGGTCTTCTTCTACAAGGAGACCCGCGATCTCCAGACCTACAAGGAGTTCTCGCTCGAGCGCCCCCGCCGGAGCCTCGCCCACGAGCCCCTCCGATTGGCGGCCGCATCGGTGCTTGCCGAACTGGTGTTGCGACATGGCGGCGATGCCGTGCCGGAGACGCTCTTCGACACCCTCGGGGAAGCGCTGGATCACCTGGCCGAGGCGTCCGGTGACGAGATCTTGCTCAGCCTCCTGAGCGGTGCTTGGGGCATCATCCGCGTGCTCGGATATCAGCCGTCGCTGACGCCGTGTCCCACCTGTGGGCGCGACCTCTCGGGCGACGAAATCGGACGCTTCGACTACCCTCAGGGCGGAGTCTTGTGCGCCGCTTGTGCAGAGGGTGCGGCCGGGCCGCGGATCGGTCCCGGGGCGCGGCGCCAATTGGCCGCCCTGTTTCGCGCCGAACTCCCCGAGCTCGACAAGTCGGCGGCCCACCTGCGCCTGCTCAGCGACTTCATCACCTATCACCTGTCCGGAGGGAAGGTGCTCGACAGCTTCCGGGTCTTCGCCGCCATGCTCCCGGGGAATGGGTGACATGCGGTCGGTCATTCTGGGTACGGCGGGACACATCGACCACGGCAAGACGGCGCTCGTGCGGGCGCTGACCGGTACCGACACCGACCGCCTCGCCGAAGAGAAGGCGAGGGGGATCACGATCGATCTCGGATTCGCCGAACTGGTGGGCGACGATATTCGCCTCGGGGTGGTGGATGTGCCGGGCCACGAGGGCTTCGTGCGCAACATGCTCGCCGGGGCGACCGGGATGGATCTGGCGCTGTTGGTCGTCGCGGGCGACGAGGGCGTCATGCCCCAGACGCGGGAGCATCTCGCCATCCTGTCTCTTCTGCGGGTACCGCGCCTGGTCGTCGCGGTGACCAAGGTGGACCTGGTGGAGCCCGAATGGCTCGACCTCGTCGAAGAGGAGATCCGAGAGACGCTCGGTGAGACGCACTTCGAAGCTACTCCCTTCGTCCGGGTGTCGGCGAAGGCCGGGCAGGGGATCGACGACCTGCGGGGGCTCCTGCTCCAACTGGCGAGCGCGTTGCCCGAACCCCGAGACGACGTTCTGGCACTTCCCGTCGATCGCGTATTCACCGTGCGCGGGACCGGCACCGTGATCACCGGCACCCTCGCGTCGGGGGCGGTTGCGACGGGCGATCGGGTCCGTCTGCTGCCTGCGGGGATCGAGGCGCGCGTGCGAGGACTCGAGGTGCATGGCGAGGCCGTCGAACGCGCCGAGGCTGGTTCTCGGACCGCTGTCGCGCTCACGGGTGAGGGCGTCGACCGCTCGTCGGTCGTGCGGGGCGAGGTCCTGGTCTCGGACCCGGGTTGGCAGTCGACCTCGATGCTCACGGTCGCCATCCGCGTCCTCCCGGGCACCGGGTGGTCGGTTCAGCACAATCAGCGCGTGCGGGTTCACGTCGGGACCAGCGAGGTGATGGGGCGCTGTGTCGTGTTCCGAGGCGCCGCCGGCGACCCTGCCGAGGTATCCCCGGGCCACGAGGGGTGGGGCCAGCTGAGACTCGAGGCCCCGATCGTGGCCAGGGCAGGTCAGGCCGGGGTCGTGCGTTCGTACTCGCCCGTGACCACGATCGCCGGCATCCGGATCGTCGAGCCCGTGGCGCCGAAGCGCGGGCCCAGGACCGATCCCGAGGCGGTGGGCCTGGCCCGTCTCCTGGCGGCGGATGTCGCGACGCGCGTCGAGGGGGCCGTCGCCCTCGCCGGGGTCGAGGGGGTGCCGGAGGGGCGGCTGGCGGTCGCGACCGGGTGCACTCCCGAGCAGATCCGCGGGTTCGGGGCGTCGTTCGAGGCGGCCGGCGGGGGAATCACCGCGAGCGGGGTGTGGGTCGCCGCCTCGGAGGT
>JANQNV010000029.1 GCA_028279425.1 Longimicrobiales bacterium | reverse complement strand
CTTGCCGTAGCTATCGCTACGCCGCGTCGTTCCGCCTCGCCCCCGCGGCGCCTCCGCACCCTCGGCGGTCACCAGACTTTGGCGACACTACACTAGAGTGACGCGGCCGGCTGGGCCGCGTCTCGTCGAAAGGGCGGGCGGCGGCCGTAGACCAGCGATCGCCAGACCCATTCCAGAGGCCCCGTTCGGTACCGTGTCAGCCACCACGGCGACACGACGAGCAGCAACGCCCACACGGCCAGAACGATCCCGGCCTGTCCGACGCGGTCCACCGCTCCGAACCAGCCGAGCCCATGGCCGTAGAACAACGTGGTGCCGATGACGGTCTGGGCGATGTAGTTCGTGAAGGCCATGCGCCCAACGGCGGCAAGCCGCGCGGTGACCCGGTCGAGGACGCCGGCCCGGCAGACGAGCATGACGAGCCCGACCCAGCCGAGGGCCACGAATAGACTGCCCCAGTAGTTGTACAAGGAGCCGACGAAGAAGAAGTCGGGTGCCGCCCACCCGTTGGCGGAGTTGCGCGCGATTCCGAGCGACACGAGCGGGATCCCCACCGCGACGGCCCCCGCCACCAGGCCTCCGTAGGTCGCCGCACGGGCTCGTGCGCTGAAGATCCCCATCTTGAACAGGGCCATCCCCAGCAACATGAGGCCCCCCACGCGCCAGAACGCCCACACCGGATACACCTCGGTGTGCATCGACAGCGACTCCGGCACCCGGTGGTCCATTTGCTGGAGCCACCCGCCGCGATAGGTCTCCACCTCGGCCTGCAAGGCCTCGGGAGGCGGGTCGAGCTCGGCGATGGTGGCGGCCAGCTCGTCGGGAGGCCACTGCGACACCGACAACCCCGCCCCCGCCATGACGCCCGTGCCTACGAGCCAGAACACCAGGGCGAGCGCGATGAGAGTACGTGGGGATCGGCGATGGAACAGGTAGACGATCGTACCCGTGACCGCGTACCAAACGAGGATATCGCCGTACCACAGGCCGTACGCGTGAAGGAGACCGAACACGAGCAGCCAGGCCATTCGCCGTAGGTGCACGCCGCCGGCGCGCTCACCCCGGGCTTCCCGCCGCCCGGCCATCAATACGACTCCGGCCCCGAACAGCATGGAGAAGATCGCCATGAACTTCAGGTCGCCCAGCAGATGCGTGAGACGCCACACCCATCCGTTCAAGCCCGTCAGGTCGCCCCACACCGTGGGATTCTGATAGGCGGCTCCCGGCATCGAAAACGAGCCGATGTTCATGGTGAGGATGCCGAGCACCGCGAAGCCGCGCAGCACGTCGAGCGAGCGGATCCGGTCGGCCTCGGCGACGGGTCCCGCTGCCGCGGACGGCGGGGCGTCGTCGATCGGCGTGTCGGCTGCGGCAGGTTCGGGCTCGTGCGTCGGCATTCGGGCGGGTGTTCCGTTGGAGACGTTGCCGACTCGCCGTCCGGGCAACAGCATGAGCGCGGGCGGTGCGCGGCGCGGTGGATCTCTCGAACTCCGTACCAGGCTCATGGCCATGGCGCAGCGAAGTAAACGGAGCCGGCCGTGGGCGGCAACCGTCGACCGAAGAGGCTGGCCCGCGCCGTGGGTCTGCTGCGCTACGGCGCCTCTGCTGCTCGGGCTGCCAGGACGCCGGCCCCCTCCCTGCTGCCGCGCGGGGCGAGCTCATCCTCGATCGCGGCCCGACCCAGGGCTTCAGGAAGAGCCCAGCACCCGCTCGTGTAGAAAGCGCGCGTAGATCGACGCCTTCTGCGCCGCGCCGCGTTCGTTAAGATGGATCGCGTCGGCCCAGAAGTCACCGGCGCGCGGCATGAGTTCGTCGAGCGGTACCCAGTGCACGTCGTGCTGGTCGGCGAGCGTCCGCACGACCTCGTTGTGTTCGGCGATCGCCGTTTCGACCGCTCCTTCGATGTCGGCGTAGTCCTCGGGCTCTTCGCTGAAGACGAAGGGTGCCGTCACCACCTGCGCGCCCCGGAAGCGCGACAGCACGAAGGCGTGTTCGAGGTTGGCGCGGAAATGGGTGGGCGGATTCTCGCGGAGCAGATCGAGTGGCTCCTCGTCGGGCTCGTCGTCGATCATCGTGAAGCTGTCGAGCGTCCATAGGCGGTCGCGCGCCGACGTCGCGATACGATAGATCAGGCTCTTCTCGAGGAGTGAAGGCCGAGGCCAACGCCACGCTGTACGATGCCCGCTGTTGTCACTCCGGTAGGTGTCGGGCCACACGAGACGCGGCCCCACGTCGTTGAAGCCGTGATAGATCATGACGACGTCCGGCTCGAGCTCGAGCACGCGCGTCGCGAGATTCACCAGCGTTTCCCAGGAGGTGTACCCGGAGGAGCACGCGCACAGCACCTCCACGTCTTCGTATCCGTACTCGGAACGAAGCAGGTCCTCGAGGACGTAGGTGAACGCATCCTCGTTGTCGGCCACGTTCGACGTGTAGGTCGTCGAACCGCCCAGGGCGACGATCCGCGTCACCCCCTCGGGCTTGGGCACCGCCGGCTCTTCGCTGCGGAATCCTCGCGAGTCGTGCCGTGTGCCCCCCTCGTCGAAGTGCCGCGTCGGAATGTACGAGAGGTAGGGGTGCGGCTCGAACTCGGCGAGGCCGTCCTCGACCCGGTCGCGGACCTCTTCCGTCGAGGCATAGGCGTCCGACTCGCCGCGGACGGCCAACCACAGCCTCGCGACCCCTTCGGCCAGGACCACGCCGACGGTGAGGGCCAGCGCGAGCGTCATCAGCTTCGCGCGCATGCGAATGCGGGGATGTGCCTCCATGAACGCCTCGGCTGTGGTCGACGTATCGGGGCGCCCGCGCAACAGATCGAGCCCGACCCGGCAGGCGAGCCGATCGGCGCAGCAACCCGCTCACAGGTTCGACCCGCGGGTCCCCGGGTTCAAGCGCACGGCGACCGGGGGGAGTCACCTCGGTCGTGTGAGGCGATCGCCGTCAGTTCGTCGGGAGCCGCCGGCAAAGTCGGAGGAAGGCGCCCCGCGCCCGGTCCGTGGACTCGATGCTGTCGAAGAATGGACTCAGGTAGTCGAGCATCTTCTGCCGCTCCCCCTGTTCCAACCCTTCGAACCCCTGCACCACGCGTACGACTTCGTCGCGAGCGGCCCGGAACTCCGGTACCAACGCCTCGGCCACTCCGGGAGGGCGACACCACCCGAGGTATCGCCGCTCGCGAACGTCCCTCAGGCCGACATCGGGGGCAGGCGTCGCGTATGGGGCGTCAACGAGACCGGAGAAGTCGAAATCGTAGGGAATGCCGATCGCGATCCCGCTCCGCTCGAGAAGCTCGACGTTGTGCCCGGCCACCTCCGACCAGTCGGTGTTGCCGATCATGTACTGAAAGATCGCGAGCCGCGTGGCCGAGGCGACCGATAGGGCCTGGGGGGCCAGGTTGCGCCCCTCCTCGAGGTCGAACACCGTGGCCTTCAATCGCGCGGCGAGAATGTCGTCGTCTTCGATGAAGAAGGCGAACTCCGTGCGCCGGTCGAACCGCTGCGACTCGTCGACGTAGGTGATCTCGGCAAGCCGGACCCGAAAGGCCTCTTGCGTGATCGTCTGCAGAATGCGGTAAGCGAGGTACTCCCGCAGGACCAGCACCTCGTACGAACGGCGCCCGGGTCGGCAGTTTCCGACGATCTTCAACTTGTCTTCACCCTCGAAGACGGTGCCCTCGACCTGGCGCTTCTTCAGGTTCAGGCGAAGGGGCGGCATCAAGCAGTTCGATCGTTCGCGGCGGAAGTTGCCGCGGGTGCGCAGGTTGGCTTCGAGCACCACGCCATCGTCGAGTTCCACGGAAGCCGGTCGCTCCGGCGCGTCGTCACCGCGGTCGCCTTCGAGAACGTCGAAGTCGGCCGTGATGGTGACACGCAGCGGAGCGTCGGAGGCGAAGAGGGGCGCCATATCGGCGTCGGGGGCGGACGCCCCCGCGTCGAGGGCCTGGCCGAGCAGAGGAAAAGCAGCCAATGCCAGCCCCCATCCCGCGGCGAAGCCGCGCAGGAGTGTCATGTGTCGTCTCGGCGAGTGTGCGCACAGCGGCCATGCCGGCCACCGCAGTCGCATGAAGGAGGGCCCGGACATCGCGCTGGGAGGGCATTGAACCCGTGACTTCACCCCGGTGGGCTCGATAGGTTCTCCGAGGGGGCGAGACCGCCCCACGAGCGCCAGTCGAATCCGCCCACCGAGCCGTGCCTTCGGAGCCCTGCGATGACGATATCCGACCTCCTCGCCCGCCTTCCGTACCCTCGCCGCCGCGGGGCGGCCCGCACGGCGCTGTGCGCTGCCACCACGTTTGCTTCGGCGGCGGCCGTCAGCGGGCAGACGTCGCTTCGCCCCTTCACCGCCGAAGACGCACTGAACGTGCAGACCGTTTCGGTCGAAGCCCTGAGTCCGGATGGCCGCTGGGCCGCGGTGACGGTGCGCACGCATCGGGATCGGCTCGACGTCGACCATCAGCGTTTTGGCGACGCCACCTACGTGGCGCCATCGCTCGAGCGCCTGTGGGTGCTCGACACGGGCAGCGGCGAACCGATCGAGCTCTTCGACGATCGTGTGCAGGTGTCGGCCGTCTCGTGGGCGCCCGATGGCAGCACCCTTTCGTGGCTGCGCTACGACGACGGGCAGTACCGCCTCGAGACGTGGGAGCCGGGCGGCCAGGTGCGGGAGGTGCGCCTCGACACCCCTCTGGACCTCGCATCGATCTCGGGGCTGCAGTGGCGCCCCGACGGCGCCGGCTGGCTCGTGCAGCTGCGCGCCTCGGGGTGGGCCGAGGCCGCCCGCGGAGCGTACGAAGAGATGACCGAGGGCCCCATCGTCGTGCACGACGGCAGCGAACCGTTCCTCGACTGGGACCGGGTGCGCAACATGGGGGACCTTGCGATTCCCGCGCTGATCGATCGCTCGGGTGCGGTCGAGCAGATTCTGCCGGAGGGGGGGTGGGGCGGCTTCCGCTTCACCGATGACGCTGCACACGTGAGCGTGCTCGGCGAGCTGCCCCTCAAGACGGTCTACGAGGGGAACGACGGCACCGAATGGCGCATGCTACGGGTCGATCTCGCTTCGGGCGACACCACCCACCTGGTCGAACCGTCGACCGAACGCCCCCGCCCGAACTGGCGCGATGACGGCTTCCGCTACGCCTGGGCCGACGAGGGCGACGTGTGGGTGCGCGACATCCGTGACGACGAGGCGAGCAACCTCACGGACGGAGAGCGGGGCCCGGTCTCGGCGACCGACACCACGACTCTGCGCTACTCCGTCCAGCGATGGAGCCCCGACGGATCGCACCTGCTGGTGTCGAGTCAGCAGGGCTGGCACCTCATGAATGCCGAATCGGGCGACGTCGATCTGGTCTTCGCCCTCGACGAGGAGGCGCGCGAAGAGGGCCCCCGGCTGAACGTGGTCGACTGGATGCCCGACGGGCGCCGGATCCTGGTGTCGACGTCGGAGCGCGACCGCTGGCAGCGCGGCCTGGCACACCTCGATCTCGAGTCCGGTCAGCTGGAGCCGATGCGGGCCGACGCGAACACCTATGCGAGTTGGACGCTCAGCGATG
>JANQNV010000020.1 GCA_028279425.1 Longimicrobiales bacterium | reverse complement strand
CCGGCTCGGGCGGGTGGGGGAGCGGTTTCTCGACCCCGACGACCCACTCCGTGCTCGGGCTCTGGTCGAACTTCCGAAGCGCTCGGGGTTGTCGCCCGCGATGAGCACCCACGTGTTGGACGGAATGGCCCGGGACTGGACCGCTCCGGTTCTCGGAGAACTTCTGCGGCGTGAGTTCGGCGACCCCCGTGTCCTCGATGGGGCCTCCGGTGGGTCACCGGGTCCTTGGGCGTGGTCCCCCGGCGTGACGCTCCACATCGGGTCGGGGACCGTACCCGGGGTCACCGCGACGTCCCTCCTCCGGAGTCTCCTCGTGAAGTCTCCGGCCCTCGTGAAGCCCGGGCGAGGCGACGAGACGTTGACGTCCCTTTGGGCCGAAGGACTCACTGAGACCGATCCGGAACTCGCGGAGGCGGTCGCCGTGCTCTATTGGCCGGGCGGCTCCGTCGAGCAGGAAGAGTCGGCTTGTCGGGGGGCGGACCGGGTCGTCGTGTACGGTTCGGACACGACCGTCTCCACTTTCCGGGAGTGGGTGGCTCCGGATCGATTGGTGGCGTATTCCCACAAGATCGGGCTCGGTGTGGTCGGCCCGGAGGTCTTCGGTTCGACCGAGAGCCTGGAGCGTGTTGGGCGCGACATCGCGTTGGCGGTCGCCACCTTCGATCAACGAGGCTGCGTCAGTCCGCAGCAGATCTGGGTGCGCGGGGATGCCGCGGCCCTCGCCGAAGCGGTCGCGGCGGGGTTCGAAGAGGTCGAGCAGCGGGTGCCGCTGGGGCGGAGGAGCGCGGAAGAGGCGTCCGCCTTCCAACAGCGGGTGGGCACCTGGGAGCTGCGTGCGGCGGCCGAGCCGGGCGTACACGTCTTCACCTCGCCGGATCGGCGTTGGGCGATCGGGGTGGACCCCTCCCCCGAACTGACTCCGTCCTGTCTGGGTCGGTTCGTCTCCCTCCACCCGATCGACGAGCTGACCCGGGTGCCGGCGCTGCTCCGCCCCCACCGCCGGTTCCTTCAGACGGTCGCTGTCGAGGGGGTCGGGGACGAGGGCCCTCGCATTACGGACGAACTGGGACGGCTCGGGGTCTCCCGGGTCACGACCTTCGCGAGGGCGCCGTGGCCGCGGCCGTGGTGGAGGCACGACGGAAAGGGCCCACT
>JANQNV010000012.1 GCA_028279425.1 Longimicrobiales bacterium | reverse complement strand
CGCGCGATGCCCCCTGTAGAAGCTCCAGCACCGGGGCATAGCGGTGGGCGTACCACGCCGAGAGGAGGCGACGTCCGAGCGGCTGGGGACGAGCGTCGGTCTGCTCGATCAGGGCGTCGACCCGGGCGGCGAGCGCCTTCACCTCACCCGCGGGGATCGTCCAGCGGTTCAGGGTCACACGCGCCTTCTTCGACGAGCAGAGCACGGCCAGCGCTCGAAACAAGGCCTCGGGTCGGCCGAAGTCGAGGGCCGAGCGGAGGTAGCGGATGTGCTTGACCTTGCGTTGCAACGAATCCCAGCCGCGCTCGGGCTTGACCGCAGGGATTCCAGGGAGGGCGGCGTCGACGATCTCGTCGAGGGCGTCTCGCAGCCGGGCCCGTTCGTCGGAGGTTGGGAGGGGGGCGTCGCCGACCGGGAATGCCACGTCCGAAGCCTCGTTCATGGCCTTGAACTGCTCGAAGAGCTGGCTCGGGCGCACCCCCACGGCGTCGAGTCGGGCGAGGATGCCGTCGGTCGCTCCGTCGGCTGCCCGGCGTTCGAGGTGCTGGTCCCAGAACTGCCGCGCGAGCGTGCGCTCCTCGGGTGCGGTCAGCTCCCGAAAGCCGGGGTCCAGCCCGGCGTCGAGGGGACGCTCGCGCAACAACCGCGCGCAGAAGGCGTGGATGGTGCCCATGAACGCCTGGTCGATGTGTTTCAGTCCCGTCTGGAGGCGTTCGGCGACGTCGGGCGAGAGGGGTGCCCCCGCTTCGATTCGCCCCGCGGAAATCGCCCGTTCGAGCCTCTCCTGAAAGCGCTGTCGCAGCTCGCCGGCCGCCTTGCGGGTGAAGGTGACGGCGGCGATCTCGTCGACGGTGGCATGGCCGCCGGCGATCAGACGCAGCATCCGGTCGACGAGGGCGGTGGTCTTGCCCGAGCCGGCGCCGGCCTCGACGAGCAAGGTGTCCGTGAGGGCCGTCTGGATCACGGCCCTTTCGGCTGCGTCGGGCGGCTCCGCCACGCGGGCGCCGTGGAGGGGCGGTGTCACGACGACGTCCCTTCGTGCGATCGGATCGCCCGAAGGGTGAGAAGGTCGGGGTGCCCCTCGACCATGCGCGCCCGCGACCATTCGACGCGCCGGGCCGACTCGTTGTCGTCGGCGTCGCGCACCGAGCCGACCCGGCATACGGGGCGGTAGTCGCAGAAGCGGCAGTCCGAGGGGTCGTCGGTGGCCGGGAATCGGGCGGCGGCGGGCAGCTTCACCAACTCGGCGATGAGCTTCCCGCCGTCGCTCAGCTGGTCGGCCGTGTACGCGTAGCGGTCGTTTTCGCCCTTCACCGTGGGGAAGTGGTACTCGACGCGTTCGACCGAGGGGGCGTTCGCCAGCTCTCGCTCCACGGCGCGGGCATACAACACGTGCTGAAGACGCCGTCCTCCGTTGTAGATGCCCGCGTCGCCGCCGTGTCCCCACGCGCGTCCGGTCTTGTAGTCGACCACCCGGAGTCCGTCGTCGAGACGATCGATGCGATCGACCCTGCCCCGCACTCGAATCACCTCGCCATCGGGGAGTCGCAGCTGGACGGGCTCCTCGCCACCGATGTCGAACTCGGTGGCCTCCACCCGATCGACCGTCATGCCGTCGTCGGCGAGGTAGGCGCAGAAGGAACGGACGTCGTCTTCCAGGACGCGGATCTCGGCTTGCGCGACCGCCTCGCTCGGCGGCGGCAACTCGCCCCGCATGCGGTCGATCTCGTCGTGGAGCACCTGCATCGTCGAATCCCTGAACTCGGGGCGTCCGATCGCGAAGCCGGATCGTCGCGCCCGCTCGATCGCACGCTGGAAGACGTCGTGCAGCAGGGAGCCTCTCTCCGCGGCCGGAAGCCAGCGCTCCAGGTCGAACTCCGGCTCGTCGGGAGGCGCGACCCGCAACACGCGCGCATAGAAGTAGCGCAGCGGGCAGGTGCCGAGCGTTTCGAGCGCCGAAGCCGAGAGCCGAGGCCCCGCGGGGTGACGGGGATCGAGCCGAGCCGCGCGCTCTGCGTCCGCGCTCAGGATCCCGACGTGCGGCGACGCCTCGATGTCGTCGGCCCGCTCGACCGCCTGGAGACCGGCGTCGAGCGCCGGGTGCCGCCGTCGCAACGCCCAGCGGCCGTCGTGGAGTCGGTCGCCATCGGCCAGCGCTGAAAGCCACACGTCGTCGTCGTCGATCGCGGCCGATGTGCGGGGGATCCGGGATGCCGGGGGCCCGAGGGCGGCCTCGAGTTCGGCGTATCCCAGCGCGTCGTTCCCCTCGCGGCGTCGGAACAGAGCGAGGAGGACTGCCGAGGGTTGCAGGGTTCGAGCCGACGCCGCGTCCCAGGCGGGGTAGCTGACGGTGACCGCGCCCCGGGACCGGGCGAGGAGCGATGCAAGGCGAAACTGCTGTTCGTGGACGCGGTCTTCGGTGACCGGGAGATCGCTCGACAGACTTCGGCGTTCGCGGTCGAGCAGGAAGGGGTCCTGACGGTCACCGCCCGGGAAGCGGCCGGCGTCCATCCCGACCACGAAGAGAAGCGGGCGTCCGGACAGACCCCCGTGTTCGAGGTCGCTCAGGTGCAGGGCCCCGCCATCCGACATCCACGGAGCCTTGCCCTCGACGCGGGGGGCGGGGACCCGGATGTCGATGTGCTCGCGCACCGTCGCCACCGCAGTCGAATAGCTCGTCGTGCGCGTCAGGGTGTGCGCGATCCGATCGAGTCTTCGAGCGAGTCGTTCGTGCGCACTCCGGTCCACCTCGCTGTCGGCGGGTACGTGGTGGAGAAACGTGAGAAGGTTCGCCGCGACCCGTGCGGCGGAGGTCGGCGCGCGTGGGTCGGGAGCGTCGGCGAGGAGGTCGCCGAGCAGCCGGTCGAGGGACCGAAGGTTTCCCGCCTCCCGATCCCGTCGTGCCGACGCCTGCTCCACCGACTCTCGGCGCCGACGCGAGGCGTCGTCCCGCTGAAGCCGCTCGATCGCCGCAGCGATGATCGGCCGATAGCGGTGCCGGCCCCACCCGATTCCCAGCGCCCGGAGGGCGCGAGCGAGGAACGGCGAATCCACCGGTCGTCGGCCCGGTGCGACGAGGTCGGCGTTCTGGAGGAGGCGCCGGAGGATGGGCGCTGGGCCGTCGTCGGCGAGCCAGCGGAGCCACGCGGTGAGGGCGCGCCCCGGTCGCGTGCGGCTCGCGGGTAGCCCGACCGCAAAGGTCGCGTCGACGCCGAGTCGGGCGCAGAGGGTCTGGAGGGTGGGCCCGTAGAGCAGGGGGTCGGGTGTGACGATCTCCACCTCGTCGAACCGGCACCCGGATGCGACGACCCGACGCAGGACCTCGCGAAGCTCTTCGTGCACTCCGGCGGCCCGAAAGAGATCGATTCGGGTGCCTGGGGCGGGTCGGGTCGGGGGGGACGGCACCTGCTCGAACAAGGGCAGGCCGGCGACGATCGAGGGTGAGGCATGGGAGGGGGCGACGGAAGCAGCCCCGGCGGTCGGAGGCTCGACTTCGCGGGCGGGGCGAGGTGGCTCGGCGTGGAGCATGCCCGGGGGAACCGCGAGCCCGACGACCGGGTCGGTCGTGAGTCGAGCGGCGCCGTGCGCTTCGAGGGCGCGCACGAGGCGGCCTGCGTGACCGCGGAGACCCAGACCAGGCACGAGGAGGACGCGCTGCGCGGGCAGCGGTGTGCCGCGGTCGAGCGTTCGCGCAGCACGCTCGAGCACTCCCGCGATGTCGGTACGGCCATCGGCGTCGAGCCTGCGCTCGTAGTGCCGGAGCACCGACGCGAGGAGGGTTCGCTTGTGGGAGTCCTCGAAGTCCGCCTGGTCGAGGTGGTCTGGCGCGACCCCATTGAGCCGCAGCGCCTTCAGGGACTCACGGACTCCCCTGCGAAACCCCGATCCCTCCGAAAGCTCTGCAAATCGGCTGAGCGATGCCGCCTCGCGAAGTGCTGCGTCGAGGGCGTCGTCGAAGCGCGCCTCCTCCTCGAAGGCGTCGACCACCCGTACGCCCTCCGCGGCGATCCACTCGACCGCGAGTTGCATCGCCAGGGGGCGCACCGTGGTGACGTCGAACCCGGACCACCCTCCCATCCGGCGGGCGAGAGTGCGCAACAACTCCCGCCCGGAGCCCACGGTGGGGGCTACGAGAAGCTTGCGAGCGAGGGGGGCCCGCGCGTGTTCACGCGCGAGAGCTTGCAGCAGCTCCGGTGCCGAAGGCGGCGGAGAGCGGTGGGAGATCAGCCTCCCCGGGGCGGCGAGATCATGATGTGCGATCCCGGCGTCCCGGGAAACATCAACCAGGGCGATCCGGGACCCGCCGTCGTGGTGATTCCTGTCGACTCCGGGGTCGCGTTGGGCGTGTAGACGACCCAACGCAGATAGGCGCCCTGGATCTCGGCCGTCGCCGGGTCGAACCCGTCGCCGGTCAGGATGTAGTTGATCGACCCGGTGGGGATGGGCAGGGTGCCGGCCGTGTACTCGTCCCAACGGGTTTGCGTGCGCTCGTTGGGTGTGGCGCCCTGAGCGCTCAGCTCTCGACCGCGCGCGAAGAAGGGTTCGAGGCCCGAGTGGTGACACGACACCTCGAAGCCTTCCCGTGTGGGGTTCGGAGCCATGCAGATCAGCTCGTTCGCGCCCTCCCGGAGGGTGACGAAGTCACCGCCGGCGTCGTAGCCCTGGACCGTGGCGCCCTCCCGCAGGTCGGCGGGAGCGGCCTGAACCGCCAGGCGGATCTGGAGTTCGGTGGGCAGGACATCGGCCTGAGCGGAACCGGAGCCCGAGCAGGCCATGACGGCGACGATGGAGGCGAGCGCGGAAAGGCGGAGCGACGACATGAAGGTCCGTCCTGAAGAAGGTAGATCGATGAGCGCACACGATACGAGGCTCGTGCCGCGGCGGCTAGCTCGCCAATCCTTCGCGGATCAGCCAGATGTGGCGGCGATTGTGGGCGAGGATCACCCCGAACCAGCTGAAGACGGGGGCCCGCAACAGCTTGAGGAAGGGCGACCTCATACGGATCCCGTCGAGGTCCAGGCCCTCGGCTTGCGTCAGCACCTCGCGCAGCCGCCCCTGCAGGTCGAGGAATACGGCGAGCGTAGGCTCGACCGCGAGGTCGCTGTCGGGCTTCATGGCCGACAGCGTCTTGACGCGGGCTTTCACGGGCGGCTCCATGGAGCGCTCGAAGAAACGCCCCACGACACTACCCTTGAACGGGCCCGCGCCGGTCCTGCCCTGATCGCGACCCTTCAGCAAGGCCTGCTCGAGTGCGGCGATGTATTCCGCATTGACCTTGATCAGGTGGTCGACGTGTTCGATCGGCGACCACTTGCCCGACGGCGGGCGTCGTATCAGAAGGGAGTCGTCGGTGGAGCGCACCAACGAGGCGAGCTCTTCGGTCTGTTCTTCGAGGTCGCGCCGAAGGTCGGCAGCGGTTCGTGCGGAGCGGTGCGGAGCGTTGGCAGCCATGCATCGAGGTACTCCATTCGCCGAGTGCGGTTTCGACTGTCGCGCCTCGATCCCATCGCCCCCGCCTCGCGGGCTCCTCGCACCGGGACTACCATACTCGCCATGGGACTCCGTGACGCCGCCAAGACGGCCATCGAGCGAGGGTTGATCGCGTCGGGTGCTCCCGCGCGCCGGATCGGTGCGGGGTCGGCGCAGACGGTGATCCTCTCGTACCACAACGTCGTTCCGGCCGGCGATCGTCCCGTGGGGGACCTCAGTCTCCACATCACCCAGCGGCGATTCGCCGAGCACCTCGACCGGATCACCGAAACGCACGACGTGGTTGCGCTGTCGTCGGTCGTCGTGGGCCGTCGCAACGAGGGACGTCCCCGTGCCGTGATTACCTTCGACGACGCCTATGTGGGTACGGTCACCGCCGGCTTCGAGGAGCTGCGGGCTCGCGGTCTCCCGTCGACGGTGTTCGTGCCTCCGGGCTGCCTCGGGAATGCGGGATTCTGGTGGGATCGTCTGGCCCTGCCGGGGGAGGACCTGCCCACTCGGGTGCGAGAGCACGGGCTCGGTGTCCTGGGCGGGCGTGGTGGCGAGATCGAGGCGTGGGCGAGGAGCGAGGGCCTGTCCGTGAGCGACCTGCCCGGCAATGCGCGGCCTGCGGATCCGGCGACCCTCTTCGCGGCCGCGAGCGCGTCGATGGCGGCATTGGGCTCCCACACGTGGACGCATGTGAATCTGGCCGGGGTGCCCGCCGGCGAGGCTCGCGAAGAGATTACGCGGGCCCATGCGTGGCTCGGCGAGGTGCCCGCCGAGGTCGAAGTGGTCGACTGGATGGCCTATCCATACGGGTTGTACACCGACGTCGTCGCCAACGTCGCCGGCGAAGTCGTCGCCCACGCCCTCCGTGTGGACGGTGGCGCGGCGGAGGTGGAAGGAGGGCGGTGGACTGCCGGCCCCCTCGAACTCCCACGGATCAACGTGCCGGCGGGCCTCAGCTCCGACGGGCTCGTCTTGCGCCTCGCCGGCCTCCGATCGTCGTGACACGGAGCGCTTGGGAACGGGCTCTCGGCGGCCGATGCTTCGAAGACGAGCGCTCTGCCGACGGGCAGGGCTGGTGTCTCGACGTAGAGCACCACAAACTCGAAATCGGCCCTGGTTGCCGCCTCCCCCCGCCGTGTCACTCATCCCGAGTCCTTTGTCTACGCCCGCCGTCCCGGTCTCGCAGCGGCCGTGCCATCACTTCTCGGTCGATGTCGAGGAGTTCTTTCACGGCACGGCCTTCGAGCCCTATGTGCCGTCCTCCGAGTGGGATCGCTGGCCCCGCCGCTCGCCCCAGGTCATGGACCGGCTCCTCGACGTTCTCGACGATGCCGGCGTCCGCGCGACGTTTTTTGTCGTGGGCTGGCTCGCGGAGCTCGAGCCCGGCATGGTCCGGCGCTGCGCGGAGGCGGGTCACGAGATCGCCTCGCACTCCTGGGACCACAAGCGGGTCACGATGCAGACGCCCGAGGCCTTTCGGGAGTCCGTACGGAGTAGTCGGGCCCTTCTGGAGGACCTTTCCGGCACGGCGGTACGCGGGTTTCGCGCTCCGAGCTTTTCGATCGTGCCGGGCGCGGAGTGGGCGTTCGACGTCCTCGTCGAGGAGGGGTACACCTACGATTCGAGTCTATTTCCGATCCGCGGGCACCCGACCTACGGGTATCCGGACGCGCCGCGCGACCCGCACTGGATCGAGCGCCCGTCGGGGCGGCTCGTCGAGATCCCTGCGACGACGCTCGCGGTGGGAAGCCGTCTCCTCCCGGCCTCCGGGGGCGCCTACTTCCGCTTCTTTCCCTATGCCTACCTGCGCGGCGCTTTCCGGCAGGCGGAGGCTCGTGGCGAGCCGGCCACGTTCTACATCCACCCGTGGGAGTACGACGAGGCCCCCTCGATCCGTGTGCCCTTTCGCACCCGGATGCGGGCCTTCTACGGATTGGGGCGAACGTGGGCGCGCACCCGGCGGCTTCTTCGCGACTTCGACTTCCGGCCGCTGGCCGAAACCGCCGACAGGATGAGGCAGCGCGATGGCTGACTTCGCGATCGTTGATTGGGCCGACGGAGCGGCGTGGGATGACTTCGTGCGCGCTTCCGACGAGGCGACGTTCTGTCACCTGTGGGGATGGAAGGAGGTCTTCGGGGCGGGATTCGGGCATCGTACGCACTACCGGGCCGCGGTCCGTGACGGCGGGTTGGTGGGCGTCCATCCACTGGTGCGCGTGCGCAGCGCGTTGTTCGGCGACTACCTCGTTTCGATGCCCTTCCTCAACTATGGCGGTCCGCTCGGCACACCCGATGCGCGGTCGGCACTCGCGGCCGACGCCCGTGGCCTGGCAGAGGCGGCCAAGGTCGACCTCCTGGAGCTTCGCAGCCGAACGTCGCTCGACGCGCCGCTCGAGGAGGTGCAGCGCAAAGTGACCGTCGTGCTCCCTCTGGGCGACGACGCCGATCACCTCTTCAAGAAGGGACTCAAGGCCAAGGTGAGGAGTCAGGTGCGTCGCCCGATCAAGGCGGGCATGGAGGCCCGGATCGGACACGAGGGCGTCGACGACTTCTATGCCGTGTTTTCGCACCACATGCGGGATCTCGGGACGCCCGTTCTGCCCCGTCGCCTCTTTCACGACCTGGCGCGCGTATTTCCCGATGAGGTCGTGTATTCGGTAGTGTATGCCGATGACCGTCCCGTTGCCGGCGGGTGCGGATTCGTCTTCGGGAGCGAGTTCGAGATCACCTGGGCATCGTCACTGCGCGAGTTCAACCGGGAGGCACCCAACATGCTTCTCTACTGGTCGCTGATGGAGCACATGATCGAGCGTGGGGTCGAGGTCTTCAATTTCGGCCGATGCACCCCCGGTGGAGGCACGCATCGCTTCAAGCTTCAGTGGGGTGGCCGAGACGAACCACTGCCCTGGTACCAGTGGTCCGGCAATGGGAAGGGGTCCACCCCCAATCCCGACGGTGGATTCGGGCTCGCAGTACGCGCCTGGCAACGACTGCCCCTGGGTTTGGCCAACACGCTCGGGCCGATGCTGGCTCGGCGTATTCCCTGACGCCCCCACGACGCTCCGTCGACGTGCGCCAGGTCCCACCCGCCTACACGCCCACGCCTCCCACGGCACTGTCGAAGCTCGCGTCGGCCAGCGCGGCCGACCTGGAGGCGCTACGCGAATTGCTTCTGGGTCGCTTCTCCGCCGACCACGTCGAGCTCGTGGGCAGCGGGACGCAGGCTCTTACGCTCGCCCTCCAGGCGCTCGCCACGCCCGGTGCGAGTGTGGCTCTTCCGGGCTGGGGATGCTTCGACCTCGCATCAGCGGCGGTAGGGGCCGACGTCCCCGTGCGGCTCTACGACCTCGACCCGACCACGCTGCAACCCGACTGGTCGTCGCTCGAAGCGCTCATCGACCAGGTGGGTGTGGTCGTTCTGGTGTCGTTCTTCGGGATCCTGGTCGACCCGGGGCCCTGGGTCGACCGGTTCGCATCGACCGGTGTCGCCCTGGTGCACGATGCCGCGCAGGCCCACGGCGCGGCCTTCGGCACCGGGTCGATCGACGAGATCGCCGACGCAACCGTGCTGAGCTTCGGTCGAGGCAAGGGTTGGACCGGTCTCGCAGGAGGCGCGCTGATTCCGCGCTCCGCTCGGGCCCAACACGGCGTTGCCGATCAGAAGGAGGCGGGCACGATCCGACCGGCCTCGGGTGGCCGCCTCGGCATGGGGCTTCGCGGCCTGGCGCAGTGGCTGCTCGGGCGCCCGTCGATCTACGGCCTTCCCGCCCGGATTCCTCGACTCGGCCTCGGCGAAACCCGCTACCACCCCCCGACGGCCGTAGAGGCGCTCGACCCGGCTTCTGCGGCCGTCTTGCTCGGGACCCGCGAAGCGGCCGACCGTGAGGCCAGGTACCGCAGAGAACGGGCCGATGAGCTGCAGGCGGTGCTGCGCGACGCCCCGTCGTGGGAACCGATCGTCGCGGGGTCCGACGGTTCCTCGGGGTTCCTCCGGTTGCCGGTTCTCGACGTGACGGGCGTCGATCGAGTGGAGGCGCGAGCACACGGGATCCTGCCCAGCTATCCCATCGCGCTGGCCCACCTGGACCCCCTCAAGCCACTCTTGCGCGCTGCCGATCCTGTACCGGGAAGCGAGCGCCTCGCGGAGCGGCTCCTGACTCTCCCGACGCACTCCCGTACCTCGGCGTCGGATCGGGGCCGCCTCGAAGAGTGGCTCCGGGCCGCCACCCCTCCCCGTCGATAGCTCCAACTGGATTCTCACGTGTCGTCGACTCTTCGTCCGACCCTCTCTCCGGTTCTTCGCCCCTCGTCGGGAGGTAGGCGATGACGACGGTGCTATGGGTGGTGGGCGCTGTACTCGTCGGGTTCGGCGTCGTCCTTCCGCTGTACACCTTCTTCGGGTATCCCCTCCTGCTCTCGATCCGAGCGCGCAGGAAGGGCTCCGTGACGCCTCCCGATCCCGACCCCTGGCCGACTGTGACGGTGTCCGTGCCCGCGTACAACGAGGCAGGCCAGATCCGCGAGACGATCGAAGGTCTCTTGGCGCTCGACTATCCGGAAGACCGCATCGAGCGCGTGATCGTATCGGACGCCTCGTCAGACGGGACCGACGAGATCGTGCGCACCTACGAGGATCGAGGAATCGTGCTTCGCCGCGTGGAGAGTCGAGCGGGGAAGACCGAAGCCGAAAACGTGGTGGCTCCGCTCCTGACCGGTGAGATCATCGTGAACACCGACGCCTCGATTCGCCTCGACCCCGGGGCGATCAAAGCTCTGGTGCGTCACTTCGACGACCCCACCGTCGGGGTGGCCAGCGGTCGCGACGTCAGTATCGAGAACCGCCACGACGAGGCCAACGCGGGCGAAACCCGCTACGTCAACTACGAGATGTGGCTCCGAGACCTCGAGACGCGCGCCGGTGGGGGGATCGTGGGAGCGTCGGGCTCGCTGTATGCCATTCGCGCCGAACTGCACCGCAAGCGACTGCCGGGACACCTCTCCCGCGACTTCGCCTCCGCTCTGACGTCGCGAGATCACGGGTTTCGAGCCGTGACCGTCAACGACGCGATCTGCTACGTGCCTCGCACACACTCGCTCGCGAGGGAATATCGGCGGAAGGTGCGCACGATCACGCGCGGGATGGAGACGTTGGGCTTCAAGCGACACCTCCTGAATCCCGCCCGCCACGGCGTGTTTGCGTGGATGTTGTTCAGCCACAAGGTGTGCCGTTGGCTGATCCCGGTCGCGGCCGTCGCTCTGTGGATGGGGCTGGTGGCGATCGCGCTCGCCGTCGAGCAGCCGACGGCGGTCGTCGCGCTGGTCGCGGCCCTGGCGGCGGGTCTACTGGTGGCGTGGATCGGACTGCGTCGTCCGGAGGACCGTCCTCTACCCAAGCTACTGTCGCTCGGCGCCTTCGCGGTGTTGAGCAACATCGCCATCCTGCGGGCCTGGGTCCGGGCGTTCCGTGGCGCCGGTCAGGCGGTGTGGGAGCCCACCCGCCGTCTCTCGACCTGACCTCGGGACGGTGTCCCGTCGGGTGCCTGCGGAAACGCCGAAGCCCCACCCGCTCAGAGAGCGAATGGGGCTCCGGGGTGACGGGCCGGTTGCGAATCGAGTCCCGTCTATCGGGCGACCGGTCAGAGAGAGCCCTTCTTTCCGACCATGACCGGAATCGTGCGGGCCATGATCCGGAGGTCCTCGCCGAGTGAGCGGCGATGGATGTACTCGAGATCGTAGCGCACCTTCTGGCGAACGTCGTCGATGCACTGATCGTAATGATGACTCACCTGCGCAAGGCCGGTGATTCCGGGCAGCACACGCTGGCGCTTCTGGTAGGCGTTCACCTTGGCGCGGAGATCCTGAAAGATCTCCGGCTGCTCGGGGCGGGGGCCGACGATGTTCATGTCACCCAGAAGGACGTTCCAGAGCTGCGGCAGCTCGTCGAGGCGATACTTGCGCAGAATCGCTCCGATGCGGGTGATGCGCGGGTCCGTCGCGGAGGCCCACACCTGGGGGGCGTCGTCGGACTCCTGCCGCATCGTCCGGAACTTGTAGATGCGAAAGAGGCGACCGCCGAAGTCCTTCGAGCGGCGGGAGACCTCGGCGGCGGACGCGCGCCCGCGCCGCCGATCCAGCCCCACCCGGGTCTGCGTGTAGAGAACCGGCCCGGTCGAGGACGTCTTCACGAGGATGGCGACGACGGCCATCAACGGCGCCAACAGGAGCAACCCGATGGCCGCTACGAGCACGTTGAGCGCGCGCACCATGCGCGCATTCCACTGGCGGCGCCGTACTACCTCGACCCGACGCGTCGCGAGGCCCCCGTTTTCGACCCGAAGCCGGAAGGTCGAGGTCGACTCGCCTCCACGCTTTCCGATGGACAACTTCTTTGCGGGCTGACTCACGACCGAGGCACTATCTGCAAGTGGGGGAAGGTTGCGCAACGCCTATAGGGTAATGCGCGTTGGCCTAATCGTAAAGATTCCTTGCGCAAATCCCGATCCACCCTGCGCAGAATCCCCCTTTGTCGCGAGTTCTAGCGCGATCCCCCTTCAGCCGCTCCTGACGGACACCCGGCCAAATCGCCGCATGTTTCCCACAGGTGTTGCACGTACGCTACGGCGCTGACGCAACACTCCCATCGTCACGCCTGCAGAAGGTCGCGGCGGCGCAGACTCCGCTTCTCCATGATGCGGTACAGGGTGGTGCGGTCCACGCCCGCCATTCGAGCGGCGCTGCTCATGTTCCCGTCGGCCTCCTGGAGGATGTAGGTCAGGTAGTCCCTCTCGAAGGCGGCCAACATCTCCTCCCGCGCCGTGTGGTAATCCTTCTTGAAGAGACTCCGATCGATGGCCGGGCTGCCTTCGCCGGGCGCGGCCACCTCGCCCATCACTCCGAGGTCGAAGGCCGAGGGGGCGATTTCGCGGCCTGGTTCGAGCACGACCACCGCGTGCTCGATCACGTTGCGCAGCTCGCGCACGTTGCCCGGCCAGGAGTGGTCGAGGAGAAAGGCCCGCGCCCCGTCGGTGAGTTTCGGGAACTCCTCGTCCGGCCGGTGGCGGTTCCAGAAGTGTCGGAGGTAGTACTCGGAGAGGTGGCGCACGTCTTCCGGGCGTTCCCGGAGCGGCGGAATGTGGATGGGGACCACGCGCAGGCGATAGTAGAGGTCCTTGCGAAGCAGCTGCTCTTCGATCGCCTGATGCGGATCGCGGTTGGTCGCCGCGATGAATCGCACCGCCACGACGGCATCCGTCTGGGTGCTTCCGACCCGGCGCAGAACGCCGTCCTGCAGTACCCGCAGGAGTTTGGCCTGGATCGACATCGGCATCTCGGCCAGTTCGTCCAGGAAGAGACTCCCGCTGTTGGCGGTTTCGAGCAGACCTTCCTTCGCTCGGTTGGCCCCGGTGAACGCGCCCGCAACGTGCCCGAACATCTCGGACTCCATCAAGGACTCGGGAATCGCCGCGCAGTTCACCGGCACCCACGGCCTGTCGCGCCTCGGGCTGTTGGCGTGGATGAACTGGGCGATCAGCTCCTTTCCCGTGCCACTTTCACCGGTGATGAACACCGAGGCGTCGGTACGAGCCACGCGACGTGCGAGGTCGATGACGTTGCGAAGTGCCTGAGATTCTGCAAGAAGCCCGGCTTCACCGACGTGCTCCACGATGCCGGCATCGGCCGATGGGGGCGCGGCACCCTTCGGTGCGCGCCGTCCTTCTTCCAGCGCCTGGACGGCGCGATCCACCAGGATTTCGAGGTGGGTGGCGCTGAACGGTTTCGGGAGGAAGTCGAACGCCCCGGCTGCGAGAGCCCGGTGCGACGTCTCGACCGACGGGTTCCCCGTCATGAGAATGACCTTCGAGTGCGGATGCCGCTCGACGGCCTCCACCAGGATGTCCATTCCCGAGGATCCGGGGAGATACAGGTCGACCACGAGGATGTCGTATGCTCGCCGACGCACCATTTCGAGCGCCTTTTCGCCGCGGGCAGCCTTGCTGACGTCGAAACCGAAGCTCAAGAGGTACTGAGCGCAGGTCTCGCGCAGCGTATCGTCGTCGTCGACGACGAGGACGGAATACGACGGGTCCATTCTATCTCCAGGTCCTGAGGGGGGAGGGGGGGATGAGCCCCCTTGTCCAAGCTTCGGGCTCGTGCTGCGCCACGCAAGACAGTTGTGGACTCGATGCAACAGCCGTGGCGCCATGCGTGCACCCAATCTGAAAATATTCTTTTGTTTCCGGGTGGGAATGCACGTAGATTCGGGAAGAGTATCGAGTCGGGCCGGTGTGGCATGGGGGTTGCCTACAGGGTCGGTACTCCTGCGAACGAACTCAATTGGAATCGAGTAATGTCAGATCGTCTTCCAGCGCTCCGTGACGGAGACCTCACGCCTTCCAACGAGGTGTTTTCCCCGCCTCCCGCCGAGGAAGGCTGGGCCGAGGGACCGGACGATTTCGAGTCCGGGGGCGGGGGTGGGCTTCCGATCAAGCGGCTCCTCTTCGCCCTCCGGCGCTTCTGGTGGATCGTCGTGCTCATGGGTGGGGTCGGCCTCGCTGGCGGCCTATACGCCACGACGCTCGTCCAGCCTCAGTATCGCGCGAACGGAACGGTGTGGCTGGAGCAGACGTCTCGCATGGAGGAGTCGCAGGGGCCCATCACGCAGGGTGAACTCCTCCAGGGGCTCGCGTGGCAGGAACTCCTGCGTACGGGAGAGGTGCTCGACTCGGTCGTGGTTCGTCAGCGCTTGTATCTCGACGCGCGTCCCGGCACTCGCGAAGACATGGCGGGCCTGTTCCTCTCCGACGACCCGCGGTTCGGGAGTTACGTGCTGACCGTCGACGAGGAGGGAGAGACGTTCACCCTCCTGGCCGGTGGCGACGTGGAGGTGGATCGTGGGAGCGTCGACGATCCGGTGGGGCAGGAGGTCGGCATCCGTTGGCGCCCCGGGCGAGATATTCTCACCCCGGGCCGCCAGATGCGCTTCACCCTGAACAGCCCGCGCGGCGTCACGCTGAGCCTGGGTGAGCGGCTGCTGCCGCGCATGGACCGCGACGGCAACGTGCTGCGCATGGAGCTGGTCGGCCCCAACCCGGACGACATCACGGCGACCCTCAACGCCGTGCTCCGCAACTTCGAGGCGGTCGCGCGCGACCTGAAGCGGGTGTCGCTCGACGAGGGGACCGAGCTGCTGAAGACCCAGCTCGATCGGGCCGAGGAGCAGGTCGACCAAGCCGAGTTGGAGTTGGAGATGTTCCGGGTCTCCACGGCCACACTCCCCGGCGAACGCGTGGCTCCGATCGTGCCGGGGCTGTCGACCACCCGCGACCCGGTCTACGACAACTTCTTCCAGATGCAGATCACGGCCGACGAAGTTCGCCGTGACCTCGGCCGCATCCAGCAGGTGTTGAGCGCGTCGGCGGCGGGCGGCCTTCCGGTCACCCAGCTCGAACTCATCCCCGCCGTGGCGCAGTCGTCCGAGCTCTCGACGGTCTTCAACGAGTACAACGCCCGTCAGGCCCGTTTCCGCGCCCTCCGCGAGCGATACACCGACGAGCACAACCTCGTGAAGAGTGAGGCGGCCGCGATTCAGAACCTTGAAGACGAGACGATTCCACGCCTGCTCAACGATCTCTCCGGCGCCCTGTCGGCTCGTTCGTCCGAGCTTCAGGGGCGCATCTCGGGGGCGTCTCGCGAGCTACAAGCGATCCCCAGCCGTACCATCGAGGAGGGTCGCCTGACGCGTGCCTTCGAAATCGCCAGCGACCAGTACCGCGATGTGCGGGGCCGGTACGAGCGGGCGCGGTTGGCCGCCGAGAGCAGCGTGCCCGACGTTCGCATCCTCGACTATGCAGTGGTGCCTCAGTATCCGGTTCAGGACCCCCGGGCCATGCTGGCGCTGATGGTGTTCGGTGGATTCCTGGCGCTCGGTGGCTTGATCGCCATCCTGCTGGATCGGTCCGATGACCGATTCCGCTATCCCGAGGACGTGTCGATCGGGTTGGGGCTCGAGATTCTGGGCACGATTCCCCGCGTGTCGCGGAAGGACGGTGCGAATGCGGAGGTCCAGGAGGCCTTCAGGGAGCTTCGACTGCGCCTGATGTATGCGCACGGATCGGCGGGGCCCCTCATGGTCGCGGTCAGCAGCCCGGGCCCCGAAGAGGGGAAAACCTTCATCTCGTCGAATCTCGCCCTCTCGTTTGCCGAGACCGGACGCCGCACGCTCATCATCGATGCCGACACGCGTCGCGGAGACCTCCACCACATTCTGGGGGTCGAGCGCAAGCCCGGGTTGGTCGACTACCTCTCGGGTGGACGTGCCGAAGGACTGATCCAGAAGACGGACTATCCCAACCTGCACGTGTTGGCGTCCGGTACCAGGCTCGCCCGTGCACCCGAGCTGCTGACCGGCGCCCAGATCCAGAGGCTTCTCGCGCGGCTGCGGTCCCACTACGAGGTGATCATCGTCGATACGCCCCCGATGGCCGCCGGCGCCGATGCGTTCCAACTCGGTCTCCTGACCGGAGCCATGGCGATCGTCTTCCGGGCCGGTACCTCCGACAAGGCGCTCGTCGAGGCGAAGCTGCGGAGTCTGGGCGACGTTCCGCTTCGCATCCTCGGTGGGGTCCTCAACGATCTGTCGAGCAAGACGATCCGGTCGTACGGCTATCACTCCGCGTACTACCTGCCCGGATACGAGGCCGAAGACGAGGAGTTCATGGAGGAAGAGGCGTCCCCACGCGCGCTGCCAGCCAACGCCGGGGCGGCGGACTGAGCCTGCGGGCGTCCATCGCTCGGGTCGAGACCCGAATCACGGCGCCACCCCTGCGAAAGGGGTGGCGCCGATTCAATTCGCGCTGGGCTCGTACCCGAGAATCCGGGGTCGATCGACCTGAAGTTGGGTCTCTCGGAGCGCCTCCGAGGCGCGCGCGAGGAAGTCGGATGCGGTCACGGGGGAGCTCCCGAGGTCGTCGGCGACGAACAGGCCGGCGACGAGCCCCTCTTCCTGACTCTCCGGCGCGTCGTCGAGGATCCGAGCCGCGAGTCGGCGGGCCCCCTCCAGATCGGTATTCGGCGCGATGACCACGAAACGAGCTCCTGGAAGGGCCCCCTTCGCATCGGAGCGGCGCGTGGCCCTCCAGATCCTGGTGACGGCGTCGGAATGGTCCGACCGCACCCGCAGGCCGATCGTGTCGCGAGGGTCGTGCGCCGGGTCGAGATCCCCGGTGTTCGGGGGCTCGGAACCCGCTCGGCGGCCCACGACGATACAGGCGAGGGGTCCGCGATTCCGCGATGCCGCCGAACGGAGCTCGGACAGCTTCTGAAGGACCCCTCTGGCGTTGTACAGCCCCGTTGCCGCGTCGACCAGAGACTCTTCACGGATCTGATCTGCCGCCTGTTTGGCGCGCACGGCCGTCCCCAGTCGCAGCACGAGCTCGTCGGCATCGAGGGGCAGGGTGAGGACGTCCCAGGCTCCCGCACCGAGGGCCTTCAGCCGTGTATCTCGATCTGGTCGAACCGAGGCCAGCGCTACCACGGGCACGCTGAAGTCGAGGAGTCCGTCTTCGACCCACTTCGCGTACACGGCCATACCCTGCCCACCCTCGAGGCCGAGCCCGACGAAGACGGTATCGGGTCGTGTGCGCCGTAAGACGTCGGTGGCCTCACGGCGCGACGAGGCCTGAACGACCGCGAAGCCCGCGTCGCCGAGGATCGCTTCGAGAGCTCGGGTCGTCCACTCCTGCTCGTCGACGACCACTGCGATCGGAGTGCGGAGGAAGGTGGGCCGATCGCGGTTGGGGGCCAGGTGCGCCAATGGACGAAGCGTGGGGGGAAACACCGGCACGGACACCGTGCGCTGAACCTCGACGCAGCGAAGGTATAGAGCCGGTGCGGGTTTCGCACGCGACGGGTCTGTCGGGCACCTGCCACAGCCGGGCGGCGACCGTTGCGCCAGCGCCACGAAGCCGGGACCTCACGGTGGGAGGCGTGTGCTGTAAGGCGTTTTACTTCAACGCTTTGCGGAATCTGCGGGGTTTGGCCCGCCTCTTGAACAAGGATGGGCACCGAAAACGAATTCGGTCGACTCAGTCCTTGTCATTGGAGGCCCAGGTGTGTGGCATCGTCGGATATATCGGATCGCGTGAGGTCGCTCCCATCCTGCTGGATGGGCTCGCCCGGCTGGAGTATCGTGGCTACGACTCGGCCGGGATGGCGGTCCAGAACGGCCAGGGCCTGAAGGTACGGAAGCGCAGCGGTCGGGTGGACGAACTCGCTCGGTTCGTCGACGCCAACCCCGTGCAGGGCCACATGGGCATCGCCCACACGCGGTGGGCCACCCATGGACCGCCGACCACAGCGAACGCCCATCCCCACCTCGACTGCACGGGCGAGTTCGCTGTCGTCCACAACGGCATCATCGAGAACGCCGACACGCTCCGGAAGTTGCTGCGCCAGCGTGGCCACACTTTCCTGACCCCGACCGATACCGAGGTGATCGTTCACCTCATCGCGGCGTCGGAGGGCGAACAGCTGGAGGATCGGGTGCGCAATGCGCTCCGGCACCTGGAGGGCACCTACGGCATCGCCGTGATCTCGGGTGAGTTCCGAGACCGCATCGTCGTGGCCCGGAGCGGTTCGCCCGTGTTGCTGGGCGTTGGCGAGGGGGGCGAGACCTTCGTTGCCTCCGACCCCGCGGCCATCGTGGAGCACACCCGATCCGTGGTCTACCTGGAGGACGGGGATATCGCCGTCCTGACGCCGGAGGGGTATCGGATTCTCGACCACGAGGGCGAGGATCAGGCACGACCGATGGACGACATCGACTGGGACATCGAGTCGATCGAGCTGGGCGGGTACGCACACTTCATGCAAAAGGAGATCTTCGAGCAGCCCGACAGCCTCCGCAACACGCTGCGCGGCCGCCTCGTGGCCGACGAGGGCGATGCGCGTCTCGGCGGCCTTCGGCTCACCCCCGAGGAGATCCAGAACCTCGATCGGGTCCTGATTCTGGGCTGCGGGACGTCGTGGCATTCGGGTTTGGTGGGGCGGCACCTCATCGAAACGCTTGCCAACCTCCCGGTACAAGTCGAATACGCCTCGGAGTTCCGGTACCAGAGCAAGCTTCCGCTCGACCGGACTCTGGTCGTGGCGATTTCGCAATCCGGTGAGACCGCCGACACCCTGGAGGCCATCAAGGTCGCGAAGGAGCGGGGTGCCCGTGTCGTCGGTGTCGTCAACGCGGTGGGAAGCACGATCGCCCGGGAGGCACAGGGCGGTATCTATCTCCACGCCGGACCGGAGATCGGCGTCGCCTCGACCAAGGCGTTCACGTCGCAGCTGGCCGCCCTTCTGATGCTCGGCCTGCATCTGGGTCGGCGACGCGGGCTGAGCCGGGAGGTTGGACGGGAGGTCGTCCAGGCGCTCTCGAAGATTCCGGAGCAGATCGAGCTGGCTCTCCGGGCCGACGACGAGCTCGCGCGGCTCGCACTGACCTTCGTCGACGCCGAGAACGCCCTCTATCTGGGCCGCGGCGTCTCGTTCCCGGTCGCGCTCGAGGGAGCCCTCAAGCTGAAGGAAGTGAGTTATGCCCACGCCGAGGGATATCCGGCCGCCGAGTTGAAGCATGGGCCGATCGCGCTGATCGACGATCACATGCCCGTCGTCGTCGTCGCTCCCTACGATCACATCTTTTCGAAGGTCGTATCGAATGTGCAGGAGGTGCGGGCACGAGGGGGACGCATCGTGGTCATCACGACGGAAGGGAATCGAGATCTGGCGGCAGTTGCCGATCATGAAGTGGTAGTGCCCGAAACGCACGAGCTCTTGAGCCCGCTCCTCACGGTCATTCCCCTTCAGCTCCTCGCCTACCACATTGCGGTGTTGCGCGGGTGCGACGTCGACCGTCCGAGGAACCTTGCCAAGAGCGTAACCGTGGAATAGCCTGACCGATGAGCTTCCTGCAATCCAGCGCCGTGCGGACGATGCGAGCCAGCTGCCTTCTCCTGATGGGCTTCCTGGTGGCGCCGAGCCTCGCCGCCCAGGCCCCCGACGACTTCATCTCGTCGGGAAGCGAAATGACCCGGACCGACCTCGAAACTCGGCTGAGCAACCTGGAGGCGGCGGCGACCGATGAAGCCTACGGGGCCGCGCTTCGTGCCCGCGCCGAGGCCGAGGCGGCCATCATCCGGGCCCGCCTCCGGGAGGGTGACTTCAGGGTAGGAGACCGGATCCAGGTATTCGTAGCCGGCGAAGACTGGGGTGCCGGGAGTCCCGGGGCCGTCCAGAACACCGCTCTTGCGCCGGTCGCCGGTGAAGCGGGTGCGCCCACGGGCCGCGGCTCGGTGGGAGCGACCTTCGCGGTCCAGGCCGGCCCCGCGGTCAAGCTTCCCGACATGCCGGCGATCGGGTTGTCGGGCGTACTCCGGTCGGAGCTGAATACGCACCTGACGGCCGAAATCGGTCGGTACATCCGGAACCCCGAGGTGATCGCGAATTCGCTCATTCGCCTCTCGGTGTTCGGTGACGTCGGCAGCCCTGGGTTCTACTACGCTGCCGCCGATCAGCACCTCGGCGACGTGATCATGTTGGCGGGCGGGCCCGGCCAGACGGCCCAGTACGAGAAGCTCCAGATCCGCCGGGGCAACGAGGTGCTTTGGGAGGGTGAGTCCCTGCAACAGGTGATGGCCCAGGGGCGCACCCTGGACCAGCTCAACCTTCAGGCCGGTGACGTGGTGGAAGTACCGCAGGAGACCTCGAACCCCATCTGGGCCGAGGTGGGTCGCTTCGCTCTGATCATCGGAACGACGGTACTGCTCGGAATCCGCGTCTTCTGAGCACCGACTCGACCTCCGCCGCTCGTGATCCGGGGGCGAGGGTCGACTCGATCGTGCGGGCGTCTCGCCGCGCGGTCGATCCCACGGATGCGGTAGCGCGCGCCCTCGTCGACGAGCCTCGCCTATCCGACTGGGCGGCGTCGGCGGCCCTGGGGTCCTTCGGCTCGCATCTCCACGCCGTCGATCGCCCTGGACGTACCGCCGTGTTCGCGTCTGGAGATGGGGCCGCGGCGATGGCGCGAGGAGCCGGCCTGATTCTCGGCGGAGCGCTGAGTCAACTCTGGATCTGGCCCGAGGCGTCGGCCCCCGACGAGCCCGTCGACCGTGCGCTCGTCGAGCGGGAGTGCAGGTCGCTGAGAAGTGAGGACCGATTCCTTCTACTCGCCGGACCGGAGTCGACCCCGCGGAGCGGAGGAGTCGGTGCTCCGCCCTCCATCGAGGAGGTGGTCGGTTGGGCGTCGCCCGCCGACACGGTATGCATCGCCCACCACGAGGTCGGCCTGGCCCCGGGCCGGATCTCGATCGCGGGTGGGCGGAGTACGGTCGAGGTCAGAACCGTCTGCCGTCCGGGCGCGGCGGTCGAGGAAGCCATGGCCGCCGCCCGGCGTCACGGTTTCGCGACGACCCTTCTGTCGAGCTCCCTGCAGGGATCGGCCGCCTCGGTCGGGCAGGCGCTCGCCCGGGTGGGGCTCGCCATGCGGGAAGGGGTGGGGGGACTCCGGTTCCCCGCCTGCGGCATCGCATCGGGCGTGTTCGGTGCGGGGCCCGGTCGCTGGGGTGCGGTGATCGACGCCGCTCGCGGGGTCCTCGGCGATGCGCCTGACGTGTCGGTCGAGTGTTGGTCAGCGGGGGCGAGCGCACCCGACATGGCCGCCGTGTTGGTATCCCACCGTTGATCTCGGCCGGCTCCTCAGGGCCCCTGGGTGGCCTCGCGGTCGAACCGGGTGCAGTTCGGATTGTTGGACGTGTCGACCTCGACCTGTACGAAGACGATCTCGCCCGGCTCGACGTTCTGGGCGGGGTAGAGGCACCGCACACCGGCGAGGACGTTGACCTGCACCTGGAGCGGGAGGACGACCGTCCACTCGACGTCGAAGTTGCGGTCGGTCTTCCCGGTTACGATGCCCAGACGTAGGCGCTCCGAGCCCCGAAGGGCGAAGACGGTGACGTCGGCGAAGTTGAAGTTCCGAACCTGGATCTGGATCGATCTGGCTCCGTCGGGGCCCGCCTCGAAGGGATTGCTCGCTCCACCCGTTGCGCAGCCAGTCGCGAAAAGAGCAGCCGTCACGGCGACGATGGTCGACCAGCGTTTCACCCGACTCCTCCAGTGAACGGTACACTTGGCCACGCAGAGCGCGCACGATACGCTAACCGCACGATCATCTCGGCGGTTCCAGACGGGACCTTGGTTGTGAGACACCCGAACGAGGCAGAAGTGTCCACATGGATAGACTGATGCGTGAGATGGTGCGCCAGATGTCGGCCGAGCGCGCCGTGGTCGAACTCTTCGTCGCTACCGACCGACGAGACTGGGCTCGCGTGCGCCGGCTGCTCACATCGCAGGTCGAGGTCGACATGTCGTCGTTGGGCGGCGCCGCGGGGCTCGTCGACGCCGACGCTCTCGTCGCGGCTTGGGAAGCCGGGCTCGCGCCTCTCGATGCCGTGCATCATCAGGTAGGCAACCTGCGCTCGACGATCCACGAAGACGACGCGCACGTGGCCTGCCACGGCGTGGCGTATCACCACGTGCGCTCCGATGACGGCGGCCGGACGCGACGGTTCGTGGGTACCTACGACGTGGGACTGCAGGACTCCCCGCGGGGGTGGCACATCCACACCTTCCGTTTCGACCTTCGCTTCACCGACGGGTTCGTTTGAGCCCCGACGCAGCGCCCTGAACGACGCAGCGCCCCGGACCGCGGTGCGGCCCGGGGCGCTCGTCTTTCGAGGCCCGTCGAATCGAGCGGGTGCCCTCTACGAACCGGCGGCGACTACTGCGGTGTTCTGCGTGCCGGCGTGCTCGATCACGAGGACGACCCGACGGTTCACCTGACCGCGCTCACCGGGACCCATGGCTCCGGCGTCGACGAGGCGACGGGTGTCCTCGCCGTAGCTGACGGCCCGGATGAACTCACCGTTCATTCCGGCGTCATCCACGAGGACCGCCTTGACGGCGTCGGCGCGACGCTGGCCGAGCTTCAGATTGTAGGCGGGGGGGCCCGAAGGATCGGTGAAGCCCTCGACCGTGACGACGGCGTTGGGATAGTGCTCGCCCACGACGGCGGCGAAGCGCGACAGCTTGTCCCGGCCGTCGGCGTCGACCTCGGCTTCGTCGAAGCCGAAATGGAGGGGGGCCGTGAAGCGGAGCGAAGCCTCGAGTCGCTGCACCGTGGCGTCCATCTCGGCTCCGAGCGCGATGAGGTCGGTCTCGAGGGCATTCATGCGGTTCTCGAGCTCCATCAGGGTCGTCTCGACCCCGTCGACTCGACCGTTGAGACGGTTCTCGACGGCGGCGTCGCCGGCGGTCATCTCCGCCCGCACGCGATCCATCTCCGCCCGAAACTCGTCCTGCTTCACAGTGGCGCAACCGGCCGTCACCAGAAGTGCCGTTGCGGCAACCAGGATGCGTCCCTGGGATCCGTCCATCATGTCGATTCTCCTCGGTTGTGTGTGCGAGCTGAGCACGCTCGGACCCATCGGCTGTCGCAGGATCGATGCCAAACCCCATCGCATCGGGGGGCTGGACCGGGCGACGAGGCGATATGGTGGCATGGTACCTGACCATCCGGGCCACGGACGGTGGTGCGTGAGCGCTGCGGTGGGGAAGTGTTGGCGCACGTCCGCATGAGGTGGGCCCCTCGAAACGGGACGCACGTCGTTTCGGAATGGAGCAGCCCCGGCCTATCTTCGGATATGGCTGATCCCGCGACGCTGGTGCGATTGAAGAACGGTGTCGCCGCCTGGAACGAATGGCGGCGGAGCGTGGAGCTCGGGGAGGTGGATTTGCGCGGAGCCGACCTGCGCGGAGCCGACCTGCGCGGGGCCGACTTCTGGTACGCCCTCCTGCAGGGCGCCCGGTTGGAGGGGGCGCTTCTGTCGGAGGCCGTCCTGGATCGAGCGGACCTGGGCAACGCCGATCTGTCGAACGCGGTACTCTATCGTTGTCGCTTGCGGGGTGCTCTGCTCGACGGGGCTCGACTCCGCGGTGCCTCGTTCGTGGAAGCCGACCTCACGCTGGCGAAGGTCACCGAAGCCGACATCAGCGGCGCGGTGTTCACGGGCGCCGTGTTGGAGGGCACCAACTTCTTCGGTTCGGATCTCGGCGACGCCCATGGCCTTCCTACGTCGGAGACCTGGATCGTCGAGGCCGAAGGAGCGCCCCGCCGGGTGGCGCATCAGGGACTCGACCGACGGACCGCGGGGCGAGTGGAGGTCGAACCCCCGAGGTGAGTGGCCGCGCCCTCGGCTACCCTATATTGCTTCTCCCACCCACTTCACCTCGACCGACGCTCCATGGACACCCGACGCCCGACCAACTCCGCCGCCGAAGAGATTCTCGGTGGCTACTTCCCCGTTCTCGATCACGGTTTCGTGTCGCTCGTCGACTACATGGGCGGCGACGAAGACGTAGAGCGGGCCGCGCGGGTGTCGTACGGTTACGGGACCCGAACCCAGAGCCGCACCCGGGGCCTCGTTCGGTACCTTCGCAGGCACCGTCATACGACGCCCTCCGAGATGGTCGAACTGAAGTTCCACTGCGCCATGCCGATGTTCGTCGCCCGCCAGTGGATCCGGCATCGGACGGCCAACGTCAACGAATACAGCGGCCGGTATTCACTCATGCCGCTTCTCTTCTACACCCCCGATTCCGAGCACTTCGCCCTGCAGAGCGAGGTCAACAACCAGGGGCGGGGCGATCGAGCGGCAGCGGAGGTGCACGCGGAGGCCGTGTCACGATGGGATGCGCTCCGGCACGAGTCGGGCGCCTTGTACGGGAGCCTCCTCGCCAGCGACGTCGCGCGCGAGATCGCCCGTATCGACCTCCCCCTGTCGACCTATACGCAGTGGTACTGGAAGATCGACCTGCACAACCTGCTCCACTTCCTCACCCTGCGGGTCGACTCGCATGCGCAGTACGAGATTCGGGTCTACGCCGAAGTGATGGCGGCGATGGTTCGCCGTGTGGCACCGCTCAGCTACGAAGCATGGGTCGACTACGACCTGGCCGGACGTCCTCTCTCGCGAGGCGAACGTCGCGCGCTCGCCGCCCTCGTGCGTGCGGATGGGGAGGGAGGGCTCGTCGGAACCGGCGCCGCGCTCTCGTCCGACGACCTGTCGGGCTGCGGCCTGTCGGGTCGAGAGGTGCGCGAGTTTCTCGCCAAGATGTCAGCGCCCGAGAGCCCGGACTTCGACCTCGACCTGGGTACGATGCGTTCGGCCGAAGAGATGGCGCAGCTGATGGAGCAGGCGGTCCCGGCCCCGCGCGAGGCGACTTCGTAGTCGCGGGAACGCTCTAACGGCGTGCGTTGGACGGTTCCGCGACCCACACCGTTCGCGCGTGGACGAACTCCCGAATCCCGAGGGGCGAGAGCTCGCGCCCATAGCCGCTGATGCCCGTGCCACCGAACGGCAGGCGCGGATCGGATCGCACCAGGCCGTTGACGAAGCAGGCGCCCGCATCGAGTTCGTCGGTGGCGATCGCGGCGCCGCGATCGATGTCGCGCGTGTAGACGGCCGCGCCCAAACCGAATCGTGTGTCGTTGGCGATGCGCAGGGCGTCCTCGTCGTCGTGCGCCCGGATCACCGCAGCGACCGGGCCGAAGACCTCTTCGTCGTACGTCGGCATTCCGGGCTGGACCCCTGTCAGCAGGGTCGCGGGATACCACGCCCCGGCCCGGTCGGGCACGAAGCCCCCAAGCACGCACTCCGCGCCGCCTCGGATCGAGCCGACCACCTGGGCGTGGAGTCGGTCGCGTAGGTCGAGGCGCGCCATCGGCCCGAGGCGTGTCTCCGGGTCGCGGGGGTCCGCCATCTCGAAGCCACTCAGGTGTGACCGCACTCGATCGACGAAGGTGTTGTGGTGTCGGTCGACGACGATCAGGCGCTTGGCGGCGATGCAGCTCTGTCCGTTGTTCAGCATGCGCGACCGCACGCACTCCGCGGCCGCGAACTCGACGTCGGCGTCGGAAAGTACGACCGAGGGGTCGCTGCCCCCCAGCTCGAGGACGGTCTTCTTCAGCGCACGCCCGGCGCGCTCGGCGACGGAGCGGCCCGCCTCCACGCTGCCGGTCAACGTCACGGCATGCACGTGGGGGTCGTCGATCAGCGATCCGACGTCGTCCACCTCGAGGTAGACCGTGGCGACGAGGCCCGCGGGGAGGCCGGCTTCGCGCACGAGCGTCTCGATCGCTTCGGCGCATCCCGGCACGTTCGGGGCGTGCTTGAGGACGACGCCGTTGCCAGCCATCACGGTCGGCGCCGCGAAACGGAAGAACTGCCAGAGAGGGAAGTTCCAGGGCATGATCCCGAGCACGACGCCGAGCGGTCGGTAGACCCACCCCGCCCGAGCCCCCTCCAGGGAGACGTCCGCCCCCCGGCGGAAGTCCTCGCCGTTGGCCGCGGAGTACGCGCAGACCCAGGCGCACTTGTCGACCTCGGCGCGGCCCTCGGAGAGGGGTTTCCCCATTTCCAGCGCCATCCCTCGCGCCAGCTCGTCGCGCCGAGCTGCGAGCCGGTCGGCGAGGGCGCGAAGCCGCGCCGATCGGTCGGCGAAGGGTCGCTTCTGCCAGGACTGCTGCGCCTCGTGCGCCGAGGCGGCGGCAGCCCTGGCCGTGTCGAGCGAATCCGACGGGCGGCGGCGGATCACCTCACCGGTAGCCGGATCGACCGCGACGTGAGGCACGAGGTCAGCTCGGCGCTTCGGTCAAGCGAAAGCGCACCACCGACTGCACGTCGAATTCGTCGCGCTGGACCCCCCAGAAGGCGTCGTCGGTCACACGGAGGGGGGTGAAGCGCTCGGGCATCGTCATCACCCCCAGGTAGCGCCCCTCGGGATCGAACACGTCCCAGTCGTCGGACCCGAAGTCCTGCAGGTCGAAGGTGCCGCTGTCGGCCATGTCCTGCGGTGTCGTGAGGCGCTGGACCCACAGCGTGCCGTTCGGCCCGGCGAGGACCTGGGCGAAGGCCGGGTAGAAGTCGGCGAACTCGGCCTGCCCGAGGACCATCTGTGCGGCTTCGGGAGGCACACCCTGATCGTTCATGAGCTGACGGATGCCGTCGAGCATGACCTGCTGGTCGCTCTCCTCCACCGGCCGGGGCTCGAAGGGACGGGTCACCACCCGCTCCAGCGTCCCGTCGGCCCCGCGGATCTCGATTCGATAGCCGCTGTTGACCGCCGAGGTCAGTCGCCCATCGGCCGAGGCGTCCCAGACGGGTTCGGCCTCGAAAAAGCGGAACTGCATCTGCCCGCCCGAGATCTGGAAGCTGAGCCCCTTGGGCAGCACGGCGAGGGTATCGGACGTCTCTTCGCCGAAGAAGACGAGGGGGTCGCCTTCATCGGTGTCTTCGCCTCCGCCCATCGCTCCGAGACTCCGAAGCTGCGCGATCACCCGGTCTCCGTCGATCTCGTCCCAGCGTACGGGCATACCCTGCGTGAGATCGAGGGGCGTGGACCCCATGGCCTCGCCGTCGAGGCCGTATTGGTTCACACGCTGATTCATGATGTCGGCCGCCCACACCTGATCCCCGACCACGAACACCCCGGCCAGCGCCTGCCCGATCTCTCCGGGACCCTGCCCGGGGTTGCCGATCGTGTGCACGTAGTCGCCGTCGGCGGAGTACACCAGGATTCGGCTGGCCTGCTGGTCCGCGACGTACACGTTGCCCTGCGCGTCGATGTCGAGCCCGACCACCTGTCCGAGCTGCGCGTCGGTCGAGGCGTCCATGCCCCCGACGCGGTATTCCTCCGTCATGGTCCACGCGGGAGTGCTGCCCCACAGGCCGGCGTCCGGGTTGCTCACCACGAGCACACCGGCCGAATCCGACACCGTCCCGGCCCAGTCGTCGACGCTGGCGCCCCCGCTGCCGCCGCAAGCGGCGAGTGTGGACGCGAGGAGCAGCCCCGGGGCGAGGAGTCCTCGGGCTGCGCGAAAGGTGGGCTGGCGTACGCTCTTCGACATGGGAATCTCCGTCGTTGTTTCTCTGCTGGACGATCCGTGTACGCGGCCCGCGGTCGACATCTTCACGACCTCCGCTTCTTGCTCCGGCGCGCGACGAAGGCGGCGAAGGCCTCCTTGGCGGCGGCACTGTCGAAGCATCGGAGCTGCCAGTCGCGCTCCAACTCCAGCTGCTCTTCGAACGAGCCTCGTGCGGCGACGAGGGCGCGGATGGCCTCGACCGCGAGCCGAGAGCGGCCCGCCAATGCGCGCGCCTGCTCGAGCGCCGCGTGCTCGAGCGCTTCATCATCGTCGAAGCTGCGGTGCAGGAGACCGAGCGCCACGGCCTCGTCGGCGCGCACCGTTCGACCGGTGAGCAGCAGTTCGCGCGCACGGTCCGGCCCCACGACTTCGGCGAGAAGGCGGCTGCCTCCCCAGTCGGGCGCGAGACCGAGGTGGATGAAGCTCTGCGTGAACGACGCCTTCGGGCCGCCGAGTCGTACGTCGCAGCCGAGGGCGAGGTTGGCTCCGCCCCCGGCGGCGGCCCCGTGGACGATCGCGATCGAAGGCAGCGAGGCTCGGCGAAGCGCCAGGGCCGCACCGTTGGCCGCCTCGAGAATCGCCTCGAAGTCGGTGCGGTCACCGGAGTCGCGGATCCGCTCCATCACCCCGACGTCTCCTCCGGCGCAAAACGCTCGGCCCTCCCCGCGCACCACGAGGCATCCGATCGATGGATCCGCGTCGGCTTCCTCGATCAACTCCCGGATGTCGTCGCGCATGCGGCCGGCGAAGGCGTTGAGTTTCTCGGGTCGATTCAGCCGGAGGGTCATGACACCGGAGTCGTGATCGACCGAAACGAGGTCGCGGGGTGAGGTCGGCTGCGGCATGGATGCGCTTCGAAGCTGGAGGAGTGCGGTGACCCCAAGGTGGCCTCGCCGAGAGCCGGGACCAACCTCCGGCCACTGAGGTATTCCCAGCCGACCACGCCCGGCGATTGCCCGTCCGGCCTTCGACTCCGATACTGCCTCGCCATGCAGATCTCCTATCTCGACGGTCCGCGGCTTCGACGTTCCCTCGTCGCCGCCTGCGACTATGCGCAAGGCCAGCGTGCCGATCTGAACCGGATCAATGTGTTTCCGGTGCCGGACGGAGATACGGGGACCAACCTCGCCCTCACCGTGCGCGCCATCGCGGATCGTCTGCGCGGGCTCGACGACCCGGAGGTCGCGACGGTCGCCGACGCGGCGGCGGAGGCGGCGGTCATGGGCGCCCGAGGCAACTGCGGGATGATGCTCTCGCACTTCCTGCTGGGCTTCTCGTCGAGCCTGTCGCGGCGGCGTCGCGTCTACGCCGACGACTTCGGGGCGGCACTCACCGCGGGCGTCCAGCAACTCGAGGAGGCGCTGGAAGAGCCGGTCGAGGGCACGATCCTCACGGTAATGCGCGATACGGCCTGGGCGGCGAACTCTGCCGACACAGGGGATTTCGTACCCCTGTTTCGACACCTCGTCGAACACGCCCGCTCGTCGCTCGCCCGCACCCCCGAGCTGTTGCCGGTGCTGCGCACGGCGGGTGTGGTCGATGCGGGCGCCAAAGGTTTCGTGTCGCTCCTCGAGGGCGTCCTCCACCTCATCCAGGGTGACCCGATCGTGGCGGTGGAGCCGTCGCCGCAGGGGTACGACGCCCTCGGGCGGGTGGAGTATCCCGAAGAGGAGGAGCAATACCGCTTCTGCACCGAGGCGCTCGTGCGGGGGAGTGCGTTGCCGGAGCAGGCGGTGGTCCGAGATCGCCTGCGGTCGATGGGCGATTCCCTCATCGTGATCCGCGCGGGCGAAGTACTGAAGGTGCATATCCACACCGACGAGCCCGACGACGTGTTCGACTACCTCCGGTCGGTCGGCCGCCTTGCGACGCACAAGGCCGAAGACATGAAGGCGCAGCACGCCGCCGTGGGGCGGGCCTCCAGGGGCGGGCACGTCTCGCTGGCGCGCCGGCCCGTGACGATCGTGACCGACTCGGCCTGCGACCTGCCCGACGAGGTGATTCGAGCCCACGGGATCCGGGTGACGCCGCTCCTCCTCGTGGACGGCGAGACGACGCTTCGCGATGGAATCGAGATCACGGCGACGGCTTTCCACGACCTGCTGGCTCGCTCGCCCGACACGCTGCCCACGACATCGCAGCCCGCCCCGGCCGACTTCCTGGAGAGCTACGAACGCGCGGCCGAAGACGGCGAAGAGTTGGTGGGGGTGGTGCTCGGCTCGTCGTTGTCGGGCACGTTCGGTTCGGCCGAGGCGGCTCGAAAGCGGTTCCACGGAGCCACGGTGCACCTGGCCGACTCCCTCGGCGCCTCGCTCTTGCAGGGGTTGCTGGTGCTCAAGGCCGCCGAGCTGGCCGAACTCGCGACGCCACCCGCCGAGATCGTGGCCGAGGTGTCCCGCATTCGGCAGCGGTCCGGGATCCTGTTCACCGTCGACACCTTCGAGCGGCTCATCCGATCGGGGCGGGTCGGCCGTGGTCGCGCGCTGCTGGGGTCGCTGATGCAGGTGAAGCCGATCCTCGGGCTCAACGCCCAGGGTGTCGTCGAGCCGGTCGGCCGGGCCATCGGGCGCAAGCGCGTCATGCAGGCCATGATGGATGCGGTCGAAGCGAGGGTTCCGAGTGCGGTGGAGCGGGTGCGGTTCGGGATCGTGCACGTGGGTTGCCTGGACATCGTGGAGCCCGTGCGAGAGAGCCTCCAGGCACGGTACGGGCGGGTGGAGATGCTCACGGCACCGGCGACGCCGGTGATCTCGACGCACCTCGGCACGGGGGCTTGGGGCATCGCCTACATGGTCGAAGACTAGCCGCCCTGATGCATCCGGAACCGGAGGCATCGGGGCGTCCGAGGCAGGACACCACAGGGGTGGGGAGACATGGTATGAGGGGTGCGAACGGGGCGATGGTGGCGGCGCTGGCGGCCGTCGCGGCGGCAGGGGCCCAACCGGCCGTTGCACAGGACTGGCAGCAGGGCCTCGAATACCGCATCGAAGCGCGTCTCGACGAGTCGGCCGAGGTGCTCGATGGTCGCGCCCGCGTGCGCTATCGTAACAACGCGCCGGATACCCTGACGCAGTTCTGGTTCCACCTCTACCTGAACGCCTTCCGCCCGAACTCACTCTGGGCCACGACCGACCTCGAGGCCGGGATCACCACGTTCCAGGACCTCGGACCCGAGGAGCACGGCTTCGAGCGGATCGTCGAGCTCACGGCGAACGGACGCCCGGTTCGGCTGCTGTATCCCTTCGCCCCCGATTCGACGATCGTGGGCTTCGACCTTCCGGAGGC
>JANQNV010000002.1 GCA_028279425.1 Longimicrobiales bacterium | reverse complement strand
CCGTAGCTATCGCTACGCCGCGTCGTTCCGCCTCGCCCCCGCGGCGCCTCCGCACCCTCGGCGGTCACCAGACTTTGGCGACACTACACTAGTGTCCCGTCACGGTCCCGTCGTCTCACTCGTTTCAGGGCATGACGACACGACGCGCAGTCCCCCACGGTCGAACCCACGCCGCCGTCGCCGCCCTGGCGGCCATCGCGGTCATCGCCTGCACGGCATCGGCGACCTCGCCGATCGTCGAATCGGAGGCCACCCTCGAACTCCAGGTCACCGGCGGCATCGCAGGTGTCGACTATCGGGTGGTCCTCGACGGCCGGGATCGAACGGTGCGGCTCTCGTGCGCGATCGGCTGTGAGACCGGCGGTGACGTGGTGGCCATCTCGGACGCACAGTGGCAGAGTCTGCTCGACGAGGTGGCGGTCGCGGGACTTCCGACGCTCGGGATCCGCGACTACGGCACCGGGTGTTGCGACCTGTTCGCCTACGTCCTTCGATTCGAGGATCCGTCGCATCTGGCCCGCGTGTCGGGCGACGCCTCGACGCTGCCCCCGACGCTGGCACGTCTCGCGGAGCGGGTGGTCGCACTCCGGGACGGACGCGTCGACGTACTGCTGTCCTCCCTGAGCTCGCCGGGGGCCGAGCCACAGGATCACCTGACGATCGACAGCGCCCGGGTGACGGGGAATGAACTGGCGTTGGGCGTCACGTACTCCGGGGGCTGTGCCCTTCACGAAATCGACCTCGTGGTCTCGACGGCCTGGATGGAGTCGCACCCCGTACAGGCAGCGGCCTGGCTTACACACGACGACCGCGGCGACGAATGCGACGCGCTCCCGCACGAGATCCGCACCTTCGAGCTGTCTCGCCTCTTCGCCGCGTACCGGAGCAGCTATCCCGGGTCGCCGGCGGGGGAGCGCATCATCGTGACACTCCGTGCGCCCGGAGACCCCGAACCGACGACCGTCGAGCTCGTCGTGCCGGCCCCGTCATCGCCTTGAGTGGTACCGCCTCACAGTTCGAGTTCGAACTGTAACCCGAGAAACGTCTGCCGATGGTGGGGGGTGGGCCCGAGCTCTTCGACGGCCCTGCGGTGGGCGAGGGTGCCGTAGCCGGCGTTCGATTCCCATCCGAACCCCGGGTAGCGCGCGGCCAGGCGGGCCATGAGGTGGTCGCGGACGACCTTCGCAACGATCGACGCGCACGAGATGCTGTGGACGATGCCGTCGCCCCCCACCACCGCCTCGTGTTCGCGGCCCAGGCCGCGCACCGGTAGTCCGTCCACGACCACGTGATCCGGTCGGACCGGCAGTCGGTCGAGCGCCCTCCGCATGGCCAGCGTCGTTGCCCGGAGGATGTTGAGTCGATCGATCTCGCGAACCGAGGCAGCTCCGAGCGCGACAGCCGCCGCTTCGGTGCGGATCGCCTCGGCCAGAACGCGACGTCGCGGGCGGCTCAGCACCTTGGAATCGGCGGCTCCTTCGATCACACCTCCGCGCCGCAACACGACGGCGCAGGCCAGCACAGGACCCGCCAGCGGTCCTCGACCGACCTCGTCGACACCGGCGATGACCGAAACACCTCGGCCCCAGAGCCCCTGCTCGTATTCGAGCGGGCTCCGGGGCCGAGCGTTGCCAGCCGGATCGGGGAGGACCCCCGTCACGGGTGGATCAGGTGCGCTTCTCGCGAATACGGGCCGCCTTACCACGCAGCGCCCGCAGGTAGTAGAGCTTCGCGCGACGCACCCGACCACGGCGCACCACCTCGATGCCCTTCACGGTCGGAACGTGGAGCGGGAAGACGCGCTCCACACCGATGCCGCTGGAGATCTTCCTCACCATGAAGGTCTCCCCCAGGCCTCCGCCGCGACGACCGATGCACACGCCCTCGAACGCCTGGATCCGCTCCTTTTCACCCTCCCGCACGCGGTAGAGCACACGCACGGTGTCGCCCGGCGCGAAGTCGGGGTGGTCGGTCCGGAGTTGTTCCTTTTCGAGTTCCTGCAGCAGATCGGCCATGGTCTTCACTCCTCGGTGGGCCGCAATCGAAGCCCGGATGCTGGTCAGACGATTATGATAACGACCGAGACTCCTTCCGTGAAGTCCGATCGGGCCCGCGCTATTCGCCGTCTCCGCCGCTCCCTGAGGGGGGCACCGGGGCGTCGACGAGGTCGGGCCGCTGCTCCGCGGTGAGACGCTGCGCCTCCGATCGCCGCCACTCCGCAATCCGCGCGTGGTCGCCACTGCGCAGCACCTCGGGCACGTCGAATCCGCGATAGGAGGCGGGACGGGTATACGACGGTGCACTCAGCTCCGGCGCCTCGTAGAAGGAGTCCGTCACGGCGGCCTCGAAATCCCCCAAGGCGCCGGGGAGCAAGCGCACGATGGCATCGGCGACGGCAAGAGCTGGAATCTCGCCCCCCGACAAGACGAAGTCGCCCATCGACACCTCTTCGGTGGCGAGGTGGTCGGCCACGCGCTGATCGACGTCCTTGTAGTGCCCACAGAGGAGCGTGACCTCCTCCTCTCCGGCGAGCCGCTGCGCGTCGGCCTGCCGGAACCGGCGTCCACGCGCCGACAGCAGAATCACGGGCCCCCGAGGGGCCAACGCATCGACGGCCTCGAAGAACGGCTCGGGCTTCATGACCATCCCGGCGCCGCCCCCATACGGCAGGTCGTCGACGGTGCGATGTCGGTCGTGCGTGTGGTCGCGTAGGTCGACCACCTGAAACTCGACGAGCCCGGCCTCCGCCGCGCGGCCCGGAATCGAGAGCCCGAGCGGCGTGAAGAAATCGGGAAAGATCGTGACGATGTTGATCCGCATATTCTGCCCGCCCAGGGGCCCCGATGGGACCCGATGCGCCGATCTCAGAGGTCGAGAAGCCCCTCGGGAGGGTCGATCAGCAGTCGCCCCTGATCGATCTGCACATCGATCACGACCTGCGCAAGGAAGGGGATCAGGAGACTCCGCCCCCCGCCCACCACCTCCAGCAGGTCGGCCGGCTGCATCTCGTATACCTCCTTCACCCGCCCCACGACCCGGCCCCCGACCGTCGCCACCTCGAGGCCGAGGAGGTCGTGGTAGAACACCTCGCCGTCGGCGAGGGGCTCCAACTGGTCGATCGAGCGCAGAAGATAGCGGCCTCGAAAGCGCTCGGCATCGTTGCGATCGGCTGCTCCCGCGAACCCGACGAGAAACCCCTTCTGCACGGCGCGACACCGCTCGATACGAAGGCCGGGCGCCTCCGGATCCGGCGCCTGCCCCTCGGAGTCGGCAGGATACAAAACGACCCCGGGAACGAAGACGCTCCCGGGGTAGTCGGTGAGGGGCTGCACGAACACCTCGCCACGGATGCCGTGGGGCTTCGACACGAAGCCCACAGTGAGGTGTTCAGGTGGAGTGGCGCCCATCGAACCGCACCGCGTCACCCGACGCGGCTACTCTCCGTCCTTCTCTTCCTCGCCGTCGGCCGCGGTGTCCTCGGCCTCGGCCGACGCCTCGTCGGACCCCTCCGCGGCCGGCTCGGCCGACACTTCTTCGGCCTCCGCCTCGGCAGCAGCAGCGGCCTCCGCAGCAGCCGCCGCCTCCGCTTCGGCTTTGGCAGCCGCCTCGGCCTCGGCCTTCGCGGCGGCCTCCGCCTCTTCGCGCTCCTTCTTCTCGGCGGCCCGACGCGCGGCGATCGCCTCCTGCTCCTGAGCCCGCTTGGCCTCGGCGTCGACCTCACCGATCGCGACGGTGCCGTCGCCACCTGCGCGCGCCTTCGAGATGAGGGTCTTCACGGTGTTCGACGGCGACGCTCCCTCGCCCAGCCAGTAGTCCACACGCTCCAGATCGAGCACGAGGCGCGCGGGGTTGGTGAGGGGCTTGTAGTAGCCGAGGCTCTCGACGAAGCGTCCATCACGGGGAGAGCGCGAATCGGCGACGACCACGCGGTAGTGGGGCGCCTTCTTCCGGCCCATCCTCTTGAGTCGAATACGTGCGGCCATCTCTCATGCAGGTTGAGTCCTGCCGCGACCGCGCTGCGAATCCGCTGGCCAGGGCAGAGACTGGTTGAATAGAGCCTTGTAACGTAGGCTCAGCCACCAGGCGGCACAAGGCTCATCCGGGACTCACCCGTATGGTCATGGGCAGGGTGACGGTGCCCCACTGCAGCTGGAGGAGCGCCTCCGGCCCCTCGACCACCGGGAACCCGAGTTGAAGCGTCTCGACGTGCGTGGCCTCGCCCGGCATCGCCTCGAAGCGAACGACGTCTCGACCCTCCGGATAGGGGGCATGAAACACGCGAGCCGCCGACGAGAGGATCACGGTCCACGCTCGGGGGGCCGCCCGCGGGATCAGCCAGAGGGAGTACGAGCCTGCGGGAACCGCCTCCCCGTCGAGCCAGACGTCGTCGGAGAAGCGGACGACCGCCGCCGAATCCGCCGCGGGGGTCCAGGGCTCGTCGTACGGGACGAGCGCCCCGAACAGCTCACGCCCCCGGGCGACGGGACGCCGGTACTCCACCTCGACCTCCACCCAACCTATGGACTGGGTCAGCACCTGATGTTGACTGAGGGGAATCGGGTCGCGCTCCTGCCCCTGAACGGCTCCGACCGCCACGGCCGAGAGGAGGAACGCCCACGCCCCCATTCGCATCGACGGGAGGAAGAGGACGGCAGCGGCGCGGCGAGGGGAGCGGGTGTGGTCCACGAGGGGCTCCTGAAGTCGAGGGTGAACGGACCCCCGATCAATCCGGCTGGCCGCCCGCGGGTTCCGCCACGCGTGGATGTGGCGCGTCGACGACCCCGGCCGCGGCCGCACCCCGAGCACCGCCGGCCGGCGCCAACGTCGTCGTGAAGATCGCGCTGGTGCCCTCTGCCGCATCATCGATGAAGAACTCGGCGAGCTTCGCCGAATCACTCCCGAAGGTTTCGCAAGTCACGAGGTCGGTGTAGCCAGCATACGTGTTCAACCCCGAGAAGGAGTCCCAGGGGAGCCCCTTGGTTTCGACCGTGCCCGACGGAATCCCGGTGAGGCGGATGGTGACCCCGGCGGGCGCCACGAGGTCGCCGTCGCCGTCTTCGTAGCCGAACTCGAACCGGAAGGCCTGCGACGAACCGCACACGCCGCCGGCTCCACCGATGCCGAGCGCGGTGACGTCGAGCACCTCGAGCGTCGGAGCCCCGGGCGACAGCGGAAACATCGACAGCTGGTAGGGCCCGACCTCGCCCGAGCCGAAGCTGGTCGCCCACAGACGGTAGCTACCCGGCGGCAGCACACCGGCGAGGAGCGCATTGGAGCCGAGCCCGCGGTCGTCGTCTTCGGCGATCGGGGACCCCGCGAACGGATCGATGACGCTGGGCGTGGTGATCAGGAGCTGGGCGTCGAACGCCGAACTCTCCAGATCGATGCGATAGGGGGTCGACCCGCCGAGTTCGATGCTCCACAGATCCGCCGCACGTCCACTCGCGAGCGGACAGTCGATGAGCGTGAGTTCCTGCGACCGCGTCGACCCGAGACCCAGCGCCCCCGTCTCGGCATCACAGCGGTCGAACTCCGACACGAGGAGTTCGTACGACACCTCCGCCAAGGGCGTCTCGCTGGTGACCACGGCCACATACGTGCCCGCGGCGACGAACAGGCTGAACTGCCCGCTCTCCGACCCCATCACCACCGACCCGCCCTCCGTCTCCAGGGCGAGGGAGAGCGATTCGGACCCCTGGCCCGCGGGGTAGGCGCCGAGGCTGAGGCCGGCATCGCGCGGTACCTCGAGGGTCCATCGGTCCGCGAAGCTGTCCGGCGCAGGAACGTAGCAGTCCCCGAGTTCGAGCCGTCCCGCGACGAAGCCGGGCGACCCGCCGATGGGGCCGATGTTGGCGGTGCCCACCGTCGACGCGCACTCCTCCTCGCCGACGTAGGCGACGTCGACGGACACCGGGTCGGGGGTCGCCACGACCGCGACGGGCCCTCCCTGGTACACGTCGACCCCGTCGTCGCGCAGGGCCACCTCGACCACGAGCGTCGCCCCCGGGGTGGCGTCGACGCGGAGTTCGGCTTCGACCTCCACGGCACCCGTCGGAATCGCGACCGACTCCAGGAGCAGGGGATTCTGCTCCTCGTCGAGCACGCGCACGGCAAGCTCGTCGACCGGCAGGACCGGTGTCGCCGCGGCCTGGCGGAAGACCGGCACCACCTGCAACCGGACCGAGTCGGGCACCGGGCGCACGCCGGGCTCGGTACACGATCCGACGAGCACGGGTAGCGCGAAGAGACCCATCCACCGGCGCATCAGGGCCTCCACTCCAGGAGCAGTCCTCCACGCACACCCCGGACGGAAGCCGAGTCCGCGCCGTCGAAGATCGTCCCTGCGATGGCGTGCGCCTCGAGCAGCAGCCAGGCCCCCTGTACGAGCGGACGCCGAAGGCGCCCCCCCAGTCGAACGACGTCACCCAGCGGGTCGAGTTGGAGTCCTCCGGCATCGGCAGCGGCCGACGCCGTGCGGAACTCCACCTCCGGCTGAAACCGTGTGCGTTCGCCGAGCCCCACCGTCCAGCGGAGCCCCGCCGCAAAGAGCGACCCACGCGGCACGAAGGCGGCCCCGACGGCGGTCGGCTCGAGGAAGGGATCGGAGCGGTAGAGCCCCGAACCCCACACCGTGGCCACCCCGGAGGCGAGAGGCGTGTCGAGGGAGGCGTACCCGGCCACTCGGTTGCCCACCCCGTTGACCCCCTGCCCGTTGAGTCGATCCTGGCCGCGTGTGGAGACGATGGCCGCGCCACGGAGGAACGACCTGCGCCCGACGGCGCTCTCGATTCCGACCCGGAGACGCACATCGGTTCCGGCCCGAACCTCGTCTCCTCCGCCGCTCACCGGCTCGTACGACAACGGTACTCGAACGTGGAGAGCGTATCCCACGGATGCGCTCCCGACAGCCGATGCACCGGCGAGTCCCACGCCGAACGCACCACCCCCTCCAAGACTTTGGGTCGAGAGATTGAAGAGGTCGTTCGACAGGGCCCCGAGCAGCACCGCATCCTGCTCGTCGATCGCCCCGATCCCGGTCGGGACCGTACCCGACACCACGAGGCTCAGGCGGTCCGGGACGATCCGGACCGCGACGCGCGCCTCGGTATCGATCAACCCCGAGAGCGAACGAGACGACCCGTCGGCCATGTCCATCTCGACCATGGCGAAGCCGGTCGCCACGGTCACGTCTGTACGCGCGCCGAACGGGGCGTCGACGACCACCGGCGCCGTCATCTGACGCAGGGCTTCGAAACCGAGCCCCGGATCGAAGTCGAAACCCTCGTAGAGCACGCCGGTTTGCACACGAACGCCCGCCGGCACACCGGTGTCGGGCGCCTGGGCTCGCAACGGCAGGCACAGCCCCGAGAGCGCGGCGACACAGGCGAGCAGCGACCGCATCATCGGGGAATCCTCACGAGGATCCGGAGGAGCACGTCGGCCGGCAGGACCGGGGTGAACTGATTGGCCCCGGGCGCCTGCGTCCCTCGCGGGCCCGGGGCGAGCCCCGTGGCGATCTCCGGCCCCAGCGCCGCAACGTCGAACACCGCGCCTCGGAGGGCGACGTCCAAACCGGGGTTCGACACCTCGAATGCAGCGCGCGACGCCACCGAACCCAACGCCACCACCTCGGTGGGCGAGCGTCCGATCACGGTCACGGCGGCCGCCGACGCTCGGGCCCGCTCGCGGGCCTCGCTGAAGCCGGGTTCGATACGCGCCGCGGAACGGTAGGCGTTGGCGGCCGCGGCGAAGTCGCCCTGGTCCTCGAGGATCAGTCCGTCGGCCCAGCGCAGGAATGCGTCGACACTGCGAGGGCCGTTGTCGAGAATGCGCTGGCGCTCGGCCGGAGTCAGCGGCCCCGCGAGACGTTCGGCCAGCGAAAGGGCCAGCTCCTTCTCGAGATCCAGCAGGCTCCGCAGCGAGCCCGCGGCGTCTTGCACCTCGCTCCGTTCGCCACCCGACCCGACCAACGCCGCTTCGAGCCGGACCGTGCTGCGGCTCACCACCATCGCGCCCTGAACCAGTCTCTGGGCGCGGACCAGCCGACCCGCCCGCGCCGCGGTGGCCGGGTCGACCCGACCCGATCCGGAGAAGGCGAGTTCGTCGAGGAGAGCCTGTAGCTGAACTCGCTCTACCAGGCGGAGTCGCTCGAGGACCGAAAGATCGGAGATCAGCATCTGGGCGAGCGCCCCGGAGAGGGCCGCATACTCGTTGTCGGCATCCCCCAACACGGCGACGGGGAGTACGGCGATCACCCCCCCCTCGACGCTGTCGCCCGAGAGCCCGGACTCGGCGGCCAGGGCCTCGCGGGCGCGTACCTCCGACAGGGCGCGCTCCGCGAGAAGATGGCGGCCTCGGACGGCATCGCCGTCGGGAGCCTCCGGGTGCTGGCGCAGAAACGCCGAGTACAGTTCGACGGCTTCGCCCAGGCGTCCTTCGGCCTCCAGGCACTGGCCCTGGATGAGGGGCGTCACCCCATTGTCGGGCTGCAGAGCCGCGCCCGCCTCGGCCTGGATCCGAGCCTCCTCGCACCGACCATCGGCGAAGAGGGCGGCCGAATAGCGGAGCTGGAGCGCGGCATCGTCGGGGGTGCGGGCGAGCTGCTCTTCGAGCGAGGGGATCTCGGCAGGCGACACCCGACTCGACGCCAGGCCGCCGCACGCGACGAGCGAAATCGCCACCGCGGCACCCACCACCGTGAACCTCGATGCCCGCGACACGAGCGGGGACGGGCGGGCCAGAAAGCGGATCATGCTGCCAATGTCGCCCATGCGGCGGGCGAGCGGCAAGTCGGGACGGCCCCGATCTTCAGCGGCCGAACGGCATGCCGGGAAGCCCACCCCCCTTGCCCATCAATCCCCCGAAACCCTTCATCTTCTTCATGAAGCGCTGCATCTCGGTGAACTGTTTGAGCAGGCGGTTGATCTCCGACACCGGCCGGCCCGACCCACGCGCGATTCGAGCCCGTCGGGAGCCGTCGATGACCTTTGGATTGGCTCGCTCCTTGGGCGTCATCGACAGGATGATCGCCTCCACGTGCTTCATGCGCTTCGGGTCGATCTGCCCCCCGGGGATCTTCAGCTTGTTGGCCCCGGGAATCAGCTTCAGCAGTTGATCGAGCGGCCCCATGCGCTGAATCTGCCGCATCGCAGTCAGAAAGTCCTCGAGTGTGAATTTCCCACCGCCCAGCATCTTCTCCTGGAGCTTCTCCTGCTCCTCGAGATCCATGGAGCGCTGGGCCCGCTCTACGAGGCCCACGACGTCGCCCATCTGGAGGATCCGCCCGGCGAGGCGCTCCGGATCGGCCGAGTCGAGATCGTCGACCGTTTCGCCTACCCCGACGAACTTGATCGGCTTGCCGGTCACACCTCGGATCGACAGAGCGGCGCCGCCGCGGGCGTCACCGTCCATCTTCGTCAAGACGACTCCGCTGATGTCGAGCGCCTGATCGAACCCCTCCGCGATCCGAACGGCCTCCTGACCCGTCATCGCATCGGCCACCAGGAGAATCTCCTGCGGCTGGATCTCGTCGCGAATTCGGCCCAGCTCGGCCATGAGGGTGTCGTCGATCTGGAGGCGGCCCGCCGTGTCGACGATCAGCACGCTGCGCCCCTGATCACGGGCGGCAGCGACGGCCTCGCGCGCGGTGGCAACCGGATCGCCTCCGAACGTGCCGGCGTGCACGGGCACCTCGATCCGGCGCCCCAGACTCTGGAGCTGCTCGATGGCCGCCGGCCGCTGCAGGTCGCACGCCGCGAGCATCGGCTTCCGCCCCTCGCGAGCGAACCGCCGGGCGAGCTTCGCCGATGACGTCGTCTTTCCCGAGCCCTGCAACCCGACCATCATGATGATGGTGGGGGGCGACGACACCCACTTGATTCCCGGCCTCTCGTCTCCGAGCAAGGCCGCGAGTTCGTCGTGTACGATCTTGACGATCTGCTGCCCGGGCGACACCGACTTCACGACGTCTTCGCCGAGCGCTCGCTCCTGCACACGACCGAGGAACTGGCGCGTCACCTTGAAGTTGACGTCAGCTTCGAGGAGTACCCGTCGGATCTCCCGCAGCCCCTCACGGATCATCGGTTCGGTGAGCACGCCCCGCTGCCTGAAGCGGGAGAGTACACCGTCGAGCTTGTTGCTGAGTTCCTCGAACATGATGCCGTGTCGTAGGGGTGAGGCAGGGCGCCTGTGCGTGGTTATCCTAAAGGGGCCCGGATGACCTGTGAAGCGGTCCCTTCCTACTTCTGCACCACCCTTCTAGAGTGGTGACCGGTTTCCGATCCCCCAGCCTTCAGCCCGTCGCCCATGCCGGTCCGCATTCTCGTCACCGACCACGTGAATCCCATCGGGATCGCCCTCCTTCACGATACGCCGGATTTCGAGGTCGATGTCGAGCCCACCCTCCCCGCCGAGACCCTCCTGGATCGTATCGGCGGGTACGACGCCATCATCGGCCGGAGTGCCACCCGGATTTCGACGGAGCTGCTCCGCGCAGGGACTCGACTTCGGTGCGTGGGGAGAGCCGGTGTCGGCGTCGACAACGTCGACATGGACGAGGCAACCCGACTCGGAATCGCCGTCATCAACGCGCCGGCGGGCAACACGGTGGCGGTGGCCGAGCTGTTTTTTGGAGCCGTGCTCAACCTTCTCCGTCATGTGACCCGAGCCGACCAGTCGATGCACGAGGGGCGATGGGAGCGATCGGCGCTGACGGGCACCGAACTCAAGGGCAAGACGCTCGGCATCGTCGGCCTGGGTCGTATCGGGGGTGAAGTGGCGCAACGCGCGCAGGCCTTCGGTATGAAGCTGGCCGCGTACGACCCGTACGTCGGCGAAGAACGATTCATGCGGATGCGAGCCGATCGCGCAGACACGCTGGAGGGTTTGCTGCGGGAAGCAGACATCGTCACGGTCCACACGCCCCTCACCGACGAAACCCGGGGCCTCATTGGAGCCGCACAGCTGGCCGAGCTGAACGACGGAGCCGTCATCGTCAACATGGCGCGCGGGGGAATCATCGACGAGGAGGCACTCGCGCGCGAACTGGCCACCGATCGCCTCGGTGGTGCCGTCATGGACGTGTACGGGGAGGAGCCCCTTCGAGGAGACCACGCCTTCCGCACTCGCAGCGACGTCGTGTTGACCCCTCACCTGGGGGCATCGACCGTGGAGTCGCAGCACAACGTCGCGGTCGACGTATGTGCCGGTGTGCGCGACTTCTTCCTTCACGACGATCTGAGCCGATCGCTCAACGTCGACGTCGGCAGCGACGATATCGATGGACTCCAGCCCGCGTTGCGTCTCGCCCGTCGGGCCTCCGTGGTCGCGCGAGCGCTACTCGCCAGCGCCGGCCACACGGCGGTCCGGAGCCTCACCCTCAAGGTCGGCGACGACCTCGCCCCCGCGGGAGGAGTGCTCCTGAGCGCCGCCTCGGCGGGGGTGCTCGAAGACATCGTCGACGCCGGGCGGCTCAACCTGATCAACGCCCGGCGGGTCGCGCGGGGTCGCGGTATCGAGCTCCGGTTGGGTTCGGGCGGCGTTCCACCGCACAACCGTGCTCTCGAGGTCCGTGTCGAGGCCGACGGTTCGAGCGTGCGGGTCGGGGGAGTCGCTGCGGTCGATACCGAGCCGCGCCTCACCCGCATCGGCGAATTCCACGTCGACGTCGCGCCACGTCGCACGCTCATGGTGCTGCACAATCGAGACGTCCCCGGAGTGATCGGCCACGTCGGCACCGCCCTCGGCAAAGCCGGTGTCAACATCGGGGAGTACCATCAGTCGCGCATGGCCGAGGGTGGCGAGGCACTCGCCGTCGTGGGTCTCGACGCCCCACCCCCGGCCTCGCTGGTCGACGAACTCCTCGCGCTCGACGACGTGGCGCGAGTGACGACCGTCTCGTTCCATCGCGACGCATGAACGACGGCACTCCTTCCACATCGACCTTCGTCCGCGACCCGTCGGTGTGTGAGGCTTATTCGGCCGACGTCTCGGGCCTTCGCGAAGTGCCGGCAGCCCTCGCGCGCCCGAGCTCACGCGGCGAAACCATCGAGACGTTGCGCGACGCCGCCGGCCTCGGCCTGAGCGTCACCGCGGCAGGTGCGCAGACCAGCACTACCGGCGCCTCGATCGCCGGTCCGGGCGGCCTCCTGCTTTCCATGAGCCGCATGGACCGGATTCTCGACATCGACCCGTCGGTCCGGCGCGCCCGCGTCGAACCAGGGGTGGTGGTGGGCGACCTCAACCGGGCGCTGGCCGCCGAAGGGCTCTTCTTCGCTCCCGACCCCACCAGCGAAAACGAGGCGACGATCGGGGGATCCGTCGCCTGCAACGCCTCGGGGGCTCGCACCCTGCGGTACGGCCCTACCCGTCGCCACGTGTCGGCGCTCACGGTCGCGCTGGCCGACGGCTCCGTGGTGGAGGTCCGGCGACCGGAGATGGAGAAGAACACGGTCGGACTCCTCCCGACTCAGGACGAGGTCGACTGGTTCGTCGGCAGCGAGGGCATCCTCGGGATCCTTCTCGAGATCGAGGTCCTGCTACAACCCCTTCCCGATCAGGTCGTGGGGTTGGGGATCCCCTTCCCCGACGAGGGTGCCGCCCTCGGCTTTCTCGTCGAGGCACGCGCCTCCGAGCGCCTGTCACCGCGTTGTCTGGAGTACTTCGATCGCACCGCCTTCGGCTTCGCTCGGGAGGCCCACCCGGGCGACGCGTGGGGCGATGAGCGGGGCACGATGGTCTACCTCGAAGAAGCCGGATCCGAGGATCCCGACTTCGAAGGCTGGTTGGCGCTGGCCGAGTCCCACGGGGCGATCGACGATCGAATCGTGGTCTTCGACGGCGAACAGGCGCTGCGGGAAGCCCGCAAGATCCGCCACGCCTGCCCCGCCGCCATGCACGAGGCTACGGGGCCCTACCTCGCGCGTGGCGGGCGCCGCATCTCGACCGACTGGGCGGTGCCCTTCGACCGGGCAGCGGAGGCGCTGGGCGAGGCGAGGCGCGCCGCGGCGGCCCACGGGATCGCCGATCCGGTCGTGTACGGCCATCTCGGCAACGGCCATCCCCACCTCAACTGGGTCGCCCGCGATCCAGCCGAGGCGGAACGCATCGAGGCGTGCGTGGAGCAGATTCTCGTGGAATCGGTGCTGCCGCGAGGGGGCACCGTCGCCGCGGAGCATGGCGTAGGCAAGCTGAAGGCTCGCTGGCTACCGCTTCAGATGTCGCCCGTTCAAATTCGGCTCATGCGCGCGGTGAAGCGAGAGCTCGACCCCGAGTCTCGACTCGCCCCCGGTAACGTCTTGGTGAGCTGAGCGGCCTCAGGCCACCTCGATGATCTGATCGCGGCGCGTGCCCACCGAGACCCATCGCACCGGCGTGGCCGTCAACTCTTCGATGCGATCGAGGTAGGCGCGGGCGTTGCTCGGCAGATCTTCGAGCTTCCGGCACCCCGTCGTGTCGGACTGCCAGCCGGGCATCACCTCGAAGTTGGGTTCCACGTTGGCCAGCATCGACGTGTCGGCGGGGAACTCGCGTGTGCACTCCCCACCCGGCTTGCAGTACTCGAGCCCGATCCCGATTTCGGGGAGCGTGTCGAGCACGTCGAGTTTGGTCACCGCGAGAGCCGTGAGACCGTTCACGCGGGCCGCGTAGCGCGCCAGCACAGCATCGAACCAGCCGCAGCGCCGCGGACGACCGGTCGTGGCGCCGAACTCTCCACCCAGCTGGCGCATACGCTCGTCCATGGCCTCGTCGAACCCCGTCGGGAGGGGTCCATTCCCGACACGGGTGGTGTAGGCCTTCACGACCCCGACGACGTCGGTGATGCGGGTCGGACCGATGCCCACGCCGATCGCGGCCCCGGCGGCGGTGGTATTGGAGGACGTGACGAACGGATACGTGCCGTGATCGAGATCGAGAGCCGTACCCTGCGCTCCCTCCAGCAGCACCCGGCGCCCGTCGGCGAAGGCCTGCATGATCTCGATCGCAGGATCGGTCGCGATGGCCCGCAGCCGCTCGCCGAGTGCGACGCTCCGCTCCATCGCCTCGAGCAACTCGTCGACGCGTGCACTCTCTCCCATGGCCTCGAGACGGGCCCGGGCACGCTCGATCCCACGGTCCACCAGACGTCGGAAGCGGTCGGCGTCGTGGAGGTCGGCCACGCGAATGCCGCGCCGACCCGCCTTGTCTTCGTAGGCGGGTCCGATGCCGCGACCCGTCGTGCCGATCTTCTCGGCCGCCCGATCCTCCGACATGCGGTCCAGCACCCGGTGATACGGCATCAGCAGGTGGGCGCGCTCGCTGACGCCCACGCGCCCGCCCACGTCGATGTCGCGCTCGACGAGGGCGTCGAACTCCTCGAAGAACTGCTCGATGTCGAGCACGACGCCGTTGCCGAGAAGGCAGCGGGTGCCCGGGTGGAGAATCCCTGAGGGAATCTGGTGCAGGATGAATTCCTTGGCCCCCACGTGCACCGTGTGACCCGCGTTGGCGCCCCCTTGGTACCGGGCCACGATTTGCACGGCCTCGGAAAGCACGTCGACGATCTTGCCTTTGCCTTCGTCGCCCCACTGGCATCCGACGACGACGGTGCAGTTCCCCGTTCGAAACATCCGGCGCTTCTCCAAAAAAAAGAGCCCTTCCTGGACGGAAGGGCTCGACTGGGCTTCTTCCTAGAGAAGCTAGAATGCCGCTACAGGGCTGTCAATTCGCGATCAGCGCCGCATCCTCCAAGAGCCGAGCGACCTCCCCCCGACCCTGCTCGGAGAGCGGCCGAAGCGGTGATCGGGGCGCGCCACCGGCGCGGCCGACGAGGTCGACGGCGTACTTGACCCCGGGGACACCCATACCTCCCACGATTCCGGTGTGCACCGGGGCGACTCGCGACTGGGTCCGGGCGGCCGACTCGACGTCACCGCGTTGATGCGCCGCGAAGATCTCGGCGCAGAGCTCCGGTGCGATATTGGCCACACCGAGGATACCTCCCACGGCGCCCGCCTGGAGCGCCGCCTGGAGGAGTGCCCCGCTCCCGACCAGCACCTGGAATCCCTCGCGGGTGGCCTCGACGACCTCGCGAATGAGATCGAGCCGCCCGCGCGAGTCCTTCACCCCGACGATGTTGTCGTGCTCGGAGAGTTCGGCGAGGAGCGGAGTCGACAGGTCGACGGTGCTCATGCGCAACGGCACCTGATAGACGATGACCGGCACGGGAGAGGCATCGGCGACGGCGCGGAAGTGATCGGCGAGCGCCTCGCGCGTCATCGCCCCCTTGTAGAAGGCGGGCGGCTGAACCAGAACGGCATCGGCACCCGCCTGACCTGCAGCGCGGCACATCCGAATCGTCGTGCGCGTCGACTCGGCGCCCGTACCGGGCACGAGAACGGAGTCGGGAGCCACCTCGCGCGTCGCGGTCCACAGATTCAGGCGCTCTGCGGCGTCGAGCAGGACGGCTTCACCGGTGGATCCCCCCACCACGAAGCCGGCGACTCCCGTCTGCGCCAGCTCCCGCACATTTCGTTCGAAGGCATCGAGGTCGACTTCCCCACGCGGCGCGAATGGAGTCGTCGTGGGCACCAGTACTCCGGTCAGATCGACCTCTGCCATCTCAGCTCCCGAACATCTGAGTCATTTCGTTGACCATGTCCTGCCCCGGCTCGCCGTCGTCGTGCATGCCGGCCCTCGACCCGGTGTCGCCGCCCCCGAAGGTATTCATCTTCAGATCGAAATCCGTCGGGTTGTTGGCCGCCGCCTTGGCGACCTTGAAGTCGACCTGCCCCGACTTCACCAGATCCATCAGGTGCTGGTCGAAGCTCTGCGACCCGTACTGCGCCCGACCCTCTTCGATCAGGTCGAAGATTTCGTCCAGCCGGTGCTTGTCGCGAATACAGTCGCGAATCGTCCCGGTCACGCGCATGATCTCGCAGGCGGGCACCCGGCCGAGTCCGTCCTTGGTGGGAATCAGCCGCTGTGAAATCACCGCCTGAAGCGACTCTGCGAGACGAATCCGAATCATCTCCTGCTCGCTCGGTTCGAACACCGCGATGAGACGCGAGATCGTTTGCACCGCATTCTTGGTGTGGACCGTCGAAATCACAAGGTGCCCGGTCTCGGCCGCCTTCAACGCGGTATCGACGGTCTCCTTGTCGCGCATCTCGCCGATGAGGATCACGTCCGGGTCCTGACGGAGCGACGCCCGTAGTCCCATCATGAACGTGTCGGTATCGGTCCCGATGTCACGCTGCGTGATCGAGCTGCGCTGGTCGCGATGAAGGAACTCGACCGGGTTCTCGAGCGTGACAATGTGCATCGGCTTGGTGGCATTGATGTGGTCGATCATCGCCGCCATGCTCGAACTCTTGCCCGAGCCCGTCACCCCGGTGACCAGGATCATCCCCCGCTCGTAGTCGGCGATCTCGCGCAACACCGGAGGAAGCTTCAGGTCTTCGAAGCTCGGGATCTCGATGGGGATGACCCGCATCACGATCATGAAGCTGCTGCGTTGCCGCAGGATGTTGACGCGGAAGCGCCCGAGGCCCGGCAGGCCCCACGAACAATCGTAGTCGAGGATCTGGTCGATGCGGGCACGATCCTCGTCGTGCGGCATGAGCTTCATCGCGAGCTGTCGGACCTGGTCGCTGTTGAGCCGCTGCTGCGTGAGGGGCACGAGCGCGCCGTGGATCCGCGCCCGCACGACGTCGCCCGACTTGAAGTGGATGTCGCTGGCGCCCCTTTGGATCGCCGCCTTGAAGATCTCGACCATGGGTGGCCCGCCTGCTGCAGGTGTGTGAACTGGACCCTATCCGAAAGCTAGGCACGCCCACGTCGCGCACGCACCCATCCTGTTTCAGGGTCGGCAGGTTAGTTTCGTGGCATGAGCTTCTATCTGGTCTTCATCCAGACCCTGTCGATCCTCGCAATCGTCGCGCTCGTGGGGGGGCCGCTGCTCCTCGGTGCGCACACCAGCTCGGCAGGCCGCCGATGGATCGAGCGGCGCTTCCGAGATCAGGCCGTCGACCTCACCCGGTGGGCGGCACTCGTGGCGCTGATCGCCATGCTCGGCAGCCTGTATCTGTCCGACGGGGTGGGCTTCACACCGTGCCTCCTGTGCTGGTACCAGCGGATCGCCATGTACCCGCTCGTGGTCGTCTGCGGCGTGGGCGCGCTCACCCGAGATCCGAACAGCTGGCGCTACGGTGTTCCCCTCGCGGCCGCGGGACTCCTGATCGCCGTCTACCATGTGGCCCTCCAATTTCAGCCGGCCCTCGACATCGTGTCGTGCGATGCCGGGGCCCCCTGCACCGGGCGCTACGTGCTCGTGTTCGGATTCATCTCGATCCCGGTGCTCGCCGGGGCCGCGTTCCTGCTGATCCTCGGCCTTCTCGTCTCGGCCCGGACGGTGTCGAGGGCCGCCGCCGGGCCCCGAGCGGCGGGGGCTTCTTCTAGAGGCTGACACCGAGAGCACCGTGGGCGAGACGTTTCGACTTCGTTGCCCGGCGGTGCGAGCGGTTGAGCTACCTTGACCCGTCCCCCGACCCGAACCCCGAGCGTGATGTCGCCGTCCGCCCCTCCCGAAGCGTGGCTCCGTACCGCCCTCGACGCGGCCGATGCCGCCGCCCGTGTTCACGCCGAACACCTCGACTCCATCGGTGTGGCCGACGGGCGCACGAAGGGTCGTGCCGACTTCGTCTCGGCCGTCGACGAGGCGGCTCAGGAGGTGGTGGTCGACCTGATCCGGCGACGGCATCCGTCGCACCTCATCCTCGCCGAAGAAGACGACGCGCCTCCTCGGCTTCCCGACGACGACACACCGATCTGGGTCGTCGACCCGCTCGACGGCACCACCAACTTCCTTCACTCGCTCCCGGCTCATGCTGCATCGGTAGCCGTGGCGGTGTCGGGAACGCCCATGGCCGGAGCGGTGGTCAGCTCGCCGAGCGATGAGCGATGGTGGGCCCTTCGGGGAGGCGGGGCCTGGAAGAACGGCCGGCCGATCCGGGTGTCGCAGGCGCGTTCCCTCGATCGCTCCCTCATCGCGACGGGGTTCCCGTTCAAGAATCCGGAGTTCCTCGAACCCTATCTCGTCGGGCTCGGGCGGGTGTTGCGCGAGACGTCGGGGGTCCGGCGCGTGGGATCCGCGGCCATGGACCTCGCGTACGTCGCCGAAGGGCGGTTCGACGGCTTCTGGGAATTCCACCTCAGCCCGTGGGACTACGCCGCGGGAGTGCTCCTGGTCGAGGAGGCAGGGGGCGTGGTGCAGCGGATCGAGGGAGGACCGGTGGGGTTGGAGCCGGGCTCGGCGATCGCGGCCGGCTCTCGCGAGCAGCTCGAGGGGTTGCGGCAACTCGTGACGTGACGAAGGGGTCCGAGGCGTTCGCCCCGGACCCCCTCTGTTTCCATCGCGTGCGCCCGGTCAGGCGGTGGCGGCCTCGCGACTCGATCCGATCTCGATCCGACGACCCTTCGCCTCCGGCGCCTTGGGCATCCGGATGTGCAGGACGCCGCTGGCGAAATCGGCCTCGATCCGATCGGGTGACACGGTGCGTGGCAGCGTGAAGGTGCGCTGGAAGCTTCCGTAGGAACGCTCCCAGATGTGGACCTTGCTCGAGTCGTCGCCCTCACGACGCTGCGCGCGCTTTTCGCCGCGAATCGAAAGGACACTGTTTTCGAACTCGATCTCGATATCGTCTTCGGTGAGCCCCGGGAGCTCGGCCGTGAGGAGCAACTCCTCGGCATTCTCCTCGACGTTGACCGCAGGAACCCAGCGGCCAGTCGACGAGGCGGTCGGCATCGCGTCGTCGAACACGAAGCCGAGGCGATTCGTGAGGGCGTCGAGCTCGCGCCAGGGATTCCGGTTCGTCCATCGCGTGATGGCCATCGGGGTGTCCTCCTTCCAAACGGTGTGTCGGTTGAATCGTGTGGGAGCGAGACGCCGACGGCGCTCGCCGCGATTCGACCAAGTGCAACCGGCGTGCCAGTCCGCAGGCCACCCCTGTCTGCCAACATGAACGCCCACAACGTCTTCGGGGGCTGAACCATCTGCCGGAGCGGCAGGCTCGGCGGGATTCGCCTGCCCTTCTTGCAGCCTGGCCGCGCCCGGGTCGGTGAGCCGGTGGCGGACGCGGGTTCGCGACCGACAAGATCGGTGCGGTGCCGGCGGGCGCGGGGTTCGTGCGCGGTCGACCCGGGGGACGCCGGGCTCGCGTGCGCGGGCGAAAGGCACCGATGACCACAAGTCGCCCCGATCTGCCGCGGGGAGCGATGGTGGTCGGGAAATGGTCGCGATACCACCACAAGTCGCCCCGATCTGCCGCGCGGAGCGATGGTGGTCGGGAAATGGTCGCTATACCACCAGAAGTCGCCACGATCTGCCGCGCGGAGCGATGGTGGTCGAGAAATGGTCGCCATACCACCAGAAGTCGCCCCGATCTGCCGCGCAGGGCGATGGGGGTCGAGAAATGGTCGCTATACCACCAGAAGTCGCCACGATCTGCCGTGGGGAGCGATGGGGGTCGAGAAATGGTCGCTATACCACCAGAAGTCGCCCCGATCTGCCGCGCGGGGCGATGGTGGTCGAGAAATGGTCGCTATATCACCAGAAGTCGCCCCGATCTGCTGCGGGGAGCGATGGGGGTCGAGAAATGGTCGCGATGCCACCAGAAGTCGCCCCGATCTGCCGCGCAGGGCGATGGGGGTCGAGAAATGGTCGCGATACAACCAGAAGTCGCCCCGATCGTTGTTTCGGCGACATGGTGGCGACTTCTTGTCGCTCGGCCGCCGCACCACCCGGTCCGCGGCCCCCGAACCGCGACCGATGACCCGGTGCGACCGATGATTAGTCGGCCCGCAACGCACCCACCGGGTCGGCCGACGCGGCGCGACGCGCCGGCAACCACGCGGCCATCAATCCCGCCACGAGCAGGACGGAGCTGGCGGCGACCAGGACCAGCGGGTCGCGCGCCGAGACGCCGAACAGTACCGACTCCAGCGCTCGGCCGCTCGCCCACGCCCCCAGCAGGCCCAGGCCGCCTCCCCACGCGATGGTGACCAGCGCGCGTCGGAGTTCGTCGCGCTGAAGCGTGGCGCGATCGGCGCCGAGGGCGGCTCGGATGCCGTGCTCCCTCCGTCGGCGGCTGCTGCCGTACGAAGCGACGCCGTAGACCCCGACTCCTCCGAGCAGCAGAGTGACCGCACCCACCGTAGTGGCCAACCACGCGAGCAGACGAGTCGGTCGCATGGAGTTCGCGACCAGATCCGCGACCGGGCGCAGATTGTTGACCGGCACTCCTGGCGCGACCGACCAGACCGCCGATTTCAGTTGTGCGGCGTCGACGCCGCCGCGGGTCCTCGCCACGGCGTAGGTCGTGCGCCAGGGCCAGTCCCGGAGCGGGATGTAGGCGGCGGGATCCTCGGAGGGCTTCCCGACTCCACCCTCACGAACGTCTTCGACCACCCCGACCACCTCCATCCAGACAACGCCACCCGGCCCGAGGAAACGTTCGCCCACCGCCGATCCGTCGGGCCAGAAGCGTTCGGCCGCCGCTCGATTGAGCACGCCTCGGACGGGTCCCTCGCCTCGTTCGTCGTCGAGGGCGGGCAGCACGCCTTCGACCAGGCGGGCGCCCAATGCCTCCAGGTACCCGGCGCTCACCAACCGGTGGGTCACTTCGGGCAGTTCGCCGGACTCGGGGGGTTCGAAGCCCTCCGGGAAGACTGTGATGCGACTCTGCCCCCCACCCATGGGGAGCCGATTCACCATCCCCACCCGTTCGATCCCGGGCACGGCCGCCAGGGCATCGCGCACGTCGAGGTGGAATCCCAGTACCTCATCGTCGCTCGAGTACACGGCCGGAGGGGCCGTGATGCGGAACGACACGAGGCCCTCGGGCTCGAAGCCGGGGTCGACCTCGGTCAGGGCGAGCAGCGAGCGGCCCAGGAGTCCGGCCGACGCCACCCCGACCAGAGCGACGGCCATCTGCACCGCGGCCAGGGCCCTCTGCAGGCGGGCGAGGCCGCGATCGATCGATCCCCCCCGGGTCGACGACAGCGCCGAGGCAGGGTCACGACCGGCGGCTCGGAGCGCCGGGAGCACACCGGCGAGCAGCGCCGAGACCAACACGACGCCCAACGAAAACGCGACGACGCGAAGCGACGGCTCGACGACGCTGGCCGGCATCAGGTCGGGCACCCGCCGACCGAGAGTCCGGGCCGCATAGCCTGCGCCGAGCAGGCCGAGGCATCCGCCGGCGGCGCCGAGTGTTGCGACCTCGACGAGCACGCCGCGGGCCGCACGGGCGCGACCCGAGCCCAGGGCCGCACGCACGGACAACTCCGGCCGTCGGCCGACCGTACGGGCCAACACGAGATTGGCCACATTTGCACACGCCACCAACAGAACCAGCGACGCGGCCCCAAGGGCGAGAAGCAGCGGCGTGCGGCGGTCGCGGCCGATCTCGTCTCTGAGGCTTCGTACCGAGGCCTGCTCGACCTCCCGCTCCGACAGGCCACCCGCGTTGTCGGCGGCGAGCACGGCCGCCCACGCCACCATTTCGGTGCGCAGGGCGTCGAGAGTCCCCTCGGGGGGAAGACGCCCGAGCGCGCTCATGAAGTACGAATCGGTGTAGTCCCCGCTCCCGCGATCGAACGTCACCGGTACCCACGCGTCCACCCCTGGCCCGAGCAACGACGTGAAGGTCGCCGGGAGCACGCCGACCACCGTGCGCCGCTCGGTGCCGAGCCCACCGAGCGCTACGGTCCGACCGACCACGCGAGGGTCCGAACCGAATCGATCGACCCAGAGATCGTGGCCCATCACCATGACCGGCTCGGCTCCGGGGCGTTCGTCCTCGGCGTCGAACAACCGTCCGACGACCGCGCGCGCGCCGAGCTGCTCCAGGTGACCCGCGGTCGCCCGCCCCGCGAACAGTTCGACCGGCTCACCGGCCTCGTCGAGCACCAGGATCGCACCGCCGTACCCCGACGCCGACTCCAGTCCGGACAACTCGGTTCGAGCCCGGGCCACCATGGCGCGGCTCCAATTGGTCTCCGACCAGAGCGAGACGAGGCGATCCGACTCGGGATACGGAAGCGAGCGGAGCAGGAACGCATCGACCATCGAGAACACCAACGCAACGGAGCCGACGCCGAGCGCCAGTGTGGCCACGACCGCCCCGGCATACGCCGGGCTCCGCTGAATCGCCCGCCACGCCACCTTCACGTCACTCCGCATCCCCCCTCCCCCGCTGCTGGTTCGGCGACGGACCACCGGTCCCCCCTCTCTCCACTCCCGACGGGCCGTCGCAATCAGGTCGGCCAACAGCCGCCATGCAGTCGTCCATCGACGCCCCGCAGTTCGACCCTCCGCCCACTGTAGCCGCGCCTCGGCGACCATGTCTTCGCCCCACGCGCGCCAGAACGCCCCCGGCAGAAGGAACCGGGCGAGGCGTCGGTATGCCCAGGCCAACACGGCTAGGCCGACCCCGGGGCCTTCGCCTCGGCGATGCTCAACAGTTCCCTCATGCGCGACGCCTCTACTGCTGCGGCCGCGCGACCCGCCGGCGTGATCTCGTAGAAGCGACGCCGTTCGTCGGGGGGCTCGATCGATGGACCGTCGACCTCCCGGATCCACTCGCGCGCCGCGAGGCGCTTGATGGCTCCGTACAACGACCCGGGCCCCATGTCGACTCGGCCCTCGGTGCGGTCCCGCACGTCGGTCTTGATCCCGTGCCCGTGTTTCGCGCCGTCGAGCAGGGCCAGGAGGACCCGGAATTCGGTCGGCGGGAGCGGTCGATCGGACACGGAGCAGGCACCTCGGCAAAGGGGACGGGCGACGACAAACAATATCGCGTCGCGATACTACGTTGCTCGATATTGTTGCGCCTGCGGAGCTCCGTCAAGTGGGGTCGGAACCCTGATGCGGAGCGACGCTATATTCCTGTGGGCAGGCACTCGGCCACGGCCCACCACGACGACCGCCACCTCTCACCGTGTCGACCCACACCTCCCCTGCGCCGCTCTCCTCTGGCCCGAATCCTGGCGGCCGAATCCCCGTCGCCGTTCTCGGGGCGACCGGGACGGTGGGCATCCGGCTCGTGCAACGGCTCGCGCGGCATCCCTGGTTCCAACTCGCGGCCGTGGCCGCCTCCACGCGTTCCGAGGGACGCCGACTCGGCGATGCGGTACCCTCGGATGTCGAGTTGGCATCGGGGGCCGCCGACCTGGTGCTGCAGGCGTCGTCGGGCCCCTTCGATACGCACCTCGTGCTGTCGGCGCTACCGGCAGACGTGGCGCGCGAAGTGGAACCCGCGCTCGCGGCGCAGGGACACCTCGTCGTCAGCAACGCTTCGGCGTTTCGCGCCGACCCGGAGGTGCCGCTCGTGGTCCCGGAGGTCAATCCGGACCACCTCTCGCTCCTCGACGGGGGCCAGGCCGGAATCGTCACGAACCCCAACTGCGCCGTAGCCGGACTGATGCCCGTTTTCGCACCCCTCCATGACGCCTTCGGCCTACGCACGGCGCTCGTGACGACGTTTCAGGCGATCTCTGGAGCGGGTCGACCCGGTCCCCCGGCCTCGAGCCTCGTCGACAACGTCGTGCCCTGGATCGGGGGGGAAGAAGACAAGATTGCGCGCGAGCCGGGCAAGATCCTCGGTTCGGTCGTCGACGGACGCATCCACCCGGCCGACCTGGTGGTCAGCGCGACGGCGACCCGGGTGCCCGTCCTGCACGGCCATCTCGAGTCGGTATCGGTCGAGCTCGAACGGCCCGCCTCCGTCGACGAGGTGAAGGCCGCGCTCGAGACGTTCCGAGCCCCCGACGAGACAGCGGGGCTGCCGTCGAGCCCAGCCCGACCCGTCGTCGTGGTCGAGGGCCCCGACCGCCCGCAACCCCGCCTGGATCGCGACCGCGACGAAGGCATGACCGTGGTCGTCGGCCGCGTAAGGGAATGTGCCGTGCTCTCCTGCAAGTTCGTGGTGCTCTCGCACAACCTCGAGCGGGGCGCGGCGGGCGCGGCCATGCTCAACGCCGAGCTCGCGACCGCGCAGGGACGGGTGCGCGCCCAGCTGTGACCGGACCTCAGCCCATGGCCGGCTCCACCAGCGCCGGGCCGTTGATCTACAAGTTCGGCGGATCGTCGGTGGGCGACGCGGCTCGCATCCGACACGTCGCCGACCTGATCGCGGGAGCGCCCCGACCCCCGATCGTCGTCGTGTCGGCAGTGGGTGGCGCCACCGACGCCCTCGTCGAGATCGATCGGATCCACCAGAGCGGAGGCGACATCACGGTCGCCCTCGACGACTTCGCATCGGCGCACCGGACGGTGGCGCACGCGTTGCTCCACGAGCACGCCGGGTCGCGCACGCGGGTGCTGGCCCGGATCGAGACCGTGGCGGCTCGACTGTCGGATCTCGGCGATACACCGCTCGGACCCGAGAGCGGTGACGCAATCCGAGCCTGCGGGGAAGAGCTGTCGGCCGCGCTCCTCACGGCCGCCCTCGACGCCATCGGCACCCCGGTCCGCTGGGTCGACGCCCGGCGCCTCGTCCGCACCGATGCGTGCTTCGGCGCGGCGGTTCCCGACGAGGCAGCGCTCGAGGACGCCGCTCGCGAGCTGCTTCTGCCCGCGGTGGCCGGCGGCTCCGTCGTGGTGACCCAGGGCTTCGTGGGCGCCACCGAAGACGGTCGCACCACGACCCTCGGCCGCGGCGGCTCCGACTACTCGGCGACGCTGATCGGAGCGGCCGTCGACGCGAGCGAAGTACACATCTGGACCGATGTCGAAGGGGTTCTGTCGGGTGACCCCCGAGCCGTGGACGCGCCGCGGGTGCTGGGTCGGTTGGGCTTCGAGGAGGCGGTCGAACTCGCGTACTTCGGCGCGAAGGTCCTGCACCCCGGTGCGGCCAAGCACGCCGTGTCGCGAGGTCTCGAGGTCAGAATCCGGAGCACGTTCGCGCCGGATCGCCCCGGCACGCGTATCTTGCGGGACCGATGGGGCCCGGCCGAGATCGCCGCTGTGGCGTTCAAGCCCGAGGTCGCACTGATCCAGGTGCGCTCCCACCCCTCCGCCATACCCTACGGCTTCCTCGCTCGCGTGTTCGACGTGCTGACCCGCCACCGCCTCCCGGTCGACCTGGTCGCCACCTCGCACACGAGCACCGCCTTCACGCTGGACGTCTCGGCCGAGATCTCGGCCGCCGCCGCCGAGCTGCGTCGTTTCGCCGATGTCGAGGTGCGGACTGGCCTCGCCACCGTCAGCGTGGTCGGCCACGGACTCCTCGAGGAGCCCGGCGTCGACGCGCGGGTATTCCAGGTGGTCGGCCGAACCCCCGTCCACCTCGTCTCACAGGCGTCGAACGTGAGCCTGTCGTTCGTGGTCGAGGCCGATGACGCATCACCGCTGGTGCGTCGACTCCACCGGGCGCTGATCGAGGACCCCTCATGAAGATCGCCATCGTCGGATACGGCCGGATGGGCCGTGCCACCGAGCACCTCGCCCGCGAGATGGGCCACGACGTGGTGGCCCGGCTCGACCTCGACGACCCCATCACCGCCACCTCGCTCGGAGAGGCCGACGTCGCCATCGAATTCAGCGTGCCGGAGGCGGCTCCGCGAAACCTCATCCAGATCGCCCAGGCGGGGATCGACGCCGCCAGCGGCACCACCGGGTGGTACGATCAGCTGACCCGCGTCCGTGCAGCGGTCGAGGGAGCCGGGACCGGACTTCTCGCCGCCCCGAACTTCTCCCTCGGGGTGGCCGTGTTCGCCCGACTCGTGCGCACCGCGGCCCGCCTCGTCGACGCCTTGCCCGACTACGACGTGCTCGTCCACGAGGCCCACCACCGTCACAAGATCGACCACCCCTCCGGGACGGCCCGTGCGCTCGCCGACGACCTCGTCGCCTCCGTCGACCGAAAACACCGGTGGGCGGTGGCACCCCCCGACGGTCCGCCCGACCCGGGCACGATCTACGTGTCCGTAGCTCGTGGCGGAGAGATCCCCGGGTCGCATGTGATCGCCCTCGAGGGACCGAACGACCGCATCGAGCTGCGCCACGATGCGCGCGATCGAGGCGGTTTCGCTCGGGGAGCGATCGAAGGTGCCTCGTGGGTGCGCGGCCGACCTGGCGTGCACACCCTCGACGATTGGCTCGACGATCGTTTCGGACCCGATCCCTCGCCGTAGCCCTCTGGACCGATCCGGTCGCGCGGTCCTCCCGCCCACTCCCTCGAGCAGCCACCTCCCACCCCAGCCAACATGGCCGACACCACACCTCCAGGACCCATCGAAGAGAACCGCCCCCCGGATTCCGGCGCACCCGGCACTCCGCTCGGCGACGATCCGCCCGGTGGCGACGTGTCGGGTGCCCACGTGTCCGAGCCCGGGTCGGAGCCGCAGCCGCCTGGGGCGCAGTTCCGGGGCGTCGGACCCGCCCTCGTCACACCCATGCAGGCCGATGGCTCGATCGATCTCTACGCGCTGGCCGACCACGCGGCGTGGGTGCTTCACGCCGGCGTCCACATGCTCGTGCCCTGTGGGACGACCGGCGAAAGCGCCACACTGAGCCCGGACGAACAGAAGGAGATCATCGCCTGCTGCGTCGAGATCGCCGACGGGCGGGTGCCGGTGTTGGCGGGTGCCGGCGGCAACGAAACCGCCGTGGTCGCGTCGCTCGCGGCCGCAGCCGCCCAGGCGGGAGCGGATGGGCTCCTCACCGTCACACCCTATTACAACAAGCCCCCCCTGGAGGGTTTGATCGAACACTACGCTGCGGTGCATTCGGCGAGCGGCCTGCCCGTCATCCTGTACAACGTGCCGAGTCGCACGGGCGCCAACGTCGCCCCTCTCGACATCCTGCGGATCGCAGAGGCCGTACCCGGCGTGGTCGGTGTGAAGGAGGCCTCGGGCAGCATCCGCCAGATCACGACCCTCCTGGCGTCGCGTCCCGAGGGCTTCACGGTGCTGGCGGGAGACGACGAAATCGCCCTCCCCCTCCTCGCGCTGGGCGGCGACGGCGTGATCTCGGTCGTGGCCAACGAGGCTCCGGGCCCCATGACCGACCTCTTCGAGGCCACAGCCGCCGACGACTGGGCCGAGGCGCGTCGTCTCCACGCCCAACTGCTCCCCTTGATGCGGGCCAACTTCCTGACCACCAACCCGATTCCGGTGAAGACCGCTCTCGAGCTGATGGGGCGAGCGCCGGCCCAGTTTCGGCTCCCGCTCCGACGACTGGGGGCCCGCGACGAGAATCGGACGCGACTTCGCACGGCGCTCGAGTCGGCCGGCTTGATCGAACCCTTCGTCCCCCCTACGCCGTGAGTTCCCGCACATGAGCCCCGCCATCTCTGCCCTCCCCCCCGAACTCGAAGCCCTCCGTACCGACGTCCTCGAGTTGTCGTCCACCGGCCCCGACCTCGATCGCGAGCACGGTCGCCACGTCGTGGCACGACTGCTCGAGGCCCTCGGAGGCGGAGCCGTGCGCGCCGCGGAGCGGGTCGACGGCCGCTGGGCCGCGGTGCCCTGGGTGAAGCAGGGCATCCTGCTCGCCTTCCGGGTCGGAGAGACGCGCACCTTCGAGGCGGCCCCGCCGATTCCCAACCCGTCTTTCGGGGGTTCCGCCTTCGTCTTCGCCGACCGCGACACCCTCCCTCTTCGAGCCACGGACGGGCCCGGCGAGGGGGTCCGGATCGTGCCGGGCGGCTCGTCGGTGCGCGCCGGCGCGCACCTCGCCAGGGGAGTCGTCATCATGCCCCCGGCCTACGTCAACGTCGGCGCCTTCGTCGACCAAGGAGCGATGATCGACTCCCACGCCCTGGTCGGCTCCTGCGCCCAGGTCGGGAAGCGGGTGCACCTCTCGGCCGGGGCCCAACTCGGCGGAGTCCTCGAGCCCGTGGGCCTTCGGCCCGTCGTGATCGAAGACGACGTGATGGTCGGCGCCAACTGCGGCGTATTCGAGGGCACGTTGGTGGGGCGTCGCGCCGTGCTCGCGACGGGCGTCCAACTGACCGCTTCGACCGCCGTCTACGACCTCGTGCGCGAGTCGGTGCTCCGCGCGGGTCCCGACGAACCACTCACGATCCCCGAAGGAGCCGTCGTCGTGCCGGGTGCACGCCCCGCATCGGGCGATTTCGCGGCCCGGCGCGGGCTCCAACTCTACACACCGGTCATCGTGAAGTACCGCGACGAGAGCACTGATGCAGCCACGGCGCTCGAGGGGGCGCTGCGCTAGAAGGCGTCTACAGCGACGAGGTGTAGACGCGACCGAAGCGATCGGTCGCCTCGACGCGGATCGGGCCGTGGTCGGCCTCGACGGGGGCGTAGTACAGGTGGTAGGTCGGATACGGATCGACCCAGGGCCGATGGGTCGGCAGATCGTCCCCGGTGTGCTCCGCCACACTTCGAGGATCGAATCCCAGGCGCCGCGCCATGGACCCGCGGCGATCCGCCCCCTCGTACCACACCACGGTCCACGCGTCGTCGGCGTCCCACACGTTGGCCACGATTTCGTGCGGCGCCCGCCGATCGCTCCCGCGAGGGTACAGACGCATCTGGTGGTCGGCCGGCGCGCCCGTCGCCTTGTAGCGCCAGGTGACCTCGGTGCCCGACACCTCGTAGACCGAGTAGCCGTTGGGGGTACCGTCGGCGCAGATGTCGCCCGACCACCACGCCCCGCACACGGTCCCACTCACGTGTTCGTGCACGCCATCGGCCCAGATGTGGTCGTTCTCGTGCGTGTGGCCCGAGACGACGTGGGCATCGAAGGGCTCGAGCAGACGGTAGAGAACCTCGCGATTGTTGATCGACACCGAGGGGCCCGGGCGCCGCTCGCCCTCGCGGAGGTGTCGGCTTCCCACGACGGGTATGTGCGTGGCCACGATCACCGGAGAGCCCGGCTCGACACGCGCGAGATCGGCCTCGAGCCAGTGCAGTTGTTCGTACCCGAGGTAGCCGATGTATCCCCCGCCGTGCCAAAGCACGTCGTCGAGCACGACGTAGTGCACCTGGCCCCGGTCGAACGAATAGTACCTGGGGCCGAAGTGGCGCGAGAAGGTCTCGGTGCTGGCCTCGTCGGAGGCGCCATCGAAGTCGAGGTCGTGGTTGCCGACGCACTGGAAGAAGGGCACCCCGGTCCGGGCCACCCCCCCGATGTAGTCGGGGTACATCGAAAGATCGTCGAACAGGATGTCGCCGCAGGAGATTCCGACCACATCGGAGGGTAGCGTCTGGATGGTGTCCCGCAGATCCGGTACGGTTTCGTCGATGAAGCGCTGCATCTCGTAGGCATCCTCGGTCTGGATGTCCGGCAGCATCAACGCGGCGTGACGAGGGTCGGAATCGGGGAGGCGAGCCAGCTCGAAGGTGGCCTCCATCTCGCCTCCCTGTGCGGCGAGGATCGGCCGGAACAGCCGCGCCGTACCATCGCCGCCGCGGGGGATCTCGAATCCGGCCGGGGCCGACACGTGCACGAAGCCCCGCTCGAACCTGGAAACCAACTCGAAGCGACCATCCGACCCCGTCTCCACCACGTCGAATCCGTCGCTCACGCCGACGCCACCCAGGGCGCGGCCATCGTCGGCCCGCACGATTCCACGGATCCGGACGGGACGCGTCTCCGCCGGGCGCACCAGGGCGCCGTAGGGGTCGGCCAGGACCTGGGCGGGGCGAAGCATCGAGCCCGAGGCGAGCACCCCGAGCGAGCGAAGGAAGGAGCGGCGAGACGGCATGAGCCCTCCGAGGACGGAGCCAGGGACTGGAACGAGTCATCTCGAAGCTACGGGACGCCACTTCGGGCGGGAAAGCGGTGCTCTCCGACCTTTACCGATCCGTGGCCGAACCGCGACCCCGCCCCGCCAGCCAGCCCACTCCCGATGTGATCGACGTGCCGAGCAACACATACCAAGGCCAGGCGACCGCCGTGCGGTGGAAGACCCACAACCACGTGATGACCCCGATGCCTGCCAGCATGCCGAGCGCCACACTGCGTGCGTCGGCCCTGGTCGAGAAGCGTCCGAGCGCGAAGGCTCCGAGCAATCCGCCATAAACGAGCGACGCGATCCCCAGCGCCACCTCGACGGCCGCCGCCCCTTCGCCGATCTCCAGAAACACGAGGGCGCCGCCGACCAGAAGCACGGCCCACAGCAACGTGAACCAGCGACCCGCGACGAGGATTCTCCGATCGTCGTCACGGGCATCGGCGAGCGGCGCCCAGAGGTCGTAGGCGCTCGCCGAGGCCAGGGCGTTGATCGACGACGAGAGCGACGACATCGCCGCGGCGAGTACACCCGCGATCAGCAGACCGGTCACCCCCACAGGGAGCTCCTCGACGATGAACCGCGCGAAAATCTCGTCGGAGGCGTCGAAGGTGCGCCCGCCGTAGAAGCTCCACAGACCCAGCCCGACGAGGAGGAAGACGGCGAACTGCGCGACGACCAACACACCCGAGCCGACCAGCGCCCGCTGGCTGGCCCGGACGTCGCGGCAGGTCAGCAGGCGCTGAACGATCAGTTGGTCCGCGCCGTGCGACGCCATACTCAGGAACGCACCACCGAGCACCCCCGCCCAGACCGTATACGCCACGCCGAGGTCCAGCGCCGTGTCGAAGACCTGGAGCTTGCCGGCACTCGCGGCCTGCGTCAGGATCTCGCTCCACCCGCCAGGAACCAGCCCCTGCAACACCACGGCGGCGACGACCGCCCCGAGCAGATAGAGCCCCATCTGCACCGCGTCGATCCACACCACCGCCTTGATGCCACCGAAGTACGTGTAGACCACGGTCAGTGCACCGATGACCCCGACCGAGATGGGGAAGCTCCATCCCGTGAGCAACGCGAGGGGAATGGCCGTTGCGAACAGCCGCACCGAGTCGGCGAGCAGTCGCGTCACCATGAAGACGACCGACGTCAGGCGCCGAATCCCGCTTCCGAACCGCGCCTCGAGCAGCTCGTAGGCCGTCGACAGGTCGCCGCGCCGGTAGGCCGGCAACAGCAGCGCGGCGACCACCACGCGCCCCACGAGATAGCCGAACGTGACCTGCAAGAAGGCGAGCGTCCCCAGATACGACACGCCCGGGATCGAGAGGAAGGTGAGCGTGCTCGTCTCCGTGGCGACCACCGACAACATGACGGCCCACCAGGGAAGGTTTCGGCTTCCGAGGAAGTAGTCGCGCGCCCCCGCCTGCCCGCGACCGAGCCAGGCACCCCACACCGTCACAGCGCCGAGGTATCCAACCAGCACCGCGAGGTCGAGGGGTCTCATCGCGGCCGGTCGGCCCTGGGAGTGCTCGGCACGTCGAGGACGGCCCGAGCCGCCAGGTCGTGCAGCTGCCGCCGGAGCGGCACGTGGCGACCGTTGTCTCGTGTCGGGTTCACGCGATTCGTGAGCAGGACGACGAACAGGTCACGACCCGGATCGAGCCAGATACTGGTCCCGGTGAACCCGGTGTGCCCGAACGACGACGCCGAGAAGAAGTCACCGGCCGACGACCGACCGGACGGCGTGTCCCACCCGAGCGCGCGCGACGACGCGGTGTCGGCCCGGGTCGTGAACTCGGTCGCGATCGACGCTCGAAAGAGCCGGATCTCGGCTTCGCGAGACCGAGGGCAGGGGCGGCCTTCTGCGGTGTCGGCGTCGCACGCCGATACGACCCCGCCGCCCAACATGAGCTCGGCGAACACCGCGAGATCCGCGGCGGTCGAAAACAGCCCGGCATGCCCGGCCACCCCACCGAAGGCATCGGCATTTTCGTCGTGCACGCGCCCCCGCACGAGCTCGCCTCGCCAGAGCGTGTCCAACTCGGTGGGAGCGATCCGAGCGATCTCCGAGTCCGGCGGCAGGAATCCCGTATCGGCCATCCCGAGGGGGTCGAACACGGCACGGCGGAGGAACGCGTCGAGCGGCTCACCCACGATGTGCTCGACGACCAGCGCGACCGTCATCACACCGATGTCGGAGTACACCGTCTGCGCCCCCGGTTCGTACTCGAGAGGCTCTCGATCGATGGCCGCGCGATAGGCCTCCCGGCCTTCGATCTCCAGGAACCAACGCCGGAAAGCGGGCAGGCCGGCCCGATGCAACAGGAGTTGTCGCACCGTGACCGTCTCCTTGCGCGGATCGCCCTCGGCCCACCCCTCGAGATGATCGACCACGCGATCCTCGAGCGACAGCCGCCCCTCGTCGAGCAACACCATCACCGCCGTCGTCGTGCCGATCACCTTCGTGAGGCTGGCCAGGTCGTAGATCGACTCCGGGCCAGCGGGGGCGCGATCCACCCAATCGAGCGCACCGTAGCCACGCAGTCGGACCAGCCGCCCGTGCCGACCGATGGCGAGTGCGGCGCCTGGGAAGGCAGAGTCGGCGATGGCGGAGAGGATCGCCTGGTCGGCCTCGGCGAGCAGGCCCGGATCCATCGCCACTTCAGCCGGATCGATCTCACCCGGAGCAGACGCCCCGGAGGCGGAGGCTGGATCGACTACGGACCGATCCTGCGCGGGTCCCGGGTCGGCGCATCCGACCACCGCGAGGAGGGCCACAGCGAGAGGGGCGATACCACGGCCCACCTACCGTCCTCCCTCGAGCGGCGCCGGGCTGAGTCCGTCGCCGATCGAGAAGAACGGAGGGAGCTGGATCGGTGTCTGCCCGGTCAGGGGGACCTGGCCGAAGAGGGCCTCCGCCGCCGCCCGTTGGCTCGCCTCGGAGCCACTCCACGCCAACATGTAGGCCCGGGTCGAGGGGATCTCCCTCAGCAGGTAGGGATTGCCGAACGACACCACGACGTGGGGGATGTCGGCCTCGGCCAGCCCCTCGATGAACTCGACGGTTTCGGGCGACAGAGGCTCGTCGGCCGAACTCGAGGTCCAATTCACGTAGAGCGACACCACGACCAGGTTCGATCGCCGGGCCTGACGCAGCAGCCCGTCGAACACCTCCGACCGTGTGTTCCGGTCCACGGCGGCAGCGTTCAAGCCCGGATACCGCGATCTCAACGCGCCATCGAACACCCGCCCTGCCTGCAGGTCCGAGGAGCGCCGGAGCGAGATCGAGAGGACCCGAGCCGAGCGCGTCCCGAGCAGCGGAAGGAGGTCGCCCTCGTTGCGCAACAGGGTAACTGCGCGACGGGCCACCTCGTCGGCGACCGACTCGTGCTCGGGGATTCCCACCACCCGTGGGACTTCGGCCAGATCGACGGTGCGACGGCGCGGCAGTCCCAGAGTCTGCTTCGCGCGCAGGATCTTGAGCACCGAGCGGTCGATCCGCTCTTCCGGTATCCGGCCGTCGAGCACGGCAGCGACGATACCGTCGACGGCCTCCCCGACCACAGGGGGCATCAGCACCATGTCGGCCCCGGCGAGCACCGCACGGACCGACGCTTCACCACGGGGATACCGTCGGTCGATGGCCGCCATATCCATCGCGTCGGTGAACACCAGACCCTCGAAGCCCATGTCGTCGCGCAGGAGATCCGTCAGCACCGAGGGGGCGAGGGTGGCCGGCACCTCGGAGCCGTCGTTCAGCGCGGGGACCGCGATGTGGGCCGTCATGATCGCCCCGACACCGGCGTCGACCGCCGCACGAAACGGCACGAGTTCGACCGAGTCGAGGCGTTCCAGGGGCGACCGGATCACCGGAAGCGCGAGATGCGAATCCGTCTCGGTGTCCCCGTGCCCGGGGAAGTGTTTGGCCGTCGCGATCGCCCCGTGTTCCTGTAGCCCCCGAATGAAGGCCGAGCCGAGCCGAGCGACCTCGGCGGGAGACTCCCCGAACGAGCGGGTGTTGATGATCGGGTTGTCGGGGTTGGAGTTCACATCGAGGACGGGAGCAAAGGGTACGTGCACCCCCACTGCGCGAGACTCGAGCGCGGTGATCCGACCCATCTCGTACGCCAGCCGAGCATCGCCCGTCGCGCCCACCGCCATGGGCGGGGGGAAGTTCGTCGCCCCGCCCAGCGGAATGTTGCTCGGAAGATAGACGGCCCCTCGCAACCGAAAGCCTGCGCCGGTCTCCATATCTGCCCCCACGAGGAGTGGCAGACGAGAGCGGCTCTGGAAGTCGTTCAGCTTCAACGCGACGTCGGCCGGTGACCCCACCGACACGATGAGCCCACCCACCTCGTGCTCCTCGATCATCTCGACGATCCGATCGCGACCGGCCGAACCCTCCGGGGCGTAGTCTCCGAGAACGAAGGGCATCACCATCTGGCCCACACGCTCGCGCAGGCTCATGGACCGCATCGTTCGCTCGGCCCAGTCACCCGAGCTCGCGGCGGTGGTCATCCAGGGGCGCGGCCCGGTCTCGAGCACCCACCGACGACGTGGCGCAGCAGCGGACGCCCCGCGATCCGCCGCAGGCGCCGCGGTGTCGGCGTCGGTCGGCGAGGCGACGAGATCGGTGACCGAAGGCGGCGGAGGGACTGCGGGCGTGGCCGTGGCGCCTCCGCAGCCGGCCCCGACGCCGATCAGGGCGCCGACCGCCAACGCCGATCGCAGAATGGGAGGTGCAGCGGGCATATCGAATGCGAATCGACGAAGGCGAAGAGTGGGCGGGCCGCACATTCGTACCCCGCGTTGACGACTCGGGTACCACCTGCCGAGTATGCACGCCTTCGCCGGATACGTGTCCCAGGGCACCGCCACCCGAACGAGCGCCAACGTATGCCGTCCACCACCGGCCCACAATCCCGAATGCCCCCGTCGTCGCGGGCCCGCTCGGCCGCGGTATTGCTGGCCGTCGTCGCCGTCGCTGCGACCGGGTGCGACCAGACGAGTTCCTCGTCGATGCAGGCAGCCGAGCCCACATCCGTGCTCCCCGGCATCGACGTGTTGCTCCGGGACTCACTCCATCTCGTAGCGGGACTCCGCATCGGGTTGATCACCAACCCGAGCGGGATGGACGCCCATGGGACCAGCACCATCGATCGGCTGCACGGCCACCCCGACGTTGCACTGTCGCGACTGTTCGCGCCCGAACACGGCCTGCGCGCCACTGCGGGCGAGGGCCGATTGATCGAAGACTCCATCGACCCCGGTACGGGGCTACCGGTCACCTCCATCTACTACGCCGGGTCGAAGCGGGCTCCGACGCAGGACGACCTCGCCGACCTTGACGCGGTGGTCTTCGACATGCAGGACGTGGGCGCGCGATACTACACGTACATCTACTCGATGGCGCTGTCGATGGAGGCCGCGGGCCAGGCCGGGATCCCGTTCATCGTTCTCGACCGACCCAACCCCATCGGGGGCCTCGTCCAGGGCAATGTGCTCGATCCGGCCTTCGCGACCTTCGTGGGTCTGTATCCGATCCCGATGCGCCACGGCATGACCCCCGGGGAGTTGGCGCGGCTCTTCGCGGGGGCGTTCGGCATCGAGGTCGACCTCGCGGTAGTGCCTGTGGAGGGCTGGACGGCGGCGTCGCGGTTCGATGCGACGGGACTACCCTGGGTGGCGCCGTCGCCCAACATGCCCGACCTGACCAGCGCACTGCACTACCCGGGAACGTGCCTTTTCGAGGGGACCAACCTTTCGGTAGGCCGCGGAACGACCCGGCCCTTCCAACAAGTCGGGGCCCCCTGGCTCGACGCCGAGGACCTCGCGGCGGGACTCAACGCCCTCGCACTGCCCGGGGTGCGATTCGAGCCGGTGCGATTCACACCCGTCGATCCGACCGACGGGAAGTGGGCGGGACAGGACGTGGCCGGGGTACGCTTCGTCGAAACCGACCCAGCGGCATACGATCCGACACACGCTGCCGTGGCCGCTCTGGTTGCGGCTCGGGCGCAGGACCCCGCGCAATGGGATTGGAACTCCACGCACTTCGACCGCCTCGCCGGCACCGACCGCCTACGCACAGCGATCGACGGCGGCACCCCCGGCACCGAGCTCACCGACGGCTGGGACGAGGAGCGCGCCGTCTTCGTCGCCCTCGCTCGACCGTACCGACTCTACCCGCGCTGACCGACCCCGCAGGCGGCGCGCCGCCACTTCGGCATCTCGACCGAAGCGGCGGCTCGGCCCGCTACGGGGTGGCCGGGGCCGTCGGACTGGTGCACGACCCGCCGGCATCGACGTAGGCACCGCCCAGCTCCGCAGCCGTCGACGTGTTCACGCTGGCGAGGAAGGCGTCGGCCGCGAGCCCGGACGCCGTGAGCCCCACGATCCCGAAGACCGAGGTGGCGTCTTGCTGGATCTCGATCCCCGTCGATCCGCCGACCCCGGCACTCGTGTTACCGGTGACGGCGGTGCACAACGTGTGATCCGCCGCCGTCGAGACCTGGATCCCGCCGAGGGGACCTGCGTTTTCCGGGGCGGCCACCGTATTGCCCGTGATCTGTACGTGTGAATCCACATCTGCCGCGGCTCCCGCCTCCAGATTGAGCGACAGGATTCCGGCCGCGTCGTGGCTGTGCAGGATGTTCGAATCCACCAGGAACCGACTCGTGCCCGTACCCGCGTGGATGAGAGACACCCCGTTGCCGGTCTGCGCGCCGGAGGCGACCACGCCGGACGAACCCACGGTGTTGCCGCTCACCGTCGCATCGAGGGTGGCTCCACCGTTTTCGACCAGGTAGATCCCCGATCCCGCGGCCGCCAGAATCGTGTTGCCGGTCACGGCCACGCGCGTCGAGCTGCTACCGATGCCCTGCACCGATACGGCGCCCGTACCCGCATCCGTGTCGTTGAAGGAGCCCCCGTTCACCGTGAGGTCGAAGACGGCCGACCCGTCCGGCTCGCCGTTCACGCCGGCTCCACTGAGCGACGCGAAGGTGGGTGTGCCCGAGACACTCGCGGTGATCGAGGCCGAACCCACCGGCACGAGCGAGATGCCGTGCGTGCCGATTCCTGCTGCGATGCCCGCCTGATTGTTGCCGAACGAACCACCCGTCACGGTCAGCGACAAGGAACCCGTGGCATTGTGCACCTCGAGTCCGGCCTCCGCGAAGCCGTCGAGCACGGTATTGGCGATCAGCGACGTGCCGAACAGACCGTCGGGTCCGCCCGACGCACCGAAGTGAAGGGCATCGTCTCCGGCGCCGTCGCCGTTGTTCAAGAACTCGGAGTTCGTCACGCTGAGCGTCGTGACGCGCGTGCCATCGATCCCGTGGTCGGCCGTTCGCGAAACCAGCACGTTGTTGAGCGTCAGCCCGGTCACGTCGGTGGCCACGATACCGTCGCCTGCCACCGCGTTGGTCGCGTCGGGGGCCTGACCGGCCGACGCGGCAGCGTCGCCGATGATCATGTTGGCCAGGCTGACCGCCGACGCCGAGGTGAGGACCACGCCGTCGCCGGTCGTGGCGGTGATGGTGCCCCCCGAACCGTCGGTCGTACCGGTGCCGGAGACCGTGAACGCCCCCGCGCCGGTGTCGTCGAGCACGATGCCGTTGGTGGCCCCGTTGGCATCGACACGCTGGAAGGCGACGCCCGCCGCACCGATCGTGGTGTTCGAGATATCGACGGCGGTCCCCGTGGTGGACAGCACGGAGTTGCCGGTCCCCTCGACCGTTACGGTACCGCCACCGGTCGCCGCGAAGCCCGCGCCCGACGTGACGTCGACGTCGAGCCCACCGCCGGTGAAGGCGATCGTCGCGCCGGTGTTGTTGAGCACCGTGACTCCGGGGTTCGCCCCGACGTTGACCACCTTCGAGGTACCGCTGAGCGTGATGGTGCCGCCGGTGTTGCCATCGATCTGGATTCCGGCGCCGGTGTCGGCAATGTCACCCGAGAGCTCGACCGAGCCTCCGGTTACACCCGACACCTCGACCGAGCGACCGGCGCTGTTGGTGATCGCCCCGTCGCTCGTGACGGTCGCCGAGCCGCCGTCGATGTCGATCGCCGCCCCGGCGGCGTCGACCACCACGACCGAAGTCAGAGCGACGACCCCGGTCGGCGCGTCGAGGTCGACGCCCGGCCCACCCGCGTTGGTGATGTCCACGTTGGAGACCGTGACTCCCGCCACGGCCGAAGCCAGGATGCCGGCTCCGGTGGGCGACGAGATGTCGAAGCCGTCGAGGGTCACGCCGTCGGCGAGGGTCGCAGCGACCCCGCCCGCGTTGGTGATGACGGGGCGCCCACCCCCGCTCGGGGCGGCGACGACACCGAGCCCCGTCGTGAGGCCGGAGGCTTCACCGACGAGCGACATCCCCGCCTGGAAGACGAAGCCACCCGCCAGCGGCGTCGTACCGCTGTTTCCGCGCCGCACGAAGACGATGTCGTTGGGCGAAGCCGCCGCCGAGGCCGCGCCGAGCGTCGTGAACGGCGCAGCGGACGTTCCGTCGGACACGCCTGCGAAGGTGTCGTCGACGAACCAGACCGCCGGACCGAACGACACGGTCACCGTGCGCGTGACAGGGGTCTCGCCGTCCGTCACCGTGTAGTCGAAGGTGTCGTCCGCGGTGCGACCGACCGGAGGCGTGTAGATGAAGGTTCCGTCTGGGTTGAGGGTGACCGTCGCACCCGCCGTGACCGTGCCGGCTTCGAGCGAAATCGTGAGGGGATCGCCATCGGGATCCGTGAAATTCGAGAGCAGGTCGCCCGCCACGAAGACGCCGGGCGTTACCGAGGACGCCGCAGCGACTTCGAGCTGCACGTTGGTATGGGTGGTGAACGCCTCGCTCGGAGACCCGACCACCGTGGGCGGATCCGACGCGGGCGTGACGCTGACACCGATGTCTCCCGGAAGCGAGGTCAGCACGCCGTCCGAGACCGTGAAGGTGAAGAAGTCGGCCCCGTTGAAGTCCGGATTCGGAGTGTAGGTGACCTGAGCGGTGAACGGTCCCGCGGGAGTGATCGCGCTCAGGGTCCCGTTCACGGGGGCCTGGGCGATGGCAAAGGTCAGGGCGTCGCCCTGCTGATCGATGCCCGTCAGCGTGATGTCGACCGGGGTGTCTTCCGGTGTGATGACGTTGTTGCCGGTCGCAATCGGCGTCTCGGTGATCAGCTGCACCGTCACGGTGGCCTCGTTGCTGACGTCCACCCCGTCGGTGACCCGGAAGGTGAAGGTCTGGGGCCCGGGGCCCGCTGCGCCCGGCGAGTAGACGACCCGGCCCGACATCGGGCCCGTCGAGGTCACGTCGCCGAGCGATCCCTCCGCGGGCGCCCCTACGATCTCGAAGGTGAGCGGGTCGTCGTCCGGATCGGCCGCCGACAGGTCGACGGCAACGTCGGAACCGACGAAGCCGGTGACCTGGGCGTTGAAGGCTACCGGGGGCTCGTTCACGACCGTGAGGTCGACGACGAAGTCGACCACATCGAATCCGTCGTCCAACGAAAGGCTGAACGAATCGTCGCCGACGAAGCCCGGAGTCGGCGTGTAGAAGATGTCGAGGCCCGACAGCGTGGGCATGATCTCACCGAGCGTCCCGTTGGTGGGGTCGGTCGCCACGGTCGGCGTCACCGGATCGAGATCGGCGTCGGAGATGTCGATCGAAATCCGCGTCAGCGCGTTGCGGCGCACGGTCACGGGCGAGCCACCATCGATCTCTCCCTCCGGAAGCCGATTGGCCGTCAGCGAGATCGTGGCGGGCTGCGACGGGTCGTTTCCGTCGTTGGCGCGGAAGGTGAAACTCTCGTCGCCGAGGAAGTCGTCGTCGGGCGTGTAGGTCACCTGCGCGCGGGTGGTGAGCGCGCCCCCCTGCGCCGCCGCCGGTCCCGTCGGCACGGGGCTGAAGGCCGATACCGAACCGTTGGCGGGGCCGTCGACGATTTCGAAGGTCAGCGCGTCGCCGTCGTCGTCGCTACCCGACACCTCGACGGTGAAGGGCCCGACGGCGGGTCGACGCATGGAGACGCTTTGCACCGTCGGGATCAGGTTGGTCACCGTGATGTTGACCTCACCGTCGACGGTGGAGACACCGTCGGCGACCCGGAACGTGACCTGATCGGCGCCCGCAAACCCGGCTGCCGGCGCATACGAGACCCTCACGCCCGACGCGAACTCCGTCAGGGTGGCGGTCCCGTTGGACGGGCCACTCGTGACCGAGTACGACAGGGTCCGGCCCTCGATCGACGACACGAGAACCGTCGCCTCGACCGGCGTGTTCTTCGGTGTCGACACCGCGATCGGGTTGAGATCCGTGGGCAAGCCGATCACGACGGCGGTCGGATCGGGTTCGTCATCGCAGGCCCCGAAGGCCAGGGCCACGATCAGAAACGGCGAAAAACGGCGAACGTGCGAGAGCATGCGCAGACCCCTGAAGGGCGAAAACGGCGGAGCACCTCTTCAATTCTTCCACCTTCGCGAGTCAGGCGCAACTCTGATAAACAGATGATTTCTTAGGCTGCGCGATCGGGGCGAAGCGCCGCTGCCGAGCCGCGTGGAGCGACTCGGCAGCGACGACGCCGCGGAACTACCGTCCCGGGCGCTTCCGAGCTCAGCCCCCCGACCGAATCGGGAAGGCGAGAATCGCGCGGTCGGTCGCGCTCCCTCGGATCTCGACATCGGCCCCACCCGTCGTGACGCGCCGGACCGTGAATCTGGTCCCGTCGGGCGTTTGCTCGTAGTGCGTGTAGTAGACGCGGTCTGTGCCGGCGCCTCCATCCATGCACAGGGGAGTCCTCGCGTTGCCGGCCCCCGTATCCAGCGCGACGACGTTGCGAAGCTCGCTCAGGGCCCGATCCAACTCACCCACATAGACAGCCCGTGTAGTGGGCGCGCTGGACGGCGCACCCGTCAGATACACGAGATCGGAATTGGGACAGGCCGAGGGCTCGAAAAGCTCCACATCGGCCGGGACGCCCGTGATCGGGCGGACCGGGCCGCCCGCCAGGGGCCCCAGCTCCAACACATTCGGACCGACCGAAACGATCTCGCCGTCGCCCACATGGGCAGCCCCGCTCCCGGCCCGTAGATCGAAGCCGACCGACGCATCGTTGCGTATCGTGCGGATCATCGAGCCCGACGCGCCGAACCGCGAGTACACGCAGGTGTCGCCCGAGCACCCTCCGGCGAGCACCTGGTAGCCATCGTTCCCCCGACCGATCACGTCGCCGATCTGCATGGCCGATTCGGCGGTCCAGCGCGCCAGCCGGAACTCGCCTTCCGGTGCCCCGGGAGTGATCTCGCCCACCAGGTACCCCGACCCGTAGCTGCTCACGTGCCGGGGCAGCGCTCCCGGTGGGAACACGTGCGTCGCGCTTTCTTCGAGTGTGATCGGGTCCACGACAGAGATCCGGGCGTCGCCGTCCTGGTCGAGCATCAACACACCGACCGTGGCCGTCTCCGGGCTCGACGCACCCTGGAAGTCGACCGTGAGGGTGGCGCCGGGGACGACCTCGACGCGCACGGCGGTCTTCTCGAAGACGTACGCGGGGGTGTCGCCCAAGCGCACGAGGTACTCGCCGGGGGGCAGGTCTTCGAAGACGTAACGGCCATCCGCCCCCGTAGTCGTCGACATCCCCACCGGGCCGTCGAGGGTGACCTCGACCCCCTGCAGGATGCCCACTTCCTCCACGACGACGATACCCGAGATGCTCCCGAACGGGGGAACACAGGTGATGTCGATCACCTCGTCGGCGGCGCCCAGATCCACTCGAATGGGCCCGGGCCGATCGCAGATCCAGTTCGGGTCGAGGATGGGCTGAACCTGGTAGTTCCCCTGCTCGAGATCCGCGAAGCGATAGCGGCCGCTCGCGTCCGTGCGCTCGGTCACCGTAGACCAGCCGTCACGGGTGAGTTCGACAGGCAGACCGGATCGAGGCTGCCCGTCGAATCGAATCGTCCCGCTGACGTCGTGAAGGGACTGGCATTCGAAGTCGATGGTGATGGTGTCCGAGCCGGGGCCGAAGTGTGCCTCACCCTCCTTCGGCGTACACATTTCCAGATCGGGCTTGAAGCGGTAGATGGTGTTCTTGAACTCGTCCTCGAATCGGTAGCGCCCCTGGTCGTCGGTCACCGCGGTGCCGACGGGGAGAGGCCGGTCCAACTCCAGCGCCTCCACCGTGACGCCGGGGGCCGCCTCGCCGTTCTCCAGTACGATCCCCTCGACGACGACGAGGCTACGGACCGTCTCGACCAGGGTCGTATTGCACCCCCAGAGCAGCGTCGTCAGGGCCAGCAAGCAGATCCGGGTTGCCCGGGCAACAGTCCAGCGCATGCGTCTCGTCTCCGTTCGGGTTGGATGTCGGTTCCATCCACCCACGCCGGAAACGAGGCCGCCGGTGATCATCCACGGTCAGGATCGCGCCGGGTCGACAATGCGTGTGCGAGTCGTTCCTCTCGGACCTTCTCGCGCGATTTCGGCGGCGGTACGGGACACGGCCGACCTGTTCTAGTGTAGTGTCGCCAAAGTCTGGTGACCGCCGAGGGTGCGGAGGCGCCGCGGGGGCGAGGCGGAACGACGCGGCGTAGCGATAGCTACGGCAAG
>JANQNV010000321.1 GCA_028279425.1 Longimicrobiales bacterium | reverse complement strand
CCACGCCCACTCAACACTCGGGCGCCCCGGGCCGTCCTTTGTTACGATACCGGGATCGCGGCGTGGCGAGTCGACCCTCGCCCGGCCCTCGACGGCCTCCGCCGCCGACCCATCGTTCCCACCACACCGAGTGATGATCGTGCGACTTCGTACACTCCTCCTCGCGGCGCTCGTGCCGCTCACGGCGGCTCCCGCAGCCTCCCAGACCCTCGACGACACCTGGCTCGAGGGCTTCCCGTGGCGCTCCATCGGACCGGCCAACATGTCGGGCCGGGTGACCGATATCGAGGGGCTGCCGAGTCCGTCGAAGACCTTCTATGTGGCCGCGGCGGCCGGCGGCATCTGGAAGACCAACAACAACGGCACGACGTTCAAGCCGCTCTTCCAGAACGAGCGGGTGGTCGCTCTCGGCGACCTCGCGATCGCGCCGAGCGATACGATGCAGATCTGGGCGGGGACGGGTGAGGAGGATTCCCGCAACTCGATCTCGCCGGGCGGCGGCATCTACAAGTCCGTCGACGGTGGCGAGACCTGGGAGCTGAAGGGCCTCGAGGGCACCGAGCACATCGGGCGCATCCTCGTGCACCCGACCGATCCGAACACGGTGTGGGTGTCCGGGCTCGGTCCCCTGTGGCGTGAAGGCGGTGAGCGCGGGCTCTACAAGACGACCGATGGCGGTGAGAGCTGGCGGCAGGTGGCCTCGGTCAGCGATCGCGCCGGCTTCGTCGATCTGACCATGCACCCGGACGATCCCGACGTTCTCATGGCCACGAGCTGGGAGCGCGTACGGGGGCCGTACTACCTGCAGTCGGGCGGTCCGGGCAGCGGGATCTGGCGCAGCACCGACGGCGGCGAGAACTGGACCCGGGTCGAGGGCGGGGGACTGCCGACGACGACCCTCGGGCGCATCGGCATCTCGTACGCGCCCAGCAATGGCGACATCGTCTACGCGCTGATCGAGGCTGCGGCGCCGAGCGAAGACGAAGACCGCCTCTCGGGGCTGTACCGCTCCGAAGACGGGGGCACCAGCTGGGAGCGGATGAACAACTACAACTCGCGTCCGTTCTACTACTCGCAGGTGACGGTCGACCCGGCCGATCCGGACCGGGTCTACTTCTCGACCTTCCAGTTCACGACCGACGGGGGCCGCACGATCGCCCCGGCGGCGCAGCAGGTGCACGTCGACTTCCACTCGTACTGGGTCGACCCCAACGATCCGCAACGGCTGGTCGTCGGCAACGACGGCGGCATCGCCATCAGCTACGACCAGGGTGGCAACTACTGGTTCCCGAACCACATGGGGGCGATGGGCCAGTTCTACAACATCAGCGTCGACATGGGGACCCCGTATCGGGTGTGCGGGGGACTGCAGGACAACTACACGTGGTGCGGGCCGTCCCGGAAGACCAACGGGCCGATCACCAACCACGACTGGTTCCGGGTGAGCGGTGGCGACGGATTCGTGACGCAGCAGGACCCGCGCAATCCCGACATCGTCTACTCGGAGTCCCAGGGCGGAAACATGGGACGCTCGAACCTCGCCACCGGTGAGCGCAGCTCGCTCGGACGTCCCAACTGGCGCACGGCGTATCGGGTGATGCAGGACTCCATTGCGATGCTCTGGCCCGACAGCACCCAGGCGATGCCCGCCGAGCACCGCGCCGAGATCGAGCGGCTGCAGGCGCAGGCCTCGGCCGACTCGGTCGCGCTCGCCATGCGCTACAACTGGAACACCCCGTTCTTCCTCTCGCCGCACGATCCCGATGTGGTCTACGCGGCGGGTAACCGGGTGCTGAAGTCGACCGACATGGGCGACAACCTCATCCCGATCTCGCCCGATCTGTCGCGGGCCGATGCCGAGAAGATCCGCATCAGCACGCAGGAGACGGGTGGAGTGACACCCGACCTCACCGGCGCCGAGGTCTTCGCGACCGTCGTGTCGCTGGCCGAGTCGCCGATTCAGGCCGGAGTGCTGTACGCCGGCACCGACGATGGCAACCTGTGGATGTCGCCCGATGACGGGGGACGCTGGACCGACCTCACCGACCGCATCGGCGGGCTCGTGCCCGACGGGTCGTACATCAGCCGGATCGAGCCGTCACACCACGAGGTGGGGCGCGTCTACGTGACCGTCGACAATCACCGGCGGGGCGACTTCACGCCCTACGTGCTGGTGAGCGACGACATGGGCGAGAGCTTCCGCTCGATCGCCTCGCATCTGCCCACGGGCAAGCCCGACTTCGCGCACGTGATCCGCGAGGACCTCGTCAACGAGAACCTGCTCTTCGTCGGCACCGACGTGGGCCTCTACGTCTCGATGGACCGTGGCGGATCGTGGCAGACGTTCATGAACGGTTTCCCCACGGTGCCCGTGCACGATCTGGTGATTCATCCCCGCGATGGTGAACTGGTGGCCGGCACGCACGGGCGGTCGATCTGGATCACCGACATCCGCCCGCTTCAGCAGCTGAACGCCGAGGTCATGGCGTCGGAGGCGCATCTGTTCGCGCCCCGTCCCGCCTTCCACATCGGGATGCGCGCTACGGGTGGCGAGTTCACGGCCCAGGCGTATTGGCGCTCGGGTTCACCGCCCAACGGAGCCGAGATCAAGTACTGGATCGGGGCGGAGGTCGAGGACGACGTCTCGATCGAGATCCACGACGAGGGCGGCAACCTGGTGCGCACCCTCAACGCCGTGAACCGCGAGGGACTCCATTCGGTGACGTGGAACCTCCGGGGCGAGTCGATGACGCTGCCCCTGTCGCCCTCCGAGCGGAGAGACAGTCTGGCGGTCGAGAACCGCCTCGCCACGGTGGCCGACTCGCTCGATGACGCGGGCCACGACCGCGACGACATCGACAGCGCTCTCGATCGGATCCGCAACGCCGGCGGTGGAGGCTTCGGCGGATTCGGTGGGTTCGGCGGAGGCGGATCGGTCGGTGTGGCCGAGTTCGAGGAGCGCCCGGCCGAGGGCGGCTCGCGCGCGGGACTCCCCGAGGCCAACGAAGACGACGAGCCGTCGATCCAGCAGATTCTCACGCGCGCCGTGCGAGGGGAGCAGACGGGCCGTCGCCGCTTCGGCGGGGGCGGGGTGTTCCCGCGACGCACCCAGGCCGGCGCCCTCGCGCAACCGGGCATCTACATGGTCGTCATGAAGGTCGGTAACCAGAGCTTCCACCAGCCGCTGCAGGTCGATCTGGGAGACGTCGCCCCGGAGGTCATGCGCTAGACGCGCTCCCCCGGCGTCCGGGACGCCCCCAAACGGCGAACGGGTCCTACGCTATGCGTGGGGCCCGTTCGTGCATCGGCGGTTGGCGCGGGAGTGGGTGGGGCAGCCTGGCAGGGTGAGCACCAGGGGAGGCGGGCCGTGCGCAGGCGAGCACGGCACGGGCGGGCCCGCACCTGGCAGGCGGGCGCGGGCGGGCGAGCACCCGGCAGGCGAGCGCGGGCGGGCGAGCACCCGGCAGGCGAGCGCGGGCGGGTGAGCACCCGGCAGGCGAGCACCCGGCAGGCGGGCAGCGCCGGGCAGGCGGCCTGTGCGCCCGCGGCCCACGCCCGCGACTAGAAGTCGGCCAGCGACTCGATGGCCGCGCGTACGTCGTCGACCTGCGGCAGGATCACCTGCTCCAGGTCGGGGGCGTAGGCCACCCATACGTCTTTCGAGGCCACGCGCCGCACCGGACCGTCGAGCCACGGGAACAGGTCGTCGGCGATCCGCGCGGCGATCTCGGCCCCGATGCCGAACGACAGCGCGTCTTCGTGCACCACCACGACCTTGTTGGTCTTCTTCACGGACGCCGCGATGGTGTCCATGTCGAGCGGCTGGAGCGTGCGCAGGTCGATCACCTCGGTCGAGATGCCCGACTCCGACTCGGCCGCCTTGGCGGCATCGAGGGAGCGCTTCACCAGAGCCCCGCACGTGACCAACGTGATGTCGCTCCCCTCGCGTACGACGCTCGCCTTGCCGAAGGGGATCATGTAGTCGCTGCCCGGATACCGCCCCTTGTTGTAGACCTGGCGGTAGAGGTGCTTGTGCTCGAGAAACAGCACCGGGTCCTCGCAGCGAATCGCCGTCCTCAGCAGTCCATTGGCGTCTTCGGCGTTGGAGGGCATCACCACCCGGAGTCCCGGGGTGTGCGTGAACAGGCTGGCGCCGGTCTGCGAGTGATAGATCGCGCCGCCTTTCAGGTATCCTCCGTACGTCGTGCGTACGACCACCGGGCACGAGAAGTCGCCGTTGGAGCGGTAGCGCATCGTGGCGAGCTCGTTGCGGATCTGGTGGAAGGCCGGCCAGATGTAGTCGAAGAACTGGATCTCGACCACGGGCCGCATCCCTCGCAGCGCCATGCCGATCGCGCGGCCGACGATGTTGGCTTCGGCGAGGGGGCTGTTGTAGACCCGGTCGCTGCCGAAGCGGGTCTGAAGACCGTGCGTCACCTTGAAGACGCCGCCCTTGCCCTTCACCTCTTCGAGGGCCCCGTCGCGCGAGGCGTCGGCCACGTCTTCGCCGAAGACGACGACCCGTGGGTCGCGCTCCATCTCGTCGCGCATACACGCGTTGAGGAGGTCGACCATCGTGAGCTTGCGGTCGTCTTCGAAGGCCGGCCCGTCTTCGGTGTCGAAGGCGGCGTCGGTGGGCGAGCCCTCGTCCGGATGGGCGAAGAGGTGGTCCATCGCCGTCTCGGGGGCGGGCTGGGGGCGCGTGGCCGCCTCGTCGGAGGCTGCCGCCACCTCGGCGCGCACCTCTTCGATCAGTGCGTCGAGCTGCTCCTCGGTGGCGATCCCGGCGTCGATCAGTCGATCCCGGGTGCGGCGGAGCGGGTCGCGGGCCGCCTGCGCCTCGAGCTCCGAGGCGGGGCGGTACATGCGCTCGTCGTCGGAGAGCGAGTGCGAATAGGGGCGTGTGCAATGGGCGTGGAGCAGGGCAGGGCCCCGGTGCTCGCGGCAGTGGCGAATGAGTTCGCCGCCCACGGCGTAGACGTCGACGGGGTCGGTGCCGTCGCACTCGCGGATCTCGAGTCCCGGGAAGCCCGTGAGCAGCTTCGAGACGCTGCCCCCCGCCGTCTGAACCTCCACCGGCACCGAGATCGCGTACTCGTTGTCTTCGACTACGAAGAGCACCGGCAGCTGCAGGTTGCAGGCCGAGTTGAGCGCCTCCCAGAACTCGCCCTCCGACGTCGTGCCGTCGCCCGTCGTGCAGATCACCACCTCGTCGCCGGCGTACGACGAGAGGTGCTCGGCCAAGCCGTCCACGCGGGCGGCGCGGAGCCCCGCCTCGGCGGCACCGACGGCCTGGAGGAACTGGGTGCCCGTAGGGGACGACGTGTTGGCGATGTTGAAGCGCACGTCTCCGAAGTGCGACGGCATCTGGCGTCCGCCGGAGTTCGGGTCGTCGGCCGCGCCCACCGCCTGCAGCAGGTGGTCGAGCGGCGTCTGCCCGAGGGACAGCGTCATGGCGCGGTCCCGGTAGTAGAGAAAGCACCAGTCCTTCTTCGGATCGAGGTGCTCGGCCAGCCCCACGCCGATCGCTTCGTGTCCCGCGCCGGAGATCTGAAAGAAGATCTTGTTCTGCCGCTTGAGGGCGATCTCGCGGTCGTCGATGAACCGCGAAGTCAGCATTGTGCGGTAGATGCCCAGGAGTTGGTTCCCGCTGAGGCCCGCGAGGTCGTTGCGGGGCTCGTCCAGGGCAGGCGTTTCGCGAAGCTCGGTCTCCATTGGGTCCCGTTGAAAGGGGGCTCTGGGATCGACCTCGAGGGGCCGGCGAAGCGTTGCAAGATAGCCCTCTGCGGCCGCCCGGGCCACGCAGGGCGGGCCTCGGTCGAGACACGGGCGAGGTGGGCGCGAGACGGCGGCGCGGCGCGCGCGTAGAAGCTTGGCGCGGTACGTGCGAGAAGCTGGCGCGGTGCGTGCGAGAAGCTGGCGCGGTACGTGCGAGAAGCTGGCGCGGTGCGCGCGAGAAGCTGGCGCGGTGCGCGCGAGAACCCCAGGCTGTGCGCGCGAGAACCCCGCGCTTCGGCGCCGGGTAGCCAGGGCTTCGCGTCGACGCCCTTCACCCACGGATCGATCCTGAGCGACTCCAACCTTCTCGAACGCGCGCCGGCCTGCCTCGCCTGCGGTGATCCCGAGCGCGAGCCGTGGCGCACCACTCGCGCCATGATGCACGACGTCGCGGAGCGGTTCTCGTTCGCTCGGTGTGCCCGCTGCGGTCTCGTCTACCTCGATCCGCGGGTGTCGCCGGCGGAACTCGGCCGCTACTACACGGCCGCCTATCTGCCGTATCGAGGTCCCGACGCCTGGGGGCGCTGGAAGCCCCTCGTGGAGTCGGGGCTGCGCAAGACCGACCGGGCTCGCGTGGCGAGGGTGCGCCGGCATGCGCGGATCGGCCCCCAGACGCGGGTGCTCGACGTCGGATGCGGACACCCTACCTTCCTCGAAGCGCTCGGGCGTGTGGTGCCCTGCACTCGGGTCGGGATCGACTTCAGCGGCGAGGGATGGCGCGAAGACCCCGGTCGATGGAGCGGGATCGAACTGATCGAGGGCGATCCCCGCGTCGCCGACCTACCGTCCGAGCCGGGCTTCGACGTCGTCACCATGTGGCACTACCTCGAGCACGACTACGCGCCGCACGAAACGCTCGAGCGGCTGCGCGGGCTCGTGTCGGGCGAGGCCCGCCTTTTCATCGAAGTGCCCGATCACGCCAGTTGGTCGCAGGAGCGCTACACCCAGCACTGGGCCGGCTACCACACCCCCCGTCACACCGCGCTGTGGGACTCCGACACGATGCGCGTGTTGCTCGAGCGCTCCGGATGGGAGGTGGAGTCGATCGAACAGACCGGTACGCTCGATCCCTGGGTGCTGGTCTGGATGAGTCGCCAGGAGCGGGCGGGGATCGACTGGACCGAGTCGATGGAGTCGCGCTTTCCCGCCTTCGTGCTGGGGCGGGCGCTGCTGTGGCCGGCGATGCGCCTGCAGGAGCGGCTGCGGGGCCGCCGAGGCGACGGGTTGCTGACGGCGGTGGCGCGGCCGGGGTAGGGGGCGAGGGGCGACAGCGGCGGGGCAGGCGCCGGGGTGTCGCTCCGGACGGTCGCCCGATAGGATCGCAGGGTATCCGAGATCAAATGTCCGCCGCCCCACGAAACGATATGGAACGTCTACCCCGATCCGTCCGAAGCCTGACCCTCGCGTCCTTCGCCGTGCTGACCGGGTGGGCCTGCGGCGGCGCGGAGTCGGAATCCTCGATGGCCCCCTTCACGAGCGAGGTCCGCGTGCTCGAGGGGCCCGATCTACGGATCGGTTCCGTCGACGATCCCGACTTCGCCTTCAGCCGGGTCTGGTCTCTCGCGCAGCTTCCCGACGGGGGCATCCTGACCTTCCACCGCCAGGAGCAACTGATCCGCCGGTGGACGGCCGATGGGCTCCCTGCGGGGACCATCGGCGGGCAGGGCGAGGGGCCCGGAGAATTCAGCTCCGTGTACCACTTCGGTGTGTTCGGGGACACCGTCTGGGCGATGGACCAACGCAACTTTCGAGCGACGTATTTCGATACGGAGGGGGAGGTTCTCGATGTGATCACGGTGCCCACGAGCATCGGCGAGGCGGGCATGGCGACCCGCGATCTGCCTCCTCGGCCGGAGCGCCCCTATCGCGACGGCTCCTTCTACGGGGCGCAGCCTGCATTCTCGCATGCAATCGCGGAGGGTGACCTGACCGAGGTCGCCCACGTCGGGATGAGCGCCGCGGGGGAGGTGACCCACACCGTTTGGCTCCAGCAGTTCAGGCCCAAGGACAACCTTGCGCTCATGCGTGAGAACGGCGGGACCTTTGGGCGACAGCCGTTCGGCGATGGTCAGGTCGTGGTACCCCATGCCTCGGGCGTGGTGGTGCTGGACCGCCGAGCTCCCGCCTCGTCCGACAGCGCCGCGGTCCACGTGACCCGAGTGGGCATGCGCGGTGACACCGTCTTCCGCACGGCGCTCCCATTCACACCTGTACCTCTCTCGCCGGAGGCAGTCGACAGCGCGGTGACCGAGACCGCCGAGGGCCTCTCATCGTTCCTCACGGATCGTCTCGGCATTCCGGAGGGGACGGTTCGTAGTGACGTACGCGATGCGATGTACGTGCCGGCCTTCCGTCCCTGGGCTACATCTCTGATGCCCTCGGAGGATGGGTCGACTTGGGTGCAACTCGCCTCGAGTAGTCGCGACGGGCGTGTGGAATGGAGGGTCCTCGATCCCCGGGGGAACCCGGCGGGGACCGTGTTCACGCCCGTGGGACTGCGCATCCTCCGGGTCGACGACGAAAGCGTGTTGGGTGTCGAAGCCGACGACTTGGACGTCGAGTACGTGGTCCGCTACAGCATCGTCGACGAGGCGGGTGGGTAAAGGCGCCCCCGACCCCCACGGCTCCCTGAGGACGTGGGTCCACAGAGAGCACGCGGGGGCCTGGGCTCCAGGGGTTTCCCGGGCGCTGTCGCCTATCCTGCGATCCTTCTGGGGCGACGGGCCCGGGGCCTCGAGGGGCGCCGATCAGGCCCCGGCTTGCTCCTCGATCGACGGTGGGTCGATGCGCGCCAGCAGGTAGGTCCAGCCGATGGCGATGCCGAACGTCGCGGCACTCAGGATCGGCTCCGTCGTGCCCACGGCGGCCACGCCCAGAACGCCGAGAATGCCCGCAGGTAGCCACACGTCCGAGGTCGGTCCTGGAGGTTTCCTCGCGGCGGCCTGCGCCGCCAGGGCGACACGTATCCGCCTCATGTGCTCGGGTGGCGCCTCGTCGACGGCGTTGGTGATGACCGAACGGAGCCGAGCATCGGTCTTCGCGAGGTCATGAGGAAGGTTCTGGAGGTCCATCGATCAACTCCCGCATCTCGGGTGAGTCCAGCTTGCTCCGGAGGGTCCGGAGAGCCTTGAACAGGGATGCCTTCACCGATCCTTCGGAGATCCCGAGGACCTCGGCGGTTTCGGCGGTGGACAGTCCGTCTATGTAACGGTACGAGACGACTTCTCGTTGCCTCGCGGGAAGCTCGTGGATCGCCGTCCACAGCTTGGCCTCACCCAGGATGTCCATCCGTCCGCCGCCGTGTTGCGGCGGGTCGTCGCGGCGAAACCAGCGGGCGAAGAGCGTCTCTCGGCGCTTCGCCGTTCGCTGGCGATCGAGACAGAGGCGGACGGCCACGCTGTGGATCCAACCGCCGGCCTTGTCGGGACTCGGACACATGTCTGCCTTGCGGTGCACCGTCATCCAGATCTCCTGCGCGAGATCCTCTACGGTGTCCCGGTCCCGCTCGAACGAGCGAACGATCCGCAGTACGCGGCCGGCGTGGGTCCCGACCCACCGATCAACGGTGCGTCGGCGTTCCTGTTCGGTCACTAGCTGGCGTCGCCTCTGGGGAGGCGCTGGGTGAACCAGCCAGGCAGGCCGGCGAGGAAGATCAGCGTGAAGGGGATGGAGACGGTCCAGGCCTGGTTGCCGCTCAGCACTCCGAAGGTGGCCCGTACGGAGATGTTCAGGGCAAACGTGATCGCGAAGGCGGCCAACCCAACATCGAGGACCGCGCGCGCGACGAGTTCATCGCGTGGTGTCGCGAAGGTGACCCGCCTGTGGATCCAGGCCTCGACTCCCAGGGCCCACCCAATCAAGCCGAGGGGGACCAGAAAGTAGGAGAGCTTGAGCATCGCCCACGTTGCGGAGACCAGGTCCGAGTCCGACGAGAAGTCGAAGCCCTCGCCCCCCCTCAGGAAGGCCGCCTCGGGCAGGATCCTGAGTGCGAGCGGAAGCCGGCCTGGCGTCAGCCAAGCGTTGCCTTCCGCCGCGGCGCTTAGATCCCCCCCACCCATCCTCACGGTCGGTGATGAGCCTGCAGCACCCGCATGTGCGAGCGGAGCCAAATCGAGTGCGAGCATCGTCCCGAAGGTAGCGAGCGCCACGATGAGGGCTCCTCGCCGGGACCGAGTCCCACCGATCGCCACCATCGCCGCAGGCGGGAGGAAGATGAACAGCTGTCCCACGAAAGTCTCCGGGAAGCTGTCGGGTGCTCGATCCGCGGCAACGATCGCGCTCAGAAGCACCACGACCACGAACGGGGCCCATCTGAGGTACTGACCGACCTTCATCCTGCCTCCACTGGTTGAGTCCGTAACACCGCGTTCCCCCGGCCCAAACCCCGAGTAAACCGATTTCGGGCTCGTGACGTTTACCTCCCGACATCACCGCAGCACTACCGCCGCGGAATCCGACCATCTCTACCCGGACACCGACATGAAACTCCGATTCGGCAAAGCGTTTCTCATTGCGGGTGCCGTCATCGTCAACCTGGCCCTCGCGGCCACCCATGCACAGGCCGGATGGAAGGACGCATGGTGCTCCGACGGCCAGGGCGGTTCGGAGTTGTGCTGCACGCCCTGCTGGTTCTTCTGTGAGTGCTCGTCCGAAGTCGAATGAAGACATTGCTCGGCTTCCTGGCGGCAGGCACCGCCGTGAATCTCGCCTTTAGCTTGGGCGGTGCGCGGACCGAGGTAATGGACCCCTCGACGCTCGCCCTGCCGGTGTCGGCTCCGGAATGGATGCTCGAGACCATGGCGCCCCCAGCTGCGCGGGACGCCCAGGTCGCGGCTCCTGGCGTCATGGGCCACGCGTCGGGCGACGACGACGTGTCGCTCGACGGGCGCAAGCTGCGCTCTATGGAAGGGAGCGACGGAGAGTCGCGTTCCGCAGACCTCGCGGAGGCGGGAGTCGCGTCGAGCCCCAAGATCGGCCTTAATCGGAACCTCTTCAACGATGCGAGTGCGTGTAAGCTCGTTGTGGTGGTACGCCAATCATGCCCCTTCTGTCAACATGCGGCGTCTCGGGCGAAGGAGTCGCAGTGGATGGTGCCCGAGGTGACGTGGGTCGCGAGCAGCGTTGTTGATGCGGACTCGTTCCGGGTGGCGCACCCCGAACTGGATGTGATTCACCGGCCCTCCGTCATGTCGGAGCTACAGGTGCAGGGAGTGCCTACGGCCTTCCTGATCCGCGACGGCTCGATCGTCTCGGCGTGGGCTTTCCGAGGCGACGAGTCGCCGGAGAGCATCGCCGAGCGCGGGTGTGAGGACGGCCCGCACATGGCGCTGGAGGTCGGGACGTGAATCGCCGATGAGCACACCGATCCACCTGCCGTTCCGGGGTGCGGCTTTCGGGCCGGCCGGCGGCGAACTGCGTTGGCCGGGGGGCTGCGCAGTTTCGTCGTCGGTGAAGGTGTGTGATCGCATGGGATCGGCCTTCGGGCCGGCCGGCGGCAAGCTGTGTTGGCCGGGGGGCTGCATGGACTCGTCGTCGGCGAACTTGTTCAAGGACGCGGGATCGGCCTTCGGGCCGGCCGGCGGCGAGGTGCGTTGGCCGGGGGGCTGCGTAGTCTCGTCGTCGGCGATTCCCGTAGGGCGGACGGGGTTGTTTGCGCGCCCCGTCACGACCGGAGCAATACCCGGCGTCGGTTCCGAGCCCGGCCCCTTGGATGTCGGCATCGAGGTGCGCTTCGAGGTGCGGGCGTGAGCGGCGTCGGGCTGCCCGGGGGCGGCGACCGTGGGAATGCCGGCGATCTCCCCAAGGGCGGCGACTTACCGAGCAACGTCGAACTCGACGACGCCGAGATGGAGGAGATTCGGCGATGGTTCGGCCGGCGCCGGCAGGAGCCCGTGACGTGTCCTTTCTGTGGTGACGCCCTGACGCTCGATCGAACCCTCCGGCACTACCCGTCGTACGCTCCGGGGCCCGACGACACGTGGGCGCTCGCCGTATTCGGGAAACGTATCGCCACGGTGGCGCTGCGCTGCTCGGAGTGCGGGCACCTGATGGAGTTCGACCTCGAGACGGTGCGGCGGTCGCGGGACGGAGCAGTGTAGCGGGCCTCGTGGGCGCACAGCCTAGGCCGCCTGGATGCCGAGTGGTCCCTTCACCCAGACATCGGTAGTCCTGCCGCGCATTCGACTAGGCGCCGCGGGCGAGCGCCTGCGCGACTTGCACCAAGACCGTCTCGGGCCGGTGGACGACGGCCCGCCAACTGAAGCGCAGCACGCGGAAACCCCGGGCCACCAGGACCGCATCACGCTGCCTGTCCCCCTCGAAGGCAGCGCGATCGCTGTGGAATCGAAATCCGTCGACCTCGGCGACGAGTCGCTGACGATTCCAGAGGAAGTCCACCTCGTACCGCGCGACGCGGGCATTCACCATTGGCGCCGGAAGTTCACCCAACCGCACGAGGCGCAGAAAACGTGCCTCCAGTTCGGACCGGGTGAAGGCAAGGTCGACGTCGTGCGCGAACAACTTCCGGAGGCGGGCGTTTCCGTTGTGCCCCGGGTGGCGCCGCAGCGTGTCGCGGATCGCCTGTGCATCCACGAGGCACATTCGGTCTGCCCGCCCCGCCAGCCGCTCCAGTGCGCCCGTCGGCACGACCCGGGCCAGGTCGAGGAGCGTCCGAGCCGGTGTGGTCACCGGGAGCCCCTGGACCGGCGCCTCCTCGTCCGAGGCCAGTGATGGCGCGCGATAGAAATGAAAGCCTGCTCGGGACTTGGGCCGACCGGCACGCACCGAGACATGAACCTTCCTCCTCCCGCCGGGGGAAGGGTCGAGGTCGAGGATTCGTGCCGCGCTGTGGTAGCTGAGAACCGAGGTGGCGCCCCCCAGCAGGAGCCCGCTCCAGTAACGCCAGTGGGGGCCGCGGATGGGTCCGACGGCGTACACGCCCCGTGCCAGTTTCTGCATTGCACCAGTCGCTAGACGGTGGCGAACCGTACTACCGGGAATCCCCGCGGCGACCAGCTGCTGGCGCGACACCACGCCGTGTTGGCCCGCCGCGATGGCGCGGATGCGCTCGTTGGCAAGGGTGGTCCTGTTGGGCATCGATGGCGGGGCGATCGCAGTTAAGTGGTGAAGCTTCGTACCGGAGGTGTGCGGTGGAGCTTCGTACCGGAGGTGAGTGGTGGAGCTTCGTACCGGAGGTGAGTGGTGGAGCTTCGCCCGTATGCGTGTGCGGGAGAATGGATGGCTACGCCCGATTCGGGCGTAGCCTCCTTCCCTCCGACGACCAAAACCCTCCAGCGTATCGCGGGAATCGCGAGGCTGGAGGGTTTTGGTCGCTATACGACACCAACGCGTCGCCATCCGGACGATGGCCTAGATGGTGGAGCGTTTTGGTCGCTATGCGACGCTTTCTCTCCACCATCTCGGAATCCGGTAGATCGTGGAGGGTTTTGGTCGGCGTGCGGGCCGTCGCCCCGACCTAGATCATCTCGTCGAGCAGCACGCTGATCTCTTGATGCAGCGTTTCGGCGCGATCGAGCAGCCGCTGACGGTGGCTGTGCGCCCGGGAGTTGTCGACGCTCGTGCCCGCGAGGTCTTCGAGCTGGCCGATTCGGCGCTTCAGTCGCTCGAAGGCCTCCTTGATCTTAGGCAAGCAGTCCCTCAGGACCTGGAGTTCGTCGGCCCGCTTCTCGATGTCGGATTCCGTGAGCCGCCCGAGTGCCTGCCGGTTGTAGAGCGGGAGCGCCTCGCGAAGCGAGCTTCCCCACTCTTCGAGGAGTGCATCGAGTGCGGGCAGGTTGTCGTACGACTGGGTGATCAGGTCCTGAAGGCCGGCCACCATCTCATCGCACTTGTTGGCGGTGTTGGAGGGACCGGGTTCGAGGGCCGCGCCTTGCAGCGCGGACGCTCCGAAGAGGAGTGCGGCAGCGAGGGCGAGGGGTGCGCAGCGGAGTCGGGTGGGGCAGCGCGTCATGAGATTCTCCTGGCGGTTGGGGGGTATCGAGGTCGAGGCGGGTGGGGCGGCGCGGTGCGCGTTCATCGCGAGGTTCCGATCAGTAGCCGCAGCATCGAGGTGACTTCGCCGTGGATCTGCTCGGCCTCGCGCACCGCTCGCTGGCGATGCCGCTCCTGGTCCCGGTCTGCATTCGTGCTGACGTTCGGTGTCGAGCCGAGTTCTTCGATGCGCTTCTTCAACCGGTCGAGCACTCCAGCGAGCCGCGGCAGGCAGCGCTGCAGCGTCCGCAGCTCTGCCTTCGCCTCCTCGACCTCGTCTCGGCTCATGTCCGCAAGGGCTTCCGGCGAGTAGTGGTCGAGCTGATCCTGGATCATGGCCGGGAATTCGCCGGCCATCCACGTCAACATGGACAGGTCGTCCCAGCTTTCCTGCAGCGCCTCCTCGAGGCTGCTCAACGCGGCCGCGCACGGGTCTTCGTCTTCTTGCGCTTCGATGGCATTGGGCAGGGCGATCAGGGCGAACAGCGCTACGAGGGGGAGCCAGCCGTGGTGTCTTGGCAGGAGTCGATGAAGTCGGGTCACAGGTGCCTCTCCGGCGGGGGAAACGCAGGGTCTCGGTTCGTCTATCCAGGGATGTGCGAGACGCACCCGGGAGGGACCATTGCGCCGGCGCCGCCTCGTCCCGATCCTGCCTCACGCCCGCCTTCGCCCCCTCTTCGCAGGCTTCGATGACGCTCGGGTTCCTACGATTGGCAGCAGTCCCCAGCCGATGAGCGTCCTGGCGGGTGCTCGATGAGCACCGCCGAGCGGCCGGAGGTCACCCGGCTGCTTCATGACTGGCGGTCGGGCGATGCGGTCGCGCTCGAACGCCTCATGCCGATGGTCTACGACGAGTTGCGTCGGTTGGCGGGACTTCAGCTGCGGCGCGAGCGCGCCGGCCACACCCTCACGCCCACGGCGCTGGTCCACGAAGCCTTCCTGAACCTCGCCCAGGGTGACCCACCGGCACTCAACGACCGCGTCCACTTCTACGCGGTCGCCGCTCGGGTCATGCGCCGGGTGCTCGTCTGGCACGCGCGCAAGCGCACGGCGGCGAAGCGCGGCGGCGGCGTCCAACCGGTGACCCTCGACGGGCAGTCGGTCGTAGCAGACGGTCCCGCCGAAGACATCCTCGCCCTCGACGGCGCGCTTCAGGCCCTCGAGGAGCTCGATGAGCGGCTGTGCCGAGTCGTCGAGTGTCGCTACTTCGCGGGGCTCAGCGTCGTCGAGACCGGGGAGGCGCTGGGCATCTCGCCGACCACCGTCAAACGTGACTGGACGACCGCGCGCGCATGGCTGCGGCGGGCGCTATCCGACGACGGCTGACCCGGGCGAGGGCGAGCGACCAAAACTCTCCACCGTATGCGCGAAATCGTGATGGTGGAGGGTTTTGGTCGCTATGCGACACAAAGGCGCCGCTATGCGGCGCTCCGCCCAGATGCCGGCGGGTTGTAGTCGCTATACGACCACAACCCTCCACGATCGCTTTTCCGAGCACATCGTGGAGGGTTGGTGCCGTTGGCACCCCGATTCCCGGCGCCGCCTCGCCCGCCCCGCACGCCGCTCCGCCCGCCGCCCACCCCGCTCCGCTGGCCTCCCGCGCGGGATGGCCTGCCTCCCACGCCGCATCGCCGGCCCCACACGCCGCATCGCCCGCCTCCCGCGGCCGCTCCGCCCGCCTCCCACGCCGCACCGCCCGCCCCCCAAGCCG
>JANQNV010000282.1 GCA_028279425.1 Longimicrobiales bacterium | reverse complement strand
TGTGGGTCGCAGGCCAGCTCCCCTTCGACCCCTCCGACCCAGCGGCCGATCTCGGCGATGTGGAGCAGCAGGTGCGCCGTACCTTCGCCAATGTCGAAGCCATCCTCGTCGCCGCCGGCACCACGTTGTCCAACCTCGTCCAGGTCAACGTGTTCGTCACGGATCCCGGGTTGTGGACGGAGATCGATCGGGTGTACGCCTCGATCCTGGGAACGCACCGACCCACCCGCGCCGTCATCCCCTGCGGCCCACTGAAGCGCGGCGCCGTACTCGAGGTGACGGCGGTCGCCGTACGAACCCGCCCCTAGACTAGCTCGGAGACGGGGCATCGCACGGCCGCGCTACGAGGCGGTCGAGACCGTGCTCAGTCGGATCACCCCGGTGCCGGCAGGCACGGGACGCAGAACCCCTCCTCCGCCTTCGGAGCGCAGCTCCAGAACACCATCGAAGGCCTCGGGTGCGAGGTCGACCACCTCACCCCGTGTCACCAGAATCACCTGGACGAGCGCCTTGCCGACACGTTCCGACAACAGGTCGGCGGCCCGCACCTTGACCTCCTCGTCGAGCCGATCGAAGGGGTCGCCCAGAACCAGGGCGGGGTGACCGACCCCCACCGCCTCCCAGACGAGTTCGACACAGGCCAGGCGAGCGGCGATCTGAGCCGCAGCCGCATCCTCGTCGGCAGGCGCGGGCAGGTCGACCTCGGGACCGACCAGGACCGCTCGACCCGAGACCCAGCGCACGCCCAGGATTCGTCCTCCCGTCAGGCGTAGCAGATAGGCCGAGGTGCGATCGAGCAGGCGATCTCGGGCCTCCCCAGCGAGATCACGACCGACCTCGGCAAGGGCTTCGTCGACCATCGCAGCCCGTTGGTCGGCCGCGGCGGCTCGATCCCGCGATGCGGGGGCCTGATGCGCGGCAAGCCGGGCTTTGGTCTCCCCCAACTCCTCGACTCTGAGCCGTGCGGCCTCTGCGCGCTGGGTGAGATCGGCCACCGACGCATGGAGCTGGATCGCGCGCGTCTCGAGCTCCTGGAGAGAGTCGGGTTTCAGGTCGAGCTGCTCCCGGCGCCGTCGCCACCAGCTCCCGTCTTGCACCACCCCCTCCCACTCGTCACGCAGGGTCTCGAGCACCGTGTCGAAGTGGTCGTCGAGGCCCCGGCCGCACATCGGACACGGCGTCGTGGCCCCTCCCTCTTCCATCTGCCGCAGTCGCGCCTTGAGCTCCCGCGCGCGGTCACGGTAGGCCTGAAGCCGCGTCTCGGCGTCCTGCCTCTCCCGTAGCCAGGCCATGGTGGCCTGTTCGAGGTCACCGGTCACCTCCACCTCGTCTTCGCGGGCTCGACGAAGATCGTCGTCGACGACGGCGAGGGCCGCGGGCGCTCCCTCGAGTTCACGGAGCCGGCGCACGAGAGCTTCGGGCGGTGGACCGGCGGCCGACACCTCTCGAAGTTGGCTCAAGCGCCGCCGCGCCGCTTCGATCCGGTCGAGCCCCTCCACCCAGGCCAGGCCACGTGTACCGGCATCGAGGATCGCCGACACATCGTCCAGCCCGCGACCCGTGCGAAGCTGATCCGCTACTCCGCCGGGCAACCGCGACAACCGGGAATCCGGTCCTCGTGGAGACGCAACGAGCACACCGTCGACCCCGACCTCGCCCGACAGCGCTGCGTGGAGGCCTCGACGACGACGGCCGTCGGGTGCCAGCACCGCTACGAAGCCAGCCGGAATATAGGCGGCCTCCAAGCTCCCCATACCCGGCGAAGCGGGCGCGTGCATGCTGACGATCCTCATCGCACGTCGGGAGAGTCCAGAACCTGTCGAAGCAGGGCGGTCGTGCCCTCGTCCGGAGCGTCGCCGAGGCGCCCCTGCACCCGGGCCTCCAGATCGATCGGTGTCACTCGTGTTCCGCCCGGACCGTCGGCCTCGACCGAGAGGTGGACTGCGGTACGGTCGAGTTCGGCGACCAGCCCCTGCAAGGCCACCAGGTCGGAGGGGGAGGGTCCGCGAAGGCGGATTCGCACGATCTTGCGGGCGATGCCTCCAGGCACCTCGTGCACCACCTCCGAGAACCGCCGACGGAGCTTCTCGGGGTCGCCGGTCGGGGCGCGGGTGGGCGCCAGAGCGACCACGGGTCGTCCCGCGACCGAGTGGAACCGGATGTGGCCGGTTTCGAGCTCGGCCGTGACGAATCCCTTTTCTTCTCCCGCCTCTCTCCAGGGCGCCGAGCCGACCCGCTCGAGTGAGCCGGCGTAGGCGACTCGGGGAGCGACGATCCGGTGCGTGTGCTCCGACCCGAGCGCCACGTAGTCCCATCCGACCGGATCCAACTGGAGGCCGGGGCCACCCCCCCGCGCCAGGCGACCGCAGGTGGCCAACACGTTCCAGCGGGCACGCGGGTCGGGCTCGAGGAGGGGCTGTGGCCCTCGCAGCACGGCCTGGTGCGGGATGAGCTGCACGTGGAGCGAACGGTCCTCGTAGAAGATACTCCGTGGGATCGTGGTTGCGGCCTCGACATTCGGGAAGGCGTCGAGCGCCGCCAGCGCTCCCGCGTCCCCTCGCCGGCGCGGGGTGTCGCGCGCGCCCGCCACCAGGTGGACGGGCACCCCGGGCAGGGCGGCACGCAGCGCCTCGAGACCCCGCGCCAGGGTCACGAGCGCCCCGGGAGGCGGATCGGGCCGATCGAAGACGTCGCCCGTCACGACGACGAGGTCGGGTGACTCGGCGATCACGTCGGCGACGGAGCGCTGGAAGGCAGACGAGATGTCCCGCTCACGGAGATTCACCCCCTCGTCCCATCGATCGAACGCACGATGGCCGAGGTGGACGTCGGAGAGGTGCGCGACGATCACGAGGCGGACTCCTCTCGCAGCGCTCCGTCGGGCACCTCGAGAGGAGAGACCGGGTCGGGCGCGAGGGATTCGATCGGCACGACCCGCTCCACCGGCTCTCCCGCGGCGAACAACGGGACGTCCAGCCGCCCGTCGAGAAGGGCGCCCGCGGACACCAGAATGGTCGAACCGAGGAGCATCGATGCGGGGAGGACGCGGGTCTGGAGCATCATCCCGACGGCCCCGGCGCCCACCGCCGCCCCCGCGACGACCCAGGCGCCGACCCGCCGACCCTGGCCGCGAGCGGACAAGCCCGACATGACCCCTCCCAGCGTCAGCAGGGGGAGCGACGCCATCGCGGCCACGGCGAGGCCGCGCTCGGCGCCGGAATCCCCCAAGCCGCCGAGGAGTGTCCAGCCACCCGCGACGAACGAGGCGACCCCCAGCGCCACGACCGAGAGCAGCCAGCGCCAACGCAGGGAGAGGGCCGCGCGAGACGTCCACCGCCCCTCGCCATCTACCGAAGGCCCCGTGGCCAGGCCTACGGCCAGCGACCCGAGCTGAACGAACAGCAGAACCGTGAGCGCCCGAACGAAGCCCGGACGGGAATAGAGCAGGAGCGAGAGCGAAAGCTCGGCCGCGCACACACTCACCGCCCCGACGAAGAAGGGCGGTAGAGCGCGTCTCACGGCGCCCATCCCCCGAAGTCGCCGCGGTAATAGAAGAGCGGTTCGCCGTCGAACGCGGCGCACGCCTCGACGCGTCCGAGGGCGACGACGTGGTCGCCGGCGGGGACCTCGGCGTGGAGCGCACAGTCGATCCACGCGAGACTGCCCTGGAGCAGCGGAGAGCCGGTCGCCATCACCTCCGACCCGACGTCCCGAAAGCGGTCGTGACGCTTCGAGCTCGCGAATCGTGCCGCCAACGCAACCTGATCGCGCCGCAGGATGTTGACCCCGAAAGCCCCCGAACCACGGATCGCCTCCAGCGTCTCGCTGTCTTGCGAGACCCCTACCATCAGGAGGAGGGGGTCGAGTGAAAGGGACGCGACGGAACTCGCGGTGAACCCCACCGGTCCTCCGGACGCCGAACTCGTGATGATGGTGACTCCGCTGCCGAAGTGTCCCATCACATGCCGAAAGGTGTCGGAGTCCGGACGATTGACGATCATGGCTCGATCGGGCAGGGGTTGGAATCCGCTGGCCCGCGAAGTACGCCGCGGCTAGGTTGGAAGCTCCCGACCCGAAAGCTCACCGCCGACTCGAAGCGGAACTCGTGGCAGGACTTGCACATCGCGCCCTCGCGTGGTTCGTCATTCTAGCCCTCGTCTCGGGCTGCGACAACGTCGGATGGGGCGGAGCTTCGATCGCTCTTCGGCCACCTCCACCCGCGGTGGTCGGCACCGACACGGCCGAGACCGACGCCGATTCCATCGCGGTGGACGAGGTCCCTCCCCCACCTCTCCCGGAAGGGCCCGTGCTCTTCGCCGGCACCCGTGTGGGAGAGACGATGCGGCTGGTGCCCCTCTTCGAGTTTCGCGGGGACTCGCTCCTGTCGCTGACTCGGGAAGAAGACGCACCGGGGTACAACGAGCACTTCCGTGAGACACTGCTCTCGCCGGGCTCGGAATTCACCGTGTTCGCCGACGGCGTGCGAGTGGGCACCCTGGTGTCCGACAGCACCAGCATCGGCGGGGAGTGGTGCCGACCCCGCCCGATGGTCTCCGGCACACCCGAACTGATCCCCTCCGCCGCTGGAGCGACGCGCTTCCTGGCTCTCTCTCGCGGTGACGCCCCGGCGAGCGCACACGCTGCCGGGGCGTTTCCCGCCGTCGGACCGGAACATCGCCAGGCCAGCCTGCGCCTGGCCCAGACCGCGATCATGCGCCAGAGCGCCCTCTGGCCCGACGACCTGGCACAGGCGCGGGCCGATCTGGCGGTCACGAGGCTTCGTCCGGAAGCCCCGCCGACGGTCCTCGCCACCTTCATGTTCCGCGACCGCCTCGCCGTCGAAGATCCCGGAACGCCGGTCGCCTACGGACTGTTGGTCGTCGGCGACCAGCGCGACGGGAACTACCTCCTCGACCACACCTGGTACCGACGGATCGGCGACGACGGGAAGGCAGCTCCCCGATTCGTTCAGCAGTTCGACTGGGATGCCGACGGCAATCCCGAGGTCCTGCTCGAAGTCATGGGCACCGAGGCGCGGTGGCCGGCGGTCCTCGAATGGGCCGACGACGAGTGGTCCGTCGTGTATGAAGAAGGCTGCGACTGAGGTCTACTCACCGGAGTAGGGCAGCGACGACTTGTGCACCACCATCCTCAGGTCGCCGTTTTCATCGCGGACGTACCCGATGGTGTACTCCACCTTGGTTTCGGCGCCGTCGGGCGAGGTGAAGAAGTAGTTCCCCATCGCGACCGCCATGTTGCAGCTGTTGTTCACGATTCCGGCGTTCTGCCAGCGCACGGCGGTCCAGGGGCGGAGCGCAAACCCGGAGTCTTCGGCGTAGGACGGGTTGCCGCCTACGAAGTACGACAGGGCCCCATCGAAGGAAATCCGGAACTGCTCCTCCGCCGCGAGCGTCGGCTTGAAGAGCACGAGGCTCAGGTCGTAGCCGTAGAAGCGATTGATGTGATCGGCCGCAGCCTGGACGTAGTCCCCCTCCTCCTGATACACCCGCCCGATGTCGACGATGCCGTCGCCCCAGGCCTGCTGCGCGGCGAAGACCTCCTGTTCGGTGATGCAGACGCCCGGGGGAGCGACCTGCGCGATCGCGGGTGCGGGAAACGTCAGGCTCGAAAGAGCCAGGATGACGATCAAGATCCTCATTCGATTCTCCGTAGTCTGTTTCGTTGGTGCTGAGCCCCGAGGGCCTGGCCCGGCGGGACGAAACGAACGCTAGCAGAGATCGAACATTTGCTCAAATAGAAAGATAGAAACACAACGTTCGTGAATACAGAACATGCAACGCGGCTCGTCACCGGATGTGCCCTACATGGTTTCGACGACCCGGGGTCAGCCCGCCGGACGCCGCCCCGCCCGGGCGTCCTTGCGGGCCTCGGCGGCCAGGACGCGGAGCGACTCCAGCCGGGACGCGGCGATCTCGCCGTCTTCGACGGCGTCCTTCACGGCGCAGCCCGGCTCGTCGCGGTGTCGACACCCACGGAAACGGCACTCGGCCGCCACCGACGCGATCTCCGGAAACGCTCCCTCGATCTCTCGCTCACCCAGCCCCCACAGGCCGACCTCTCCAAACCCGGGAGTGTCCGCCACGAGACCACCGGACTCGAGCGGCACGAGTCGCGACGAGACGGTCGTGTGGCGGCCTCGACCAAGACGTCGCGATACGGCGCCCGTTCGCAGGTCGAGGCCGGGTTGCACAGCGTTCAGGAGGGTGGACTTGCCCACACCCGAGGGGCCCACCAGCGCCGATACCCCCTCGCCCAGTCGGGCGGACAGGTCGTCGATTCCGTCACCGGTCCGTGCGCTCGTGGCGAGCACGTCGTACCCGACCCGGGTATACAGCGGCCCGAGCTGCTCGGCCACCGCAGGGGCCCCAGGGAGGTCGAGCTTGTTGAGAACCATGAGCAGGGGCACGTCGTCGAACTCGCCGAGGACCAGGAAGCGGTCGACGATCTCGAGTCGGGGATCGGGAGCCTTCAGCGACACGACCACCACGAGGCGATCGACATTGGCCGCGACGGCCTTCGGCTTCCGGCCGGGTCCCGAACGCCGAACGATCCGCGTCCGACGGGGAGCGACCTCCTCGATGGTCCAGGCATCTTCGTCGCCCTGACGCTCGCGTACCACACGCACCCGGTCGCCGACGACCACCCGGTCACCGGCGCGGGCCTCCCGCTTCACTCGACCTCGAAGGAACGCATCGACCTCTACCCCGTCACCGAGGTGCACCCGATATACACCTCCGAGACTCCCCCATACGTCGCCCCAGAGGGGTGGATCGAGGGTCACGCCGGAAACGAAGACACCCCCCGCCCGGAACCGAACCGGACGGGGGGCGCGTCGGCGCAGCCGTGCATGGGCACGACCCGAAGGATCACGCGGCGAACGACTCCAGCGCCGCGCCCTTGCCACCTTCGCGAAGCCTCCGCAGCGCGCGATCCCGAAGCTGACGGATCCGCTCACGCGTGACCCCGAGCATGTTGCCGATCTCTTCGAGGGTGTGCTCGCGCTCGCCCTCCAAACCGAAGTAGAGGCGCAACACCTTGGCGTCACGCGCATCGAGCGTGGCCAGAGCCTCCGTAACCGCCTCGGTCAGCAGCCGGCTCTCGACCTCGATCTCCGGCTCGGCGGCCTCCTCGGTGATGAACCGCTCGACGAGCTGCGAATCCTCGCTGTCGCCGATCGGCGCATCGAGGCGGATCTCGGCCGCGTTGAGCGTCTGCAACGACTCGACGAGCTCTGGCGTGAGATCGGTCGCCACGCTGAGCTCTTCGGGGCTGGGCTCGCGCCCGAGCTCCTGCTTGAGTCGTTCCTTCTCACGGAAGATCCGCGCCAGATCGCTCGCCCGGTTGAGGGGCACGCGAACCGAGCGGCCGTGGTTGGCCAGAGCAGCGAGAATCGCCTGGCGAATCCACCACACCGCATAGGAGATGAACTTCACTCCCTGCTCCGGATCGAACTTCCGCGCGGCGGTGACCAGCCCGACGTTTCCTTCCTGGATCAGGTCGGTCAACGACACGCCCCGATTCTGGTACTTCTTCGCGACGCTGATGACGAAGCGCAGATTCGCCCGGGCGAGCTCTTGCACCGCCTCTTCATCGCCGTTCTGGGCGCGGGCACCCAACTCCTTCTCACGCTCGGGCGTGATGAGCTCGTGCCGGCTGACGTCGCGCAGGTACTGATCGAGCGCGGTCTGCTCCTCCACACTCGCATCGAAACTCGCGAGCGGATTGCGCCCCTTCCTCTTCTTGCGTCCCTTCGTGACGGTCGCAGCCATCGATTTATCTCCTTGGGCCGAAAGCACTTGGATTTCGACCTGATTTCCGCCGCGGTCTGCAGCCGGTGGCGGGAAAATCTCCCGAAAGTCCGGAGCCGTTGAAAATCTAGCGTCCGAGGCTCTCTGTCAACTGACCCGCCGTTTTAACCCCCCCGGGGGGGAGTGTTCCCGCGGATCCGTTCATGTGTACCCCGCTCGGCCGGTGATGTGGCCTCCGCTGGTGCCCATGGGCGCGACCGGACTGGACGGGTGCTCCGCGTGGGTCGATTGTCCATGGTCATGTATCGATTCGAAATGTTTGCGGCAACGCATCGAGGACGGGTCCGTCGGCGCAATGAAGACGCCTTCTGGTTCGACAGAGACCATGCCGTCGCTGTGGTGGCCGACGGCATGGGCGGGCACCCCGGCGGCGCCGACGCGAGTGCCCTGGCCGTCGAGGCGTTCTCGACCTGGTTCGTGGGCCAGGTCGAATCACCCTCGCCGCTCGACCTGGGCGACACCATGTCGGACAGCGTCGAACGGGCACATCGTCGAATTCGGCAAGCGGTCGAGGAGGACCGTACGCTCGACGGCATGGGCACCACACTTACGGCCGTCGCCTTCGAAGGGTTCTCGGGGCTCGCGGTCGCGCAGGTCGGAGACTCCCGGGCGTACCGACTCCGAGGCGCCGAGCTCACGATGCTCACCGAAGACCAGACCTGGGTCACGGAGGCCGTCGCGGCCGGTCGTCTGGCGCCCAGCGCAGCGGCGACCCACCCTCTGTCACACGTGCTTTCCCAGGCGGTGGGTGTCGACCTCGCCCCAACGCCGGCGATCGACCGCTTCGACGTCTGTGACGGGGACACCTACCTCCTCTGCAGCGACGGTCTCACCGGCCCCGTCTCCGACGCGGATATCGGGCGCATCCTGCGCGCTCCGGATACGAGCGACGATCTCGACCAGACCTCTGCCGCGCTCATTCAGGCCGCGCTGGACGGCGGCGGGCCCGACAACGTCACGGTGGTGCTGATCCGGGTGTCGCACTGACCCGGGCACCCCGATCCGGGCCTGGCCCGAACGGGAGGTCGAGTGCGGATCGGACGTCGCATGCACACCCGGCCGCTCAGACCGGGCGCGTGATCCGGCCCAGGAGTTGGTCGGCAGCCATCGTGCGGCGCTCGAACGTGTAGACCCTCAGCGCACGCGACGTGTGGTAGAGGTCCTGCGCCACCCTCGGGAGATCGAGCAACCCGGGCACCCCGTCCGGCCCCATGCGCTCCACCGAACCGCCGCGGCGTTGTACCAGGAGATCCAGTTGAAACATCGCCCGCTTCGCGGGAAAGTCGATCATCACCTCCCCCGGCTCGAGTTCCAGCTCCTCGGCCAATTCGTCCTCGACGACCCGCTTCCACGGGGAATCCCGCACCGCCCAATCCTCGACCCGGCGCCCGTGCAGGTCCGAGGCCGTCAGCTCCAGAGCGCGCTTCGGCAGTCGTCGCTGGCGCAGTGCCGGAATCCAGCGCGTGGCAAGCCGCTCCGCCACCTCGTCGTCGGCCTCCTGCGCGCGGCGGGCGACCTCGTACAACAACTCCTCGTCGGTGGGACCCACCAACTCCTCGGGATCCAGGAGCCCGCTGTTTACGGCCTCCTCGACGATTCGCTTGTAGAGGGCGGTCGCGGCCCGAACACCATGGTGCCAGTAGACGTTGCGGAACATCTGGTACTTGGCGAACAACAGCGACTCGAGCGCGGCGACCGCCTTCTCGTGCACACCCACTTCCCACGCGCCGGATGCAGGGTCCTCCAGTAGGGCCATGCCCTGGAGCAGCCGGTCCACGTCGACCTCGCCGTAGGGCACTCCGCAGAACCGCGCATCCCGTCGAAGGTATTCCTGCTTGTCGAGATCCAGCGATCCACTCACGAGACCGCGCAGCGCGATTCGACTGTCGCCCCGAATGAGATCGTGTATGCGGGCGGGAGCCTCCGGCCCCAGCGGCTGCAGGGCATCTCGGAGATCGGCGGCCTCGAAGAAGCGTGCGCTCACCTCTTCGTGGTGGACGGGCACCTGATCCGACTCGAGCTCTTCGAGGGCGTGGGAATACGCGTAGTGCCCGATGTCGTGGAGCAGCGCCGCATAGGGGATCAGTTCCGCGCCCTCCCACACACCCTCCGGCACGCCTCCACGTTCTCGCAGCAGACGAAGTGCCGTACTCGCGAGGTGATACACGCCGAGCGCGTGGTCGAAGCGCGTGTGGGTCGCCCCCGGGTAGACGAGGTGAGCGAACCCGAGCTGGCGAATGTACCGCAGCCGCTGGAAGGCCGCGGTGTCGACGATGCGCACAGCCGTCGGATCGAGGCGGATGGTGTTCCACAGCGGATCGCGAATGATCCTGGGGGCAGTATCCATGACGTCGAGACTACCCGTGCCACCGAGGGCACTCAATGGCTCGACGCGACATTCCGTGCGTCGTCGATCTTGCCGGGGCGACGCCCTTCGGGTCATGTTCGGTCTCGTCTCACCGAATCGACCCCGACCACCGAGGGGGTCGAGAGCCCCGACCCGAGAGGTCGTGAAGACGGCTCGCGCCTCCCTGGACCGCCCGCTCGTGACCGACGCACACGCCAACCCGGAGCTACGCGACCGCGTGCGCGCGGAAGCCGAGAACCGGCCCGGGGTGTACCGGATGTGGAGCGCCGACGATCGCCTTCTCTACGTCGGCAAGTCCGTCCGAGTGCGTACGCGACTGCTCTCCTACTTCCGGGCCCCCAAGGGCGAGAAGCCAGGCGAACTGATCCGCGAAACGGCTCAGATCGATTGGGACTACGTGCCCGACGAATTCGGAGCCCTGGTGCACGAGATGCGGCTGATCCAGCGGCATCGCCCGAAGTACAACGTCCAGCACAAACGCAAGCGGGCGTACGCGTTCGTGAAGGTCACCCGGGAGCCGGCCCCGAGAATTCTCCCGGCCTCCACCGTGGTCGACGACGGGTCGACCTACTTCGGTCCGTTCCCGAAGGTCGGGCGGATCGCGCACACGATCCGAGACCTCGCGCATGCACTCGGACTGCGCGATTGCCCCGCATCCACCTCGGTCTTCTTCGACGACCAGCTCGACGCCTTCAGCGGCCTGGCAGCGTTCGATCGACCGCCCGGGTGCATTCGCGCCGATTTGGGCACGTGTCTGGCACCTTGTTCCGGCCGCCCTTCTGCGCGCGACTACCGCGAACGGGTGCGCATCGGCACGCGGTTCCTGGAGGGCCGCGGCGATCGACTCCTCGAGGAACTCCGCACGCGGATGGCCGAGGCGGCCCAACGCCGAGACTTCGAGTACGCCGCGCTCGTGCGGGATCGTATCGAACGACTACGGCGGTTCCAGGAAGAGTTGACCGCGTTTCGCGGTCAGGTCGAGGCGTTGACCTTCGTCTACCGCGTACCGGGACACGAGGGGCGAGACCGCATCCACCTCGTACGCAGCGGCCGGCTTCGCGCCACCCTGGCCCACCCGAAGTCGGCGCGCGCGCGCCGCACGGCAGCCGAACGGATCGAGGCGGTATTCGGCGAGTTCGAGCCCGGACCCGCCGGGCTCAGCGCCCGGGAAGCGGCCGAGATCTTCCTGATCGCGCGCTGGTTTCGCCTGCGACCCGACGAGCTGAGGCGAACCCGACCCCCCGGGGAGTGGCTGGACGCGAAGCGCCCGGCGTGATCAGCCTCGCGCCATTGCCAGCACCGCGTCGTACTCCGCCTTCTCGACCGGCTGTACCGAAAGGCGCGAGTTGCGCACCAACACCATCTCGGAGAGGTCGGGATTGGCCTTGATGTCCGGGAGTCCGACCTGTCGGTCGAGCTTCTCGACGAATTCGACGTCGACCAGCCACCAACGAGGGTCGTCGGGGTCGGACTTCTCGTCGAAGTACTTGTTGCCGCGATCGAACTGCGTGGGATCCGGATACGATTCCCGCACGACCTTCGCGATGCCCGTCACCGCCGAGGGCGTCTGACGCGAGTGGTAGTAGAGCACGAGATCGCCCTCGCGCATCTTCCGCATGTTGTTTCTGGCCTGGTAGTTCCGGACGCCGTCCCACATCGTCCGACCATCGCGTTCGAGATCGTCGATCGAGTAGACGTCGGCCTCGCTCTTCATCAACCAGTAGTTCTTCGCCATGTGGCCCTCTGTGTCACCAGACGAGGTGGAAGCGCTTCTGGCGACGGAATACCCAGTGCCGCTCGCCACGTTCGTCCAGGAGGGTGGGCGGGCTCGTGCGATGTGGCCGGCACGGGTTCGGGCTGCGGTAGATCCGACGCCCGGGTAGGGTGTAGAGAGAAAGCCCATCGGGTAGCTTTCCTCGCACCCTCCACCCGTCGACGCTGAACCCGACGGACTCCGACCGCCATCCACACCTGATCGTGAAGCCCAACCCCCTCGTCCTCGTCTGCCTCTTCGGCATCGCCGCGACCGGCGTTGGTGCGACCGGCGTCGGCGCCCAGGAGGAAGCGGGCGGAGTCGACCCCGCCGCCGACACGTGTAGCGACGGAAAGGTGACACGTGTGTTCGTCGACAATCGATCGATCTTCGACCTCGATGAATTGGCGGGCGCGCCCTTTCAATGGGCGTATCGGCTCGCCAATCGGCTTCACTTTCGAACGCGCCAGTCCTTCCTGCGCCGCGAGATTCTCCTGGCGCCAGGGGACTGCTGGGACCCATTTCTGGCCGACGACTCCGCCCGACTGCTCCGACGCCTCGACTTCATCGCCCGCAGCGACGTCTATGGCGTTCAGCAGCCCGATGGTGATTGGCATGTGATCGTCGACACCCAGGACGAGTGGACGACGGTGGTCGAGGTCGGAGGCGAACTCAACGAGGGCGCTCGGTTGAACCGCGTCCAACTACGAGAAGAGAACTTCCTCGGACGGGGCTTCATCGCGGGGTTCTTCTTTCGTGAACAAGACGCGCAGCGTCGCCTCGGCGGCGAACTCGGTACACCGCGGCTGTTCAACACACGAATGGACGCCGGCATTCGAGCGGGCGAAACGAGAGTCGGTTCGTTCGTCGAAGAGGAGGTCTTCTATCCCTTCGTGGGCGAAGTCGGTCGTTTCGCGGCGCGACAGCGCTTCGTAGAGGTCGACGACTACTTCACCTGGTCGTACGGCACCCCGGAGGCACCGGCCCACCTGCTTCTTCCGCTCACGCGCGAGAGCTTCGAGGCGACGCTGGCCGCGCGCGTCGGCCGGCCCGGCAACCTGACGGTCTTCGGCATCGGAGTCTCGCGCGACCGCCTACGTTTCGGCGGCCTGGACGAGGCCGAGCAGGTGCTCGGCAACGCGTTCGGCGACCCGCGCCCGGCCCCGCCCGAGCTGGCCGACCTCCTCGCGCCCCAACTTCGCTATCGCGCGGGTACACGGGTGAACCTCCTGCTCGGGCAACGCAACATCCGCTTCGAGCAAGCCGTCGGACTCGACGCCATGAAGGGCGTGCAGGACCTCGAACTCGGTAGCGAACTGGCCCTCACCGTCGGACGATCCGTCGGTGCCTCGACCAGTGGGAACGCGCCCAACGACCTCTACGCTCGCTTCCGTCTCTACGCGGCGAGTGCACCTGCGCCCTTCGTGCTCATCGCCAACGTGGCTTTCGAGGGCCGTCAGATCTTCTCCGGCGCGGGCGATCTCGACGGGTGGCGCGACGTGCTCGGGGAACTGGACCTGCTCGCGTACTGGCAGCCCCCCGAGGCCCCACGCCACACCTTCTTCGCACGCGTCGCCGGGGCAGGAGGTTGGAACGTCGACCATCCGTTCCAGCTCACCCTGGGTGGGGTCGCCGGCGTCCGAGGCCTCCGAGACGAGGACTTCCCCGGATCGCGGCGGCTCGTGGTGTCGGTCGAAGACCGCATCTACCTGGGATGGCCATTCCCCGAGTTGTTCGACCTCGGCGCGACCCTGTTCGCCGACGTCGGTCGGATGTGGAGCGACGACCTGGGGCTCGGCATCGACTCCGGATGGAGGGGTACGGCCGGCGCCGGCCTCCGCTTCGGCTTCCCCGCTGGGACCCGAGGGGTCGTGCGCGTCGACGCCGGGGTTCCCTTCGGCGCCGAGCAGGGGCTCGGCAACATGGTGCTCCGTGTCTCGTTCCGTGACCTCTTGGGATTCACCGCCGGCCTCGAGGACCAGCAGATGGCCCGGAGCCGGCGCACCAACGTCGGCCCGGACCGTTTCAGCCCGGTGCGAGTGATCAATTGATCGATCGCCGGCATCGTACCCCGTGACGCGACTCCACAGACGCTACGACGACGAGATCCTCGACGTCGGCCGAATCGACGGCCGACCCGTCGATCCCGCCCTCCTCTCCGGGTCACTCGCCCAGATCGAGGCGGTCGATCGCTGGCTCGGTGGGGAGCGGGCCTTCTGGAAAACACTCGAGCCCCTGCTCCCGACCCGCGGCCCCTTCCGCCTGCTCGACGTGGGCACCGGAAACGGGGCCCTGCTGCGGCGCGTCGTGGGTGAGCTGCGCACCCGAGGGGTGGAGGCCAGCGGGATCGGCGTCGATGTCGATGCGCAAATCGCCGATACGGCGGCCCTCGACCGTGGAGGTTCGCGTCTGCCGGAGCCGATCCATGTGGTGCAGGCCGACGGGCTGCGCCTCCCGCTTGCGACCAACAGCGTCGACGTGTCCATCGCCGTCCTGACCCTCCACCACTTCACCGAAGCCGCCGGCCGCGCCCTCCTGGCGGAGATGGCACGCGTGGCCACCCGCGCGGTACTCGTAAGCGACTTGGAGCGATCGATCCCCGCCTGGATCGGTGCGCGGCTCCTCTCGGCCACGGTGTGGAGGCGGAATCCGATCACTCGACATGATGGTCCCCTATCGGTCTTGCGCGCCTTCACGCTCGCCGAACTGGTCGAACTCGGCCGAGCCACCGGCTGGCGTGTTCGCGCCGACCGGCACCCGCTCTTCCGTTTGACCCTCGTGGCGACCCCATGACACTCGACGCAATCGTCGTGGGGGGAGGACCCGCCGGCAGCGTGACGGCCATGCTCCTGGCCCGCGAAGGTCTCCGAGTCCGGCTCGTGGACCGGGCTCGATTTCCGCGTACGAAAGCGTGTGGCGAGTGCGTCAATCCGGGTGCCGTTGGCCACCTCGCCGCCCTCGGACTCGACGCCCGGCGGCTGGGGATCACGCCCGTCCCACTCCGGGGATGGTGCCTGTCTACGCGAAACGGTGCGGTTCGAGATGCACCCTTCCCGACGGATGCCGGGACGGGGTGGGGCATCGAACGAGCCGTTTTCGACCACGCCCTGCTCAAGGCCGCGGCAGACGAGGGCGTCGACGTGCTCGAAGGCGTGAGGGTCACTGGAGTTTCGGTGATGGGCGCGCTTCCGCACGTGGAGACGCCGCAGGGGCGCATGACGGCAAGACTCGTAGTGGGCGCCGACGGTCTGCGCTCCCGGGTCGCCAGAAGCCTGGGGTGGGTGTCGCGAGGCACCGCCCGCGCCAAGGTCTCGCAGACTCTTCGGGTGAGGGGAGTCGACCTTCCGCGCGCCCGCGGGCGGCTCGTACTCGATCGCCACGAGACGATCGGGATCGCGCCGGTGAGCGAGACGGAGTGGAATCTCACGCGGGTGGTGCCCGCCGATTGCACAGACGGCCTCGCTCGACACCCGGTGGGGCTGATTCGTCTCGCCGCCGAGCGGATCCATGGGCTCGAGTGCGCCCTGCCCTCGGGCCGCATCCGAGCGAGCGGGCCGTTCCACTGGACCTGCCGGAGGACGAGCGATCGCGGGATCGCGCTCGTGGGCGACGCCGCCGGCTATTTCGATCCGCTGACCGGCCAGGGGATTCAACGGGCCCTTCACGCCGCCCGGTCTCTCGCCCGGTCGGCGCTACCGGCCCTCTCGTGTCGCCGCGTGCCCCTCGCTCGGGACCTGTTCGACCACGATCGCACGGTGCGCAGTGGCGTGGCTCCGACCCGCCGGGTCCAACGGCTGATCGAGTGGCTGCTTGGGCACCCGGGCCTACTCGACCGCTCCCTCGCACGGCTCGAACGCGCGGGCACACTGTCCGATCTCGTGGCGGTCACCGGTGATGCGCGCCCCGTTCGGACCCTCCTGACCGCGCGCCATCTGCGCCGGGCACCGAAGCTTTCCACGGCTGGATGAAACCGCCGGTCACCCCCGGAGCCCCGCCGCAATATCGAAGAATACCACTTCGCAATGCGGCCGCCGCCCACTCAAGACATAGTCGGACTGGAGGTTACGAACCAACGGCGCAGGCGAACCCCACCCCGCGGACCCGGAGTTTCGACGCCTGTTCCAAACCTTTGACGCGCAGAAGCCGCGTTTTTACATTCAAATACCCATATCAGGGTCCTGTCGTCGCTCGCTCGGCGGCGTCAGGGGCGGCGGCCGACCAGAGGGTCCGTCGAGAGAACCGCTGTCGAGGTCCACGCTAGATCGAGGTAACGCGCTCGGATGTTCACCACTTCCCGTGGCTTGGATTCGTTCGACCAATACCTGCAGGATGTAGAGAAGTACCCCCTCATCCAGGATCCCGAGGAAGAGAGAGCCTTGGCCCGGCGGGCGCGAACCGGTGACAAGGAAGCGGCCGAGCGGCTGGTGACGGCCAACCTCCGGTTCGTGATCTCGTATGTGAAGAAGTACCAAGGTCGGGGATTGGGCCTGGCGGAGCTCGTCTGCATCGGCAATGAGGGGCTCCTCAAGGCGGTCAAGAAGTTCGACCCCGAGAAGGGGGTCAAATTCATCTCCTATGCGGTCTGGTGGATCCGCCAGACGGTTCTCCAGGCACTCGCCGAGCAGACGCGGTCGGTTCGTATCCCGCTGAATCAGAACTCCAACCTCGCCAAGCTCGCGCGGACCGAAACCGCCCTGACCCAGTCGCTCGGCCGGTCGCCGACGGACCAGGAGATCGCCGAGCAGATGGAGGAACCGGTCGACACGATTCGAGCCCTCCGGCGCGTGGCGGCGAGCGAGCTGAGTCTCGATGCCCCGATCGATCGGGGCGACCGCGACAGCGCGTCGTTTGGCGAGCGCTTCGCCGGCGCGGAGGCCTCCGACATCGAAGAAGACGTCGAGGCGGTCGCCCGACGAGACTTCCTCGAGTCGATGTTCGAGACCTACCTCACCGAACGTGAGCGTAAGATCCTCTATCTGTACTACGGCCTCGACGACGGTGAGGAGCGCACCCTCGAAGAGATCGGCTCTCTGCTGGGCGTAACCAGAGAACGGATCCGGCAGATCCGTAATCGCGCCTTCGAGAAGCTCCGCGAGAGCCCACACGGCGAGTCCCTTTCGGGGTTCTGGACCGCGAACTGAACCACGGCGTCGCGCGGAGCCTCGACGACGCCGGACGTCCTCTCTCCCCGAAGGGACGACGGGTCGAGCAAGGGACCGAGCGCTCGGTGCTCCGCGCGACGCCGTGATTCAGTCTGCCGCGCCCACCTCGACGACCTCGGCCTCGCTCGAGGATTCGTGCTCCTCGTCCAGTAGGGTTTCCCGAGGACTGAGCAGAACCACCTCGCGCACGTGGACCTCCGCGGTCGGAATGGAGACCTTGTCGCGTTCGTAGCTGTCGTACTCCATCCGCCCTTCCACGTACAGTCTCGCTCCGACCCGCACATGGTCTGCGGCGAACTCGGCGAGGCGCCCCCAGAAGGTGAGGCGGTGCCAGTCGGTGCGCTCCTCTTGGTCGCCTTCGCGCCCGGTGCGTCGATTGGTCGCGAGCGAGAGATGCACCACCTTCGTTCCCGCCTTCGTGGTATGAATGTCGGGGTTGCGCCCGACGTTGCCGATCAGGGTGATCTTGTTGACGGAACGGCCCATGTTCACCTCCGCTGCTGGATGTGGACCGCCGAGCCCGACGCTCAGCGGTGTCGACCCACGATCGAGGTGGGCGCGGGGCACCGGGATGGCCCTGTGCGCCTGGTGTCGTCCCGCCTGGTCAGCCCTTGGCGTCGTACCAGCTGGTACCGACGCCCGATTCGGCCACGAGGGGTACGGCGAGTTCCAGCGCCCCCTCCATACGGTCGACGACAATGCGCCGCACCGCGTCCAGCTCGTCGAGGGGCACCTCGAACAGCAACTCGTCGTGCACCTGGAGCAGCATCCGAGTGTCTCCCCCGAAAGCGTCGAGCTCGCTCGCTACATCGAGCATCGCCTTCTTGATCAGATCGGCGGCCGTCCCCTGGATCGGCGTGTTCTGGGCGATGCGCTCGCCGAACTGACGGATGTTCCAGTTCCGGGACTTCAGCTCCGGCACGTAGCGACGGCGCCCCATCAGAGTTTCCACGAACCCCTTCTCCTTGGCCTGGTCGACCTGGGCGTCGAGGAAGGCCCGCACACCCGAGAAACGATCGAAGTACTGATCGATGAACTCCTGTGCCTGTTCGCGGGGAATCCCCAGCTGTCGACCGAGCGAAAACGCGCCCTGCCCGTAGAGCGTCGCGAAGTTGATCGTCTTGGCCTGGCCCCTCTGGGTGCCGGTGACGGAATCGATGTCGACGTCGAAGATAACCGCAGCCGTCTGCCGATGGACGTCGACTCCGTTGCGAAAGGCGTCGACGAGCGGAGCGTCACCCGAGAAGTGGGCAAGAACCCGCAGTTCGATCTGCGAGTAGTCGACAGCGAGGATGACGTGCCCCTCATCGGCGACGAAGGCCTTGCGCACTTCGCGCCCGATCGACGTGCGAATGGGGATGTTCTGCAGGTTCGGGTCCGACGACGACAGGCGCCCGGTCGCGGCCACGGTCTGGTTGAAGCTCGTGTGGATCCGGCCCGTCTCGGGGTGCACGAGGCGTGGCAGCGCGTCGACGTACGTGTTGCGCAGCTTCTCCAGCTCGCGGTACTCGAGCATGAGCCGAGGCACCTGATGCCCATCGGCCGCAAGCTCCTCCAGGACGGATGCGTCGGTGGAGGGGCCGGTCTTGGTGCGCTTCAGGACGGGCAACTCGAGCCGTGTGAAGAGCACGTCTCGCAACTGGTGCGTGGAGTTCAGATTGAACTCGGTTCCCGCCACCTTGAAGATCTCGGACTCGATGGCGTCGAGTTCCGAGCGAAGGCGCGCCGACATGGTCGAGAGTACGTCGACGTCGACGCGCACCCCGGCCTTCTCCATACCGGCGAGCACCGGCACCAGCGGGATCTCCAGAGATTCGTAGAGATCGAGGAGGGCGTGGGCTTCGAGCTCCGGCCGAAAACGGTGCCACAGTCGCCACGCGCAGTCCGCATCCTCGCACGCGTAGGCCATGGCTTCGTCCAGGCCCACTTCCGCAAAGGGGATCTCCTTGCGGCCGGACCCCGCCACCTCGGCATACGACGTCGTCTTGTGCGCGAGGATCTCCAGCGCGAGTTCGTCGAGGCCGTGCGAGCGCCGACTCGGGTCGAGAACGTACGACGCGACCATCGAGTCGCGGAGGATCCCGCCGAGCCTGACACCACTCCGCTCGAGTACGATCAGGTCGTACTTGAGGTTATGGCCGACCTTCTCGATCGAATCGTCCGCGAGGAATCGCCGCAGCGGCTCCATCTCGGCCGACTCGATCGACGGAAGATTCGGGATCTCGTCTTCGGGTTCGTCGAACTGCAGCGTCAGCTCCGACGTGGAGCGATGCGAGAACGGAAGGTAGGCGGCCTCACCCTCGGACAGGCCGAGCGCGATGCCCACGAGGCGCGCGCGCATCGGGTCGAGCCCCGTCGTTTCCGTGTCGATGGCCACACGCCCGACCCGGGCCGCGCGCTCCAGCCACGCGTTCAGCTCCACGGGTTCGGTGATCAACCGATAGCGGGCCTCCTCGGCGGTGCTGCTCTCCAGTGCATCGGAAGCCAGCGCGAGACGCGTGTAGGTTTCGGAAAGCCTTCGGAAGTCGAGCTCGATGAAGAGGTCGCGCAGCGCGGCTGCATCGGGCTCTCCCACCTTCAAGCGGTCGAGGTCGAGATCGACCGGTAGGTCGCGCTTGATCGTGACCAGTTCCCGGGACATGCGGACGTCGTCGGCGTGGTTGGTCAGCGACTCCCGCGCCCGTTTGGCCTTGAGCTCGGGGGCCGCTTCCAGGACCGCCTCGACGGATCCGAACTCCTGCAGCAGCTTGACCGCGGTCTTGGGTCCGATTCCGGGTGCTCCGGGCACGTTGTCGGAGGAGTCTCCGATCAGAGCGAGGTAGTCGACGACCTGCTCGGGTGGAATCCCGAACTTCTGATCGGCACTGGCCAGGTCGACCCAGTCGGCCTCGACCCCGTTGGGTCCCCCGCGCCCGGGATTCAACAGCGCCACGTGCGGACCGATCAGCTGGTAGAAATCCTTGTCGCCCGAGACGATCACCGCCTCCAGCCCGGCTTCGCCCGCCTTGTGCGCGAGCGTCCCGATCACGTCGTCGGCCTCGTAGCCGTCCAACTCGATGACCGGATCACGATACGCCTCGACGATCGCGCGCACACGGGGGATCGACGCCCGTAGATCGTCGGGCATCTTCTCGCGGGTGGCCTTGTACTCGGGGAAGATCTCTTCGCGAAAGGAGTCTCCCGCATCGAACACGACCGCGAGGTAGTCGGGCGAGAAGTCCGCCTTGAGTTGCTCGAGGAAGTTCGTGAAGCCGAACGGTGCCGAGGTGTTCTCGCCTCGCGCGTTCATCAGAGGGCGCTTGATGAAGGCGAAATACGACCGATAGATCAGCGCGTACGCGTCGACCAGAAACAGGCGCGGGCGGGTCTTGGCGGGAATCTCCACGGAGGCCGTCGGATCGAGGGTGGGGTCGTCGGGAGGCGGAAGATACCCCCCCGTCCCTCACCGGCCCAGAGCGGCGAGCTCCGATCCGTAGAGTGCTTCGTACAGGCGCTGATTCCTCGTCACGTTCTTGACGTACCCGCGGGTCTCCGAGAAGGGAATTCGCTCCGTCAGGCGCAACTGGTCGACCGCCTCCGGGAAACCCCGCCAGCGGTTCGCTCGCGCCGGGCCGGCATTGTAGGCCGAGAGCACGAGGGGGAGTTCGGCGTCGTAGCGGTCGAGCTGGTCGATCAGGAACCGGGCGCCGAGATGGATGTTGATCTCGGGGCTCTCCAGCGTCTCGCGAGTGAAGTTGGCGACCCCGAGACGCCGGGCGAGCTCCCTCCCCGTCGAGGGCATGACCTGCATGAGTCCGATGGCGCCCGCCGACGACACGATGTCGGGCACGAACGCCGATTCCTGGCGAATGAGTCCCGCGAGCAGGAGCGGATCGACGCCGACCTCGCGCGCGGCGCGCAGCACCAGTTCCTGGTAGGGGAACGGATAGACGATGCGCACCAGACGGTCGGTCCAGGGCTCACCGAGGCGGCGGGCAGCCCATCCCAGATTGATTCCGGTGAGGGTGCGATCGCGCAGGTTGAGCCCCTCCGCCGTCCACATCAGCGCATCGGCGCCCTCCTGTCGTGCACGGCCCGCGAGGTGGTCGGCTTCGACCTGAGCCGCCTCGTCGAGACCGGCCTCCTCGAGCGCATCGAGGTGCTCGAACCCCGTACGAATCCACTCCGGAGCCGTCCCAACGGCCGCTTCGGGCAACTCGATGCGGTAGGGTTCGCCGAGTAGATCAGCGGTGAGCACGGTGTAGTACGAGAAGGGTTCCTCCTCGCGCAGCCGTTCGAGCAGCGCCAATCCAGCGACCGAGTCTCCGCCCTCCAAGTGGGTGCGCGCCGCCCAGTAGGCCGCCTCCTCCCAGCGGCGCCCCGTAGGAAAGTCGCCCAGGTAGCGCTCGAACTCCCCGAGCGCCGCGTCTCTGTCGCCCCGATGCAGGTGGATCTGTGCCGCCCGCATGCGAGAGAGGCCCGCATAGTCCACCTCGGGCGCCATCTCGGCGACCTGGTGGTACGCCGCCACCGCGGCGTCCCACCGCTGCTGATCGTGCGCCGCGTCGGCCCGGAAGAACACCACCCCGGCGGCCTCCTGCGTGCCGGGGTAACGCTCGACCAACCATCGGCGCAGGGTCCTGTAGTCGTCGATACGCCCCTGTCGGCGACGGAGCGCCGACCACTGCGTGAGGGTTCGCGCTCCCACCTCCGGGTCCGGGTGCGTCGCCAGCGCCCGCCACTCTCGCACGCCCTCCTCGAGGCGGGCGGGTACCGTGGTCAGCAGTCGAGCCCGGTCGACGCGCGCCATCGCGGACACGTCGCCCCCCGCGGCCTCGACTTCGGCCACGTAGCGGTCGTACGCCCGAAGCGCTCGGACGCCGTCCCCATCCCGATCCAGATGCCGGGCCATGCGGAGCATCGTGGCCACCGACGGTTCGGCCGATCCGTCCAGCAATTGGCGGGCCGCCCACGCACCGTCCCGATCGCCGACGGCAGCCAGATCGACCGCTTCGGCATAGCCGGACGCCGCCTCGGCGTCCCGGCCCGTGCGACGGGCGGCGTCGGCCACGAATCGCAGCGCCCGCGCCCGCTGCGCCGACTCGAGATCGGGTCGGTCCAGTGCCGCTCGATAGAGCGCGGCCGCCGCCGCGGTGTCACCCATGGCCAGATGGGCGCGCGCAGGCACGTCCCAAAGGCGCTCGAGCACGACCGGGCGTTCGACGCGAGCCCGGAGTGTGTCGACCCACTCCACCGCCTCGTCTTCGATCGCCGCTTCGATCATCCAGGCGGCAGACCAGGAGCGAACCGCGGGCTGATCGCGAATCCGGTCGAGAGCGGCCACAGCGGTCCCGTACTCCCCCTCGGCCCAGGCGACACGCGACAAGCGACCCTCGATCGACGCCCTCGTCACCCCGGTCAGGGGGGAGAGCTGGTCGAGCGCGCGCTCGTAGGCGTCCATCGCATCGGCCGTCTGGCCCAGAGCTTCGTGCGCCCGCCCGAGCAGGAACCACCCCGCGCCATCGTCGAAGTCGCCGAGATCCGCGATCGACTCGAGGACCTCGGTCACACCCGGCCAATCGCGGTACCCGGCCCGGGCGCGGGCCAGCAAGAAGACATCGGCGGGTTCGAGCTCACCCGCCCGGTAGAGCGGTTCGAGAAGCCGGGCGGCGTGCCACGTGCGGCCGGCGCGGAACTCGGCCCGCGCCGAATCCACGGTGATTCCGTCGCGCGCCGTCCCCTCGCTCCCGGGCAGCTCGGTCGACGCGGCGATCCCCGCCACGACGATCCCGGGCACCGACACCGAGGGTGGCGGATCGAGGGTTACGCCCGCGATGGGGCCGGGTAGGAGGGCGGCGACGACGGCGGCGGCGCGGAAGACCATGGGGCTCGCGACGAGGGGGCTGAGGGGAGAACGGGTGATGATACCCCGGAGTCCACGCAAGATGCAAACACCTGTTTGCCCGCCACCCCTCGGCACGACGAAGGGCCCCCCGACCAGAGTCGGAGGGCCCCCCGCACGATGCGTGACCAGCCGAGCGTCGCCGGTGCGACGCGGACCGGATTCGCTACGACTTCATCGCGTGTAGCGCGTCGATCATGCGCTGCGCCGACTCCTCCATGTCGATGACGAGGCTGTCGATGCGAGCCACGAAGTAGTTGTGCCCGACGCTCACGGGGATCGCGATCACGAGACCGGCGGCCGTGGTGAGCAGGGCGACCTTGATTCCTCCGGCGACGAGCGTCGCCTCCACTTCACCTGCCAGCTCGATCGACTGGAAGGCCTGGATCATCCCGATGACGGTGCCCAGGAAGCCGAGAAGCGGAGCCACATTGGTGAGAGTCGCGAGAACGACCAGCCCCTTTTCGAGCTTGGACAGCTCGATCAGTCCCTGGTTCTCGATCGCCTTCATGATGCGTTCCGTACCCTCGTCGTGACGCTCGAGCCCCGCGTACAGGATCTTCGCCGCGGGGGCGTTGGAGTCGCGCGTGATCTCGAGAGCCTCGCGAATGCGACCCTGGTTGAGGACCTCGTCGACGTCCCGGAGAATCTTGCGGGTCTTCGACGCCTTGCCTGACAGATCCACGAACTTCCACGCGATGACGGCGAGGCCGAGGATGAGGCAAATCGCGAGCGGAACCCGCATGAAGCCCGTGTCTCCCCAGAGCCTCGCCATGGTCTCGGTCAAGGTCTCGTCAGGAGTCTCGAGCCCCGGGATCTGGAGCATCGCTCCGTAAACTCGCATTACTCCAACCAAGGGAACCTCCAGAAGAGTGGTCTGTGTGTGGGGGGGTCGAAGGTCGGCCCGCAGTCATCCGTATCGGACACCCGATTTGTGGCAGGACGCCATTATGGGTGCCCCCGTCTCCCGGTGTCAAGCCCTCGCCACCGGGGTCATCGGGCCGCCCCGTACCACGCCTGGCGGCAGCACTCGGGCCCCGTCTGGACCGGTCGAAGGGTGGCCCGATCGGACCCTCTCGGCAGCAACACCGCGGTGACAGGTACGGGAGGAGACGCGGGTCATTACCGCGCGCCGCGCGACTCTGGGGCGCGCTGGGCAATCCCGCAGTGAGGCTCAGTCGACTCCCCGGCGGCGCTCGATGCGAGGGACGGACGAGAGCAGGTCGACCGTGTGCGCGTGGCTGGGTTGATCGAACACGCGCCCCGTGGCCCCCTGTTCGACGATACCCCCCTGAAACATGACCGCGACCCGATTGCACACATTGCGAACCACGGCGAGGTCGTGCGCGATCAGGACGATGGTCAGGTCGAGGTCGCTCCTCAGCGACTCGAGGAGTGCGAGGATCCGGGCCTGCACCGAAACGTCGAGGGCCGAAACCGGCTCGTCGAGGATCAATACCTGCGGCTCCACCGCAAGCCCGCGCGCGATCCCGAGCCGCTGGCGCTGGCCACCACTCAACTCGTGCGGGAACCGATTCCGGAGATCCCGCTCGAGCTGCACCGCGTCCAGGAGCTCGTCGACCCGTCGGTCCACCTGTGGCTCCTGCGACCCATGCAGACGCAGCACCTCTTCGATCGCCGCACCGATCCGCTGTCTCGGATCCAGAGCACCAGCCGCATCCTGGAAGACCAATTGGACGCAGCGCGCCGCGCCCAGGGGATCGGTCCTGCGCCTCTCGGCGATGTCGTGCCCCTCGGACCACACGCGACCCGACGACAGCGGCACCACGCCTACGGCCGCCCGGACGAGACTCGACTTGCCGCTACCGGATTCGCCGACCAGCCCCAGGACGTCGCCCCGATACACCGACAGCGAGGCTCCGCGTACCGCCTCCTTCGGCGCCGCACGAGCACCCGACCGATAGGTCACCCCGACGTCGTCGAATCGCAGAACGACCTCGCCGAGCGACCGATCGACGGATCCCGGCTCCCCGCCCACCACCGCTTCCGGGTCGAGGCCCCGGGAGGGGATCGCGCCCTCGAGGCGCGGTCGCGCGGCCAGGAGGCTGCGGGTGTACGGATGAGCGGGCTCGTGGAGAACCCTCTCCACGGGCCCTGCTTCGACCACGACCCCTGCTCGCATGACCAGCAGCCGCTGACAGGTCTCGGCCACCACGGCGAGGTCGTGACTGATCATCAGAATCCCCACGTCCCGCGTGATCGACAGGTGCACGAGTAGATCGAGGATCTGCGCCTGCACGGTCACGTCGAGGGAGGCCGTCGCCTCATCGGCCACGAGCAGGTCGGGCTCACCGGCGAGCGCGAGGGCGATGCACGCCCGCTGCCGCATGCCACCCGAGAGGCGATGCGGAGGGTCGTCGAAGGTGCGAACGGGGTCCGAAAGGCCCACGGATCGCAGCAGGTCGATGGCCTCGCTCCGCGCCGCATCCCCCGAAAGGTCTCGATGTTGCCGGAGCACCTCGAGCAACTGATCGCCCACGGTTCGGACGGGTGTCATGGTCGAGGAGGGATCCTGGAAGACCATCCCCACGCGCCCGCCTCTCACGCGGCGCAGCTCCGTCTCGGAAGCTCCCACGACCTCACCACCGGCGATACGCACCGAACTACCGGCACCCGTAGAGACACCCCGGGGAAGCAGTCCGAGCAGCGCGAGCGTGGTGAGCGACTTTCCCGCTCCTGACTCACCAACGATGCCCACCCGCTCCCCGGGTGCCATCTCGAACGACACACCATCGACCGCCCGCACGTGCGACGCGCGCCCGGGCAGGCGGACCTCGAGGTCGCGGACCACCAGGACCGGAGGCGTCATGCCGACATCCGGGCACGGGGGTCGAGTTCGTCGCGCGCCGCGTCGGCCACGAGGTTCAGCGACACCACCACCGCGACGAGCGCGAGGCCGGCGAAGCCCCCGATCCACCAATGCTGGCCGAGATCCGCCCCATCCCGGATCAAGACGCCCCATGAGGCTTCGTAGGCCTCACCTCCCAGGCCGAGGCCGAGAAAACCGAGGCCCGCCTCGATCAGCATCGCGTTCGCGACCGACAACACCACGCCGACGAGAAGGGTCGACTGGGCGTTTGGTATCACGTGCCGAAGCAGGATCCGCCAGTGCGGCATACCGAGGACCCGCAGGGCTTTCACGAACTCCTGTTCGGACAACATCGCCACGTCTGCTCTTACGATCCGGGCCAGGGCCGGCCACTGGACGAGGGCGATGAACAGACCGAGTACGATGGGGCCGGGCTGAAGGACTCCGACCACCGCGATGAGCAGGACCAGCTTGGGGAGAGCGATGAAAAAATCGACGGTTCGCATCAACAGGCGGTCGAGCCATCCGCCGAAGAAGCCGGCCACGGCGCCGACCAGGATCCCGATCACCGCGCCGCCAAAGCCCGCGAACAGGCCGACCCCGAGGGTCGCCCGCGCACCGAGAAGGAAACGATGGTAGACGTCGGCCGCCACACGATCCGTGCCCATCGGATGCGTGAGCGAAGGCGGAAGAAACGGCTCGTAGAGCATCGATCGCACGCCCTCCGCCGGGGCGAGGAGCGGCGCCGCGACGGCGAACCAACCGATGAGCACGAGGGCGAACAGCCCGAGCGCGGCCCAGGGATCTCGAGCGATCCGGATCCAGACGCCTTGGGAGCGCGCGTCGGCGTCGGTCACCCGGGCATCGGACTCGCCCACGTCACGGAGCGACCACGCCCATGCCAGACCCGCGGCACAGAGCACCAAGATGGCGGCGCGACCCGACGGCGTGCTCTCCCCGAAATCGGCAGAGATCCGGGTCGTGCGGCTGAGGTAGAGAAGAATCCCCGCCAGCCAGAGCCACAGCGCGATCCCCCCCGACACCAACCGTCCGGCGAGGATCTGTGGCAGCCCCGGAAGCACGGCCGACAGGGCGACGCCTCCCTTCGCCTGCTCAGCCACGACCCACCGGGTCGAGCCGCGGGTCGGCCCAGCCATAGAGCAGGTCCGCCGCGAGATTGCCCACCACTACGACGAACCCGAAGAGCAGTGCCCCACCCGCAACGACTGGTACATCCTGCCGTAGGATCGCCAGTAGCATCTCTCGGCCCACCCCGACTCGCTCGAAGACGACCTCGACGAATACGGTACCGGTGAGCAGCATCGGGAGATACACACCCAGCAGCGAGATCAGCGGGAGTAGAGCCGTCCGCAGACCATGGCGGATCACAACGGTGCGCTCGGGCAGGCCCCGCGCTCGCGCCGCACGGATGAAATCCTGCTCGAGGATGTCGATCATACTGGCGCGCGTGAAGCGGGCTACACCGCCACCCACGACGAGGGCGAGAGTCAGGGCAGGGAGCACGAGGTACGGCAGGTATTGGCCGACATGCGCCGCACCGCCCGCCGGTGCGACGCCGGAGAGCGGAAGAAGCCGCAGGCCGAACCGCCCCGGCAGCGAGACGAACGCTCCGATCAGCACGATCCCGACCCAGAACGACGGGGCCGAATACAACACCGTCGACGCTGCACCGAGCGCCCGATCCGCTCGCGTTCCGCTCCGGCGCGCCTGGTACACCCCGGTCGAGACGCCAAACAGCGCGGCGAGCAGAAGGCCGCTGATCGAGAGGGCCAGCGTGTGGGGAAGCGCCGAGCCGAGCACTTCGGCTACTGCGCGCCCCGTCGACTCCGATGTTCCGAGATCGCCGCGCAGCAGGCGCGTGAGCCACTGGAGGTAGGCTCCCAGCCCCGACTCCGACCCCGCCCCGGTCGCGGCGGAGCCGTCGATCCCCGCGAGCAACAGCCACGCGCGACTGTCGCCCGGCGCGAACCACAACAAGGCGAAGGTGACCGAGGCGACGCCCAGCGAGAGCACGAGCGCCGTCGCGAGTCGGCCCGCGATGAAGCGTATCACGAGCAGGAACCGGGTGTGCGGGCCACGAGCGCGACCTCGTCGCTCACGCGACGCGGCCCACGCCGGGCGGATTCATCATGGACATGCCCTCAAACTACGACACGACCGGCGCGCGAAGGAGTCGTCGTCAGGGGCGAGCGGGATCCCAGTACCAGCGCGCCGCCGACAGGAGTTCGCCTCGGATGTCCATGTCGACACCGCGCAGGTCGGCCGCCACGCCATTGAGCCTCTTCGCGAAGAACAGATAGGTGAAAGGCTGGACCTCGATGATCCTCTCCTGGTAGGCACGCCACAGGGGCAGAGCCGCGTCGCGATCGACCAGAGTGGGAAGGGTGTCGAGCAGACGATCGAGTTCGGGGTCGGAGGTGCCCGCCCATCCGTACGGATGCCCATCGGCGGCAGTCGAGTGGAAGAAGTCGCGCTCGTTGATGTTGAAATCCTGGGTCCACCCCATGATGAACCCTCCGAAATCGCGTGACCCCGGGGTGAGAACTCGACTCTGGAGCGTCCCCATCTCCTGGACGGCGAAGTCCACCGACACACCCACCTCTGCGAGTTGGTCGCGCACGATCCGTCCGACACCGTCTCGCTCCGGATTGGGGTTGGTCATCAGCTCCACCCGAAGCTCCTCACCCGCCCCATTCTCGCGAATCCCGTCGTTGTCGCGATCCACCCATCCCGATGCCGTCAGCGCCTCCCGGGCACCATCGGGATCGTGGGCCGGTCCGCGAAGGGAGGGATCGTACGCCCAGTGGAAGGGAGGCACACCCGTCTCGGCCACCTGCCCGAAGTCGCCCCAGAGCGTGCGGGCGATGCCTTCGCGATCGAGCGCCGCGGCCAGAGCCGAACGCACCTGCGGGTCGGACAGTCCGGGCAGTCGCGAGTTCCAGCCGATGAAGGTGAAGGCCCTCTGGTCGAGCACTTCGATCCGCACGTCGTCGTCGGTCGCCAACGACGATCCGTCGGAGGGCTCCACCCCCAGAGCGACATGTACCCCACCGGCCGTCAGCTCGGCCGCTCGAGTCGTCGAGTTGGCGATCACACGGTAGACGTAGCGGTCGACGAACGGGCGCCCCCCCAGATCGTCCGGGAAGCCCGGGTTGGCGGCCAGCACCCACTGATCACCCGGGCGATAGGCTTCGAAGAGGAATGGGCCCGCACCCACCGGACACTGTGTGCCGAAGGGGTGCTCCCGGAGCTCTTGGCGCGGCACCTCGCCGAGGAGGTGCGCCGGCATGATCGGCAAACTGGCCCACGGGAGAACGACGTCGGGGTGAGGCGAAAACCGAAAACGGATGGTGGACTCGTCGAGGATTTCGATCCCATCGGAGTCGTAGGGGTCGAACCAGCCGTCGTTGCCGAACCCGGTGACCGAATCCATCGCCGCGGCGTACGTGAAGGCCACGTCTTCGATCGTGACCGGCATCCCGTCGTGCCAGCGCATGTCGTCGCGAATCCGGATGGTGGCACCGGAGTTGTCGGGTTCGACCTCCCACTCGACGGCGAGGTAGGGCTCCGGTCGACGCTGCTCGTCGAGTCGGAGCAGCGTCGCGTGGAAGAGGTGGAGTTCGGTCTCCAGCGTGGTCTGGTCCGCAGTGGTGAACGCATTCAAACCACCCACCAGATCTCCACCACCCCCGACGACCACCGTACCTCCGTATCGGGGGTCGTCCACCGGGCGCGACGTGGCCTCGACGAATGCAGCGACATCGTCGAGCACGGCGCCGCAGAACGAGGTCTGCTCGGGCTCGGACTCGCTCGCGCACGCCGCCAGGACGCCGCCCGCGCCGAGGGCCACCGCGGTGCGAAGCCAGGATACTCCGTTCATCTGATCGACCTCCGCCGAATCGCTCTACCGGCGCCACGTCCACTCGGGCGACCGGTAGTGGGCCTCGAGTCGACGCTCGAGGTCCACGGGCACATGGGGTCGACGCTCTCCGGAGGGCCACCGACCCGCCAGATCGCAAACGAAGGCCCCCCGGACTTCTTCGATCAATCGCTCGATCGACGGAGGGTCGGAGGTCCAATCGGCAATGCAGGTGGTCGGCGGGTCACCCGGAGGCGCCGGCATCAGACCCTGGAGTATCGGCAGAAGCCCCTGATCATCGCAGATCAGGATGGAGCCGTGCTGCAAGAGCGAGCCCTCGACACGAACCTGGGCACTGCCCACCAGCTTCCGGCCACCCACCACCACCTCACCCTCGGCGGGCTGGTCGAAACAGGGGCCGCTGGTGAGCGGAGCGGAGCGCCCGGACCTCGGCGCGAGCTCGGCGGGCACGCCCAACCGTCGCAACGCACGTACCAGGACCTGGTTCACACCTCGATACAGACGCCGCATACTGCCCGGCCCCGACGCGGGAACCGCGACCGCGTAGGTCAACTCACGGTGGTGCAATACTGATCGACCACCGGTGGGCCGCCGCACTAGACCGACACCCTCGGCTTCGAGACGCCCGGGGTCCCACGCATCTCTCGCGGGCTCGTTTCGACCGAGCGAGACGGTCGGTCGATCCCACGTGTAGAACCGCAGGACCCCTTCGTCGGGCCCCAGACCACACGCCATGGCATGGTCCGTCGCCATGTTGTGGGCACCGGCCCCGGGCCCGTCGTACCACACCGACCAGATGCGGGGCGACCCGTCTTCGGATCGCCCTCGCATCAGACCACCGTGTCTTCGACGTACTCCTCGATCGGCGGACACGCACAGACGAGGTTCCGATCACCGAACGCGTTGTCGACGCGCGAGACGGTGGGCCAGAACTTGTGCTCGCGTGTCCACGGAGCGGGAAACGCGGCCTGTGCGCGCGAATAGGGATGCTCCCAATCGGACTGTGCCACCACCGCCATCGTGTGGGGCGCGTTGCGGAGCACGTTGTCGTCCGGGTCGGCGATGCCCATCTCCACCTGCTCGATCTCGGCACGAATCGAGATGAGTGCGTCGCAGAACCGATCCAACTCCTGTTTCGACTCCGATTCCGTGGGCTCGATCATGATCGTGCCGATCACGGGCCACGACATGGTCGGACCATGGAATCCGTAGTCCTGCAGGCGCTTGACCACGTCCACCTCGGTGAGGTGAACCTTGCGGAAGGGCCGCATGTCGAGGATGAACTCGTGCGCGACCCGCCCGTGCGCCCCCCGGAACAGGACATCGAAGTGCGGCTCGAGTCGATGGGCCATGTAGTTGGCGTTGAGAATCGCGACCTCGCTCGCCCGTCGCATCCCTGCGGGCCCGAGCATCACCATGTAGGCCCACGAGATCAGCAGGATGCTGGCGCTGCCGAACGGTGCCGCCGACACCGGGCCGATCGCCTTCTCTCCGCCCGTCGCGATGACGGGGTGGCCAGGCAGGAAGGGAGCCAGCTTGTCGTTGACACAAATCGGTCCCATCCCCGGCCCGCCTCCGCCATGCGGGATCGCGAACGTCTTGTGCAGGTTGATGTGACAGACGTCGGCGCCGTAATCCCCCGGGCGAGACAGCCCCACCTGGGCGTTGAGGTTGGCGCCGTCGAGATACACCAGGCCGCCGCAGGCATGCACGGCATCGCAGACCGCGCGGATCTCTTCTTCGAAGACCCCGTGGGTCGAGGGATACGTCACCATGATCGCCGCCAGGCGATCGGCGTGGGCATCGGCCTTGGCGACGAGATCGTCCATGTCGATCGACCCCGCATCATCGACCTGCACGACGACGACCTTCATTCCGGACATCACCGCGCTCGCGGGGTTGGTCCCGTGTGCCGACGAGGGAATGAGGCACACGTTGCGATCGTGGTCGCCGCGATCGCGATGGTACGCTCGAATCACCTGCAGACCCGTGTACTCACCCTGCGCCCCGGAATTCGGCTGCAGCGATACGGCATCGAACCCGGTGATCTCTGCCAGCCACGCCTCGAGTTCGTCGAACATCTCGCGGTAGCCCTGCGCCTGGTCCACCGGGGCGAACGGATGCAGCGCACCGAACTCCGGCCACGTCACCCCCACCATTTCACTGGTCGCGTTCAACTTCATCGTGCACGATCCGAGCGGGATCATGCTCGTATTGAGAGACAGGTCGCGGGACTCGAGGCGATGCAGGTACCGAAGCATCTCCGTCTCGGAGTGGTACCGATGGAACACCGGGTGCTCCATGTACGGCGAGGTGCGCGCCAACCCCTCCGGATAGGGCTCCTCGTCCATTCCGCGGGCGAGCGTCGCAGCATCGAAGTCCGGCGCCACCCCGCCGTTGAATGCTCGAAACAGGTCGTCGAGGTCGCGCGACGTCACCGTCTCGTCGAGGGCGATGCCGAGTGACCCGTCTCCGAAGTCGCGGAGGTTGATCCCGATATCGAGGGCCGTCGCCACGACCTCGCCGGCCGACGGCCCCGAAGGAATCGCCCGCAACGTGTCGAAGTAGCGCGAGTGTACGCGTGCGTGCCCCAACCGCTCGAGCCCCGCGGCGAGCACCCGGGCCTGCGAGCGCACCCGACCGGCGATGGCGCGAAGACCGTCGGGCCCGTGGTAGACCCCGTACATGCCCGCCATGACGGCGAGCAGGACCTGCGCGGTGCAGATGTTGGAGGTGGCCTTTTCGCGCCGGATGTGCTGCTCGCGCGTCTGAAGGGCCATGCGCAGAGCGGGCTTGCCCTCCGCATCGACCGACACGCCGATGATCCGGCCCGGCATCTTGCGCTTGAAGCGTTCCCGAGCCGTCATGAAGGCCGCGTGCGGACCCCCGTATCCCATCGGTACGCCGAAGCGCTGGCTGTTGCCGACCACGACGTCGGCACCCCACTCGCCGGGAGGCGCCACGAGGGTCAAGGCCAGGAGATCGGCGACGGCGACGACGAACCCACCGACCTCGTGCACGCGGTCTACGAAGGGGCTGTAGTCGTGGAGTGCACCGTCGGACGCCGGGTACGAGACCAGGGCGCCGATACAATCACCGGCGGGTTCGAACGAACGCCAGTCCCCGACCTGGACCCGGATCCCCATCGGCTCCGCCCGCGTACGGACCACGGCGATCGTCTGCGGATGGCATTCGTCCGACACGAAAAACACGTCGCGGTCCTCTTTCGTCTCCCCCGCGAACATGCTCATGGCCTCGGCAGCCGCCGTGGCCTCGTCCAGAAGCGACGCATTGGCGATCTCGAGCCCGGTGAGATCGATCAGCATGGTCTGGAAGTTGAGCAGCGCCTCCAGTCGCCCCTGTGCGATCTCGGCCTGGTACGGTGTGTACTGCGTGTACCAGCCCGGATTCTCGAGTACGTTGCGCTGGATCACGCCGGGCACGACCGTGCCGTGGTACCCCATCCCGATGTACGAGCGGAAGACCCGGTTGCGCCGGGCCAGCTCACGAAGGCGATCGAGGAGCGCCGCCTCCGTTAGCGGTGCCGGCGTATCCAGGGGATCTCGGTAGTGGATGGATTCCGGAACCGTCTCGTCCATCAGACGGTCGATGCTGTCGACTCCGAGGGCTTCGAGCATCGCCTCGATCTCGGACTCCGACGGACCCACGTGACGCCGAAGGAACCCTGGCGTCGGATCGATATTCAACGGCATGTCGCCATCACTCGCGGTAGTGACGGGCTGGCGGGCCCGCCGGTACGAACGGTCCTACTCGCCGATGTGGTCGGCGTAGGCATCCTGATCCATGAGGCCGGCCAAATCCGCCTCGTCGGCCACGCGAATCCGCAGCATCCATCCGGCGCCGTAGGGGTCGCTGTTGACGAGAGACGGGTCGTCGTCGAGGCCCGCATTCGTTTCGACCACCTCCGCCTTCACCGGGCAGAACAGATCGCTCACGGCCTTCACGGCCTCGATGGTGCCGAACGACTCCATCTTGTCGAAGGCATCTCCGGCCGCCGGCAGCTCGATGAACACCACGTCGCCCAACTCCCCCTGCGCGTAGTCGGTGATCCCGACCGTGTATACACCCTCTTCGTCGGTCTTGCGGAGGTACTCGTGCTCGGGGGTGTACAGGAGCCCAGAAGGAATGTCGGACATGTGGATCCTCGGCGTGGTTCGGTTCGGGTGGCCGTTTCGAACGTCCCCGCGGCCGCGGTCGGCCCGGAGACGACGGATAATAGGCGATCCCGCGGCAGTGGAAAATGCCCGCATCGGCTTTTGCGGCCCCGGCCGTGACGGTACCTTTCAAAGCTTGTCCGAGGTCCCTTTCGGCCTCGGGTTTCGCCCACTCCCCAGGAAGCACCCGCCACCCCGAAGCAACGGTCCAGCCCAATGTCCACAGGCCTCGCAGACACTCGACCCGCCCTGACCATGCTCTCGGAAGACGAGGCGATGTTCAGGGACGCCGTCCGGGAGTTCGCCCTCGCAGAGGTGACCCCCCTCATCGGCTCCATGGATGCCGCCCAGGAAATGGACGCGGGTTTGATCCAGAAGCTCTTCGAGATGGGCTTGATGGGGATCGAGATCCCCGAGCGGTTCGGCGGGTCGGAGTTGACCTTCTTCACATCCGTGCTGGTCGTCGAGGAGCTCTCGCGCATCGACCCCTCGGTGGGCGTCCTCGTGGACGTACAGAACACCCTGGTCATCAATGCGATCCAGCGGTGGGGCACCGACGATCAGAAGGCTCGCTACTTCCCGCGCCTCGCGTCCGATACCGTCGGCGCCTACGCGCTGTCTGAAGCCGGGAGTGGTTCCGACGCCTTCGCCCTGGCCTGCCGCGCCGCGCGCGACGGAGACGACTGGATTCTCGAGGGCCAGAAGCTCTGGATCACCAGCGCCCGCGAGGCCGGCCTGTTCATCGTGTTCGCAAATGTGGACCCCGATGCGGGCTACCGCGGCATCACCGCCTTCGTCGTGGAATCCGACGCCGCGGGCTTTTCGGTCGGCAAGAAGGAAGACAAGCTCGGCATCCGCGCGTCATCGACGTGTGAGCTGGTCCTGGACGGCGTTCGCGTGGGCCCGGAAGCCGTCCTCGGTGAAGTCGGCGTGGGCTACAAGGTGGCCATCGAGACCCTCAACGAAGGACGCATCGGGATCGGGGCGCAGATGGTGGGGCTCGCACAGGGCGCCCTGGACCACACGATCCGCTACGTGCAGGAGCGGGAGCAGTTCGGACGGCCCATCGGCCAATTCCAGGGGGTTCAGTTCCAACTCGCCGAGATGGCGACCGGGATCGAGGCCGCGCGCCTTCTCGTCTACAACGCCGCGCGGCTCAAGGACGCCGGGCAAGACTTCCTGATGGCCGCCGCCCAGGCCAAGCTCTACTCGTCGGAAGTCGCACAACGGGTCGCCTCGACGTGTATCGATCTCTATGGAGGCTACGGCTTCACGAGGGAGTACCCGATCGAGAAGTACTACCGCGACGCGAAGATCGGTTCGATCTACGAAGGTACGTCGAACATGCAGAAGCAGACGATCGCGAAGATGCTGTTGAAGTAGCCCTCCCCTCCGCCCTTCTCCCCCGCACCCCCACCTCCCGTGCTTGGACTCGGTTTCACGGAACTCCTCCTGATCCTGGGGCTCCTGGTCCTCGTATTCGGAGCCCGGAAGATCCCGCTCATCGCTCGCGGGCTGGGCCAAGGGATCCGCAACTTCAAGGGAGAGATGCGAGAGGACGATCGAATCGAACCCGGGGAAGGTGATCGCAAGGACTGAGGAGCGGCCGTCGCCCAACCCGACTGCTTCGAGGCGACCTCGACTGCCACTCCTCTTTCTCACGGTATTCGTCGACCTCGTCGGCTTCGGAATCGTCCTCCCCCTCCTACCCCTCTACGCAGACCGTTTCGGCGCGTCGGGGTGGGCGGTGGGACTACTGGTTACGGTCTACTCGGTCGCGCAGTTCTTCATGGCTCCCATATGGGGGCGCCTCAGCGACCGCTACGGGCGGCGGCCGATCCTCCTGCTCGGCCTCGTCGGATCGGGCGTCGCCTACCTCGTCTTCGCCTGGGCCGACAGCCTCTTCTGGCTGTTCGCCTCACGCATCCTGGCCGGCGTCGGCGGATCCACGATCCCCGTCGCCGAGGCGTACATCGCCGACGTGACGCCCCCGGAGCGGCGTGCCGCCAACCTCGGGCTGATCGGGGCGGCATTCGGGCTCGGCTTCACGGTCGGGCCCGCATTGGGCGGGATCACCGCTTCGTGGTCCACCGCGGCCCCAGGCCACCTCGCCGCCGCCCTTTGCCTGATCAACGCCGCCCTCGCGGCGGTCCTGCTGCCCGAAACGCGCACCCTCGCTCCACCCGACGAAGCGACGGCGACATCCGCAACGCCGGGGCGCCGCCGCCGGCCCGGATGGGCGTTTACGGCGACCGGTCTCCGGGAGGCTCTCCGGGAGCCCGCACTGCGACAGGTGCTGGGGCTCTACTTTCTCTTCACGATCGCCTTCGCCGTCATCCAGCCGACCTTGTCGCTCTTCGGCGCCAGTCGGTTCGGTCTCGACGCCCGTGAGGTCGGATACCTCTTCGCCTTCCTCGGACTCGTCTCGGCCATCGTACAGGGCGGCCTGGTGCGGAGGCTGGTGCCTCTCTTCGGTGAGGTCCGCCTGATCCGCCTGTGCGGCATCCCGTTCGCCGGGGGGCTGCTGATCCTCGCGTGGGCGCCGACCCTCGTCTGGGTGATCGTCGGGCTCGCGCTGCTCGCCCTTGGGTACGGGGGAACGCTCCCCAGCGTACTCGGCCTGGTCAGCCGTGTCGCACCGGCGTCGCAGCAGGGGGGGGTACTCGGCGTCGGACAGAGCGTGGGGTCACTCGGACGCATCGTCGGACCGGCCGCCGCCGGCGCCGCACTCGATGTGTCGACGACGCTCCCCTACGCCCTCGGCGCTACCGTTGCCGCATTGGGCGCGTTGGGGGCCCTCGCCATCCAACAACCTTCCCCTTCTACCGGCGCCCTCGACGGGCGCTGAAGGCCCGAACATGAGTGAATCCGGATCGCCGCTCGATCGCATCGTCGTCGTGCTGGACCAACCGCAGAACGTCATCAACGTCGCCGCGGTGATCCGGGCCATGCTCAACATGGGCCTGTCCCGACTGCGGCTGGTCGACCCCGCGGAGTTCGACCCGTATCGGATCGAGGGGATCGCCCACCGGAGCGGCGCCCTCATCGAAGCCACCGAGATCGTGGACTCACTCGAAAAGGCCCTCGGGGACTGCGTGCTGGTGGTCGGCACGAGTGCCCGGGCCCGGACCGCGAACCGCAACTACGTCCGTCCCCGGGCCGTGGCGCCCGAGATGCTGGCTCGCACGTCGGAGGGATCCGTCGCGCTCCTCTTCGGGCGCGAAGACCGGGGACTCTCCAACGAAGCACTCGACCTGTGTCACCGCGTGGGTGTGATCCCGACGAGCGCCGAGTACTCGTCGCTCAATCTCGCACAGGCCTTTCTGGTCTTCGCCTATGAACTGCAGCTGGCCGCCGAGTCCGCCCCCGAACTCCCGGCCGGCAGGCGCGCGACCCGGGCCGCGACGGGCGATGACCTGGAGAGCATGTACGAAGCGCTGCGCGGGGGACTGGATCGGATCCGCTTCTTCAAGGGCACTCGAAAGCCCGACGCGGTCATTCGCACCCTACGCACAGTCCTGGGGCGCGCCGACCTGGACCAGCGAGAGAGCCGTTTGATCCGAGCGATCGGCTTCGAGGTGGGGCACTACATGGACCGCCACGCAATCGGGAGCTCGCCCGAAACGGAGTAGCACCGCACGCGGGCGCCGCGTATACTCCATCGGCTGGGAGGGGATCGTCGACGGCCCTTCCGCACCCGGTGTACAGGCCCCCCCACCTCGCCCCGCATGGCACCTGAGCCCGACGGCCACTCCCGAGCCAGCCTCGCCGATCGATATCGCGTTCTTCTCGATGTCGGTCGCACCCTCACGGGCACGCTGACCCACGAGGAGCTGTACCAGGCCATCTACGAAGAGACGAGCAAGGTTCTCGACGCGGACGGCTTCTACATCTCGCTCTACGACGCCGGTCGAGACGAGGCGCGCATCATCTTCTTCGCGGACCGTTCCGAGGTGAGGAGGACGGACCTCGTCTATCGGGGTTCGGACAGCGACGTCCTGCGCACGGGCGAGGCGACCCTCGTGCGGGATCGTCTCGAGCACCGGTCTCTCATGCTTCTCGGAGCCGACGAAAGCGAGATCACCCGGTCCGGGATGTCGGCCCCCCTCCGCTGGAAAGGCCGCGTGCTCGGCGCGATCAGCGTGCAGAGCTACCAGCCCGACGCATTCGGGCAGGTCGACCTCGAGCTGCTCCAGGGGATCGCCGACCTCGCCGCCGTAGCGATCGAAAACGCCCATCAGGTGTCGGAGCTCCGGCGCAAGCGCCGCGAGGCCGAGCAGGTCGAGCAGATCGGGCGGGCCCTGGCCTCGTCGCTCGATCCGCAGGAGGTGCTGCTCAAGATCATCGACGCCGTACTGGACCTCGTCGACCATGCGCGCGGCGCCTCGGTTTGGCTGCTCGAGCCGGGACTCACGGCGCGGGTGGCCGCATCCGGTGGTGAGCCGGCGCTACCGGTCGGCCTCGAGTGCAAGCTCCAGGGCTCCCCCTTCGCCGACGTGGCCGATGAGAACCGGAGCGTCACCCTCGACGACCTGCGGTCCGGGCCCGTTCTGCCCCCGGAGTTCCGGGACCACGTGTCGGGCGGCTCGGGTGTCGCCGTCCCCCTGACGGTCAACGACGAGGTCGCGGGAATCCTCTTCTGCGACAGCCCCGACGATCGGCCGATGGGCGACGACCAGGTACGCATCCTTCAGCGCCTCGCCGGGCAGGCCTCCGTCGCCCTCGGCAATGCGCGGTTGCACGAGTCGCTCCAGTCGATGTCGTTGACCGACCCGCTGACCGGGCTGGGGAATCGGCGCCACTTGCGGATGCATCTCGACCGCGAGGTCGCCGCCGCGAGACGGGGGCGCGCACTCCATGCGGTCATGTTCGACATCGACCGGTTCAAACGCTACAACGACACACACGGGCATGTCGCCGGCGACGCGGCCCTCAAGGCTTTCGCCGACATTCTGCAGCAGCAGAACAGGGCTATGAATCTGGTGGCTCGGTACGGGGGCGACGAGTTCGTGAGCATCCTCACCGACTCGACCGACGAGGGCGCCCGGCTGTACGTGGAGCGGGTGGTGGAGGCGGTCGCGGGCGACCCGATCCTCTCGTCTGGAGAGCTCGGGGTCACGTGGGGCTTCGCCTCGTTCGACAGCCACGAGATGACCACCGCGACCGACCTGATCGCGGCCGCCGATCAGGACTTCTACCGCCGCAAGGCGAGCCAGAGTCAGGGAGACGACGATGCGCGGTGACGGTATCGACCAGAACTTCACCGCCGAGGTCCTCGAAGCGGCCACCGCCTTCGCCAAAGAGGCCGGCGACATCACCCTTCGGTACTTCGGCGGACTGGTCGACCACGAGGCGAAGGGAGACGGAAGCCCGGTGACGATCGCCGATCGCGAGGCGGAGCGACTGATCCGCACTCGGATCGAGTCGCGATGGCCAGATCACGGCATACTCGGCGAGGAGTTCGGCGTCACCCGCGAGGACGCTGCGGTGCGCTGGATTCTCGACCCGATCGACGGCACGCGGTCGTTCATGCGGGGGGTCCCCCTGTATGGAGTCCTCATCGGTGTGGAAACGCGTGAGGGGCCTTTCGTCGGCGTCGCGCACTTCCCGGCCCTGGGTGAAACGGTGGCCGCCGGCGAGGGCCTCGGATGCACCTGGAACGGCACCCCGTGCGAGGTTTCGACCGTGGAGGAGCTGGACTGGAGCCTGGTCCTCACCACCGACGCCGAACGGATTCTGTCACGCCCCGAAGGGGCCGGATTCCGCGCCCTGATGCGCGGATCTTCGTTCTCGCGGACCTGGGGCGATTGCTACGGACACATCCTCGTCGCCACCGGTCGCGCCGAGGCCATGGTCGACCCCATCCTGTCGTCGTGGGATGCGGGGCCGCTGCTGACCATCCTGACTGAAGCCGGCGGAACGTTCACCGACCTGGGAGGGCGCCGCACGATTCACGGCGGCTCGGGTGTGTCGACCAACGGGCGGATGCATGCGGCCATCCTCGAGGCGCTGGCTCGCGACGAGGCCTAGTGTAGTGTCGCCAAAGTCCTGATGCCGTTCGTGCGCGGGGGCATCCACGGGATGCGTCGTTGGAACTCCTTGCCGTAGCTATCGCTACGCCG
>JANQNV010000262.1 GCA_028279425.1 Longimicrobiales bacterium | reverse complement strand
AGCGCGTTTGCCGAAGCCGAACGCAGGATGCCCCCCCGTTCGACTGCACCGATGGCACCTGCGTCCAGCTGCATCCGCGTCTCCCCGACGATGGAGAATGGTCGTGTGCGGATGCCGCGGGAGCGGCCCTGTGCGTCGGCGGCGCGGCGTCGGTAGCAGCGCGGCCGCGACGGGACCCGGGGTGGATCTGTGCCGACCGAGTGGTTCGCACCGATGGCGGAGCGGCGCAGCGAGTGTGTGTCGATCTCTCGCCGGATCACCCCGACGGCGAAGCCCGGGGGTGGCGGTGTCGGTATGAGCTCGACGGAGTCGATCGACGTATCTGTGTGAAGGACCCCGAGCAGCACCGCATCGGAGACCCTTGCGATGCCAGTCGGCCCTGCGTCGACGGTGCCGCATGTGCCGGAGGTCGGTGCCTCCCCGCGCACGTCCCCCAGGCCGAGTGCTGGCTCGACTCCGACTGTTCCAGCGGCGCGTGCCGATTCGGCACCTGTCGCGGAGGGGGGGCGTGAGGGCCATGGGGTGGCTGTCTCTCGCCCTGCTCGCCGGCTGTTCGGGAAAGGCGGGCCAGGACTCGGCTTGGCTCGAGATCTCGTACCCGGAGGGCGTGAATCCTTCCCAGCTCGAGGCGGAGCCAGCGAGTCGAGTTCGCTCGGTCCGCCACACGGGGCGGACCCTGATGTTGGAGCTCGTTCCCGGCGCGCCGGTTCGAGTTCGAGCCGAGGGAGCTTGTCCCACCGAGGTGGCCCTACCTCGGCCGAAGCAAGTGGAGCGTCGAACCGGGCGTGCCCTGTTTTCGGTTCGCGGCGGAGGGGCGCAAGTGGGGTTCGATGCGCCGGTCACCCTCACGGTCGAGCCGGGGTGCGAAGAGGCGCGCGCCGGGACCATCGCCTGGCGGCACGTGGCGGGCCCGAAGTTGCGCGATGCCGAATCTGCAGAGCGCGGTTTCACGTATCGGGGTCGCACCCTGGCCGCCGAGTCCGCCCTCGGCGGCTCGACGCCTTGGGGGCTCGTGCCTTTCTCGCCACGCACGAGAGGGGAGACGGTGCTCGAAGCCACATGGACTTCGGGCGACCGCGTGGCCAGGCGGCGCGTTCGGGTTTCGGCCACGGCTCGCAGCCGCGGCATCCCGAACGTCGCTGTCGGAACGCGGGTCTTTCTCGGAGGCGAAGGTTGGAAACTCGCGTCCAGCCCTCCAGGATCGAAGGCGACGCTCGCCAACGACCGCATCCTCGCGTCTTTCCTTCCGGAAGTGTCGGGCGTCTGGAAGCTGGAGGACGGGGAAGGGCGAACGCTCACGTTGAGCTCCGGCCGCTATGATGAAACGCCGCTCGATTGCCAGCGGTGCCACGCAGCCGCCACCGAGGCCTCGACGGCGAGCCCGATGACGACGGTGCTCGCGCGTCTGGCGTCGACGGAACCCGACCCCGACTACCCCGCTTGCGCCATCGCTTGTCACGCGGTGGGAGAGCCGGGGATCGACGATGGTGGGTTCGAGCACCTGCTCCGAGACCACGGTGCCGTGCTCGACCGCCATACCCAGTGGGCCGATCTTCCGCGAGCCGCGCGACGGCTCGGTGGGGTCGGATGCTTCGCGTGCCATGGCCCGGGGACCATCCCTGCGGAAGAGTCGTCGTGGACCGTGTTGCGCGTCGGGGTCTGCGCCCACTGTCACGACGCGCCCCCGAAGTATCCGCACGTCACGCAGTGGCAACGGTCGCGGATGGCGACGTCGGATCGGGATCCACAGGTCCGAGAGCGCGCCGAGTGTGCGAGGTGTCACACCACGGCCGGCTTCCTGAGCGAGCAGGGAGCGCTCGCGGATTTCCGTCCGGCACCGGCTCACGTCCAGGCGGTGGGCATCACGTGTCAGGCCTGCCACGCGGCACACGGGGAGACCGAGGCCGAGACCCCGTTGCTTCGCCGGGTCCGGACGCCAGCATACTTGGGGTTGGATCGGCTCACCCCCGAGGCGCGCCGTGGCAGCGGTCCGTGCATCGCGTGTCATTCACCCGATGCAGACGGGGCGGTGCCCTGGGCGCCGTCGGCGGCCCTCTGGCACGGTCGAGGGGGGCTCGATCCGGCGACGGGGGATCCGATCGAAGGCAAGCCTCCTGCCGACGCCAAAGGCTGCGTGACCTGCCACCTCGGTCACGACTTCCGTGCCCCCAAAAGCCCGCGCCCCTCCGAGCTCACCCGAAGAGCCGAAGCGCTCTGGGTTCGGGCCGCCCTGCGACTCCGGCATGCGTCTCCGGGGACCACGCCGCATGCTGGCGACGTCGCCTGGACCGCCGCAACGCCGCTGGGGCGCGCCGCCTACGACGTCGCGCTCGTTCTCGGCGACCGGGGAGCGCACGCCCACGGCGCGGCTTACGCGACGGAACTGCTCGACCGAGCCGAGGCGGCCCTGAAATGACCGTTCGACGTTGGCTCGGATGGATCTTGACTGCGGCGCTCGTGGTGGT
>JANQNV010000258.1 GCA_028279425.1 Longimicrobiales bacterium | reverse complement strand
TGATCACCGCCGCCCGCGTCCCGCGCCCCACACCCCCGGGCCGCGCGACCCCGAGCTCGACCCGTGCGGGATCGGCCGTTGCCGGATCTTCGCCCGCGGGACCGTCTCCCGTCGGAAGGAGGGGCTCCTGGGCCGCTCGTCGTCCTCCTCTCCCCGCCTCCAGGTAGGCGCGTGTCGCCGCTTCCGCCGCTTGCGAGTAGCTCACGTCCGGCACCTCGCCGCGCAGGATGACCGCGTCGCGGTCGGGGGCCGACTCGACACGGATCTCCGGGAAGATGTCCCGCAACGCGGCTTGGAGAACGGACAGATCCCGCTCGACGAGGACGAGGATCTGACGCACGGAGCCATCGGCGAACCAGAGGGTCACGCTGGACTGCCCGACCTGTTTGCCCAGGACCAGCACTTCGCGATTGCTGATCAGCTCGACGTCGAGAATCTGGCTGTCACCGAGGGCGATGCGCTCCACGTCGACGGCTACGACGAGGCGCGAATGCGTTCCCCGGGTGAGGGTCTGGCGATACGTCGACTGCGCCGCGGCCCGGTCGGGAACCCCCGCGAGGCCCGCGAGGAGCAGTGCTCCCGCGGCGAACGCGACCAGACGCCGTCTCACGCACCCACCGCTCGGGTCTCGACCGAAGCGCGGACCCGGGCGCGCGCCCGGTTGAGCCTGGATCGGACCGTCCCGACCGGGACGCTCAAGAGATCGGAGATCTCTCGGTACTCGAGGCCCTCGATGTCGCGGAGCACGAGGATCGCGCGATGGTCGGGCGACAGGGCCTCCAACGCGTTGTCGAGGCAGTCGAGGAGGTCGCGGATCTCGAGCTCCCGCTCTGGGTCGCACAGCGCGCACGGCAACACTTCGGCACCGCCGCGGTCTTCCCAGTACGCGCGGCGCAACCGGGAGCGGCGGGCGTGCAGGCTCCGGTGGACGACGGTCCGAATCAGCCAGCGTCGGAGATGGCGGGGCACCTCCCCGGTCTGCCACAGCGCGATCAGCGCCTCCTGGACGGCGTCCGACGCGGCGTCGTCGTCACCGAGCACGCGTCTCGCGACGGCGTGGATGGTCGCGAGATGCGGTCGGATCTGCTCCCCGAAAGCGGCCAGATCGATGGGCCAGGCGCGATCGCCCGGGCCGTGGCCTTCCCGGTCGTGTTGCTCGGGCACGGTGGTGTTCCCTCAGGCGGAGACCGTTTTCAACGAGACTCGACCACGTTGCCGGGGGCAACGCACTCGAGTCGGCAGCGAAGGTGGAACGGTCAGCTGGTGGGAGGCGCCCGGGGAGAGGCCGGTGTGCGACACGAGGTCGTCGGCGCGGGTGGACACGTGAACGGGTCCCCGAAGAGCAGGATCCCGGCGTGCCGCGTTGGCTCGAGACCCCGCTCGTGGAGGACGTCACGGGTCCTCGAGAGCGATTGGCACAACTCGCACTCGGCTTCGCCCTCGGGGACGTCACCGGGGCGGTGTTCGCCGTCTTGAACGGCGCCCGCGGGCGCGAGGTGGTCGAGCGCGTGGAGCCACGTGAGGGCGGGATCCCCCGCCATCGCGATCGCGAGCAGGAGGCCGAAGGCAGCAGTCATGGGGACGCGGCGGGGGGCCATCGCGGGTCTTGTGTCGTCCTTCGAGTCTTGCCCGAATCCATCGGGTTCGTGCCGCGGAGACGATATCGCGCTTCCGCGCCCTCTCGCCCTTCCCCCCGACCGAGAGAACGCAGCCGTCTGCTGTTCTCGTGCTGTGCCGCTCGGCCCCCAGAAGTTCCATGTTTCTTCGACCGCGGACGAGGGGACCGGGCGGTGGGGGCACCACGCTACGATCACAGGTGATCACGCATCACCAGAGACGACTCTGTCTCACGCGTCACCAGAGACGATTCGTTGGATGGAGTCGATTCTGGAGATCGGAGGGCCGCTCCCGCTCAGTGCGTCGCGGGTCTCCCGCCGGTTGGAATCGCCTGGAGGGGGTGGCTTCGGCCCGCGCGCTCGAGCTCCGCGTCCGTCGCCAAGCAGCGATCCAGCGCTTCTTCCGTTCGCGCCGGGTCGAGTGCCGAGCCGATCAGCACGAGCTCCTGGTGCCGAAGACCCGCTCGAGGGTCCCAGCGGGCCAGAAGCTCTGCCTGATCGGGGTGGTTCGGGTCCCAGGCGGGCTCCGCACCGGCCCTCGGCCAGCGTCCCGCGACGAAGAGCCGCTGGACGGAGCCCGCCCGCGAGTATCCCAAGACGAGGTCGGGGTTGTTCGCGAGCCAGACGATGCCCTTGGCCCGCACGACGTCTGTGGCTCCGCGAATCAACCAGTGCTGGAACCGCACCTGGTCGAAGGGCCGCCGCCGGCGATAGACCAGCGCCGGTGGGGACCCTGGGGGAAGGCTCAGCCCGTCGCGCAGGCGTCTCCACGAGGCCCGCGGCCAGACCGATCGGCCCCCGCCCTCCTTCGCGATCTCCGCGATGGTCGAGCGCGGCTCCGAGATCTCGGCGTAGGGATTCAGGACCCGGATCCATGCGGGAGGAGGAGTCGCGTCGCCTCCCCCGATCGCGATCCGATCGGCGGCCTCGAGCTGCTCGAAGAGCAGGTCCGCAACGCTTCGGGTATCTCGGGCGCGCGCCGCCCAGCCGCGCTCGGCCAGAAGGTCTTTCGATCCGAGATCGCGCGCGAGGTGCTCCGCATCGAGGACGACCGTCGTGCTCTCCAACCGGGCAGGGCGGCCCGCCCAGGCGGTCGCCGCTTCGGGATCTGCCCAGGCTTCGATCAGCGGGGCGGGTTCGACGTGGCCGGGGAGGTCGAGGGCGATGCGGTCCTGCTCGCGTGTCGGGCGAGTCCGGTTGGGCTCGGGGATCGCGGCCCGCGTCTCCAGCTCCTGCAGGAACTCTCGCTTCGCCGGATACGGAAAGCCGGCGATCAGATGGATGCGTAGGACCGGAGTCATCGCAGCGCGACCCGCCCGTGGCCCAAGACGCCTCGGCCTCGCCTTGGATTCGTCACGGGAGTGCCGCTCCGGGCGCGAGAGTTCCAAACGTTCGGACGCTTTGGTTACGTTCGGTCGCGCCGCGGAGGGCACCGCATGCACAGCGAGACGCTGCACGAGTGGAAGCAAGGTCACAACTTCCTCAGCGAGACCCACCTCGCGGGCGAGCGAAACACCAGACGTGTCATCGCTCTGACCGCGGCGATGATGGTCGTCGAGCTCACCGCCGGCGTCGTCCTCGGCCCGCGAACCGCCAGACGGCTTCGCGGGCGCTAGGGTGGATCTCTTCGCGGGGGAGCGTCCATGAAGAAGTTCGAGACCAAAGCGCTCGATGCGACCACCTGGCCCGACTTCGCGCGTCTGGTCGACGCGAACAACGGGGTGTGGGGCGGGTGCTGGTGCATGTGGTACCACGGGAAGGGCGAAAGCGCGGACGACGACGCCCCAGCGCTGAAGCGCAAGCGCAAAGAGTGCCTCGTTCGCGAAGGACGGGCTCACGCCTCTCTCGTCTTCGACGGCGCCGACTGCGTCGGGTGGTGCCAGTTCGGGTCGCCCGACGAGCTTCCCCGTATCCACAACCAGCGCGCCTATCTGGCGACCGATCCGAGGCTCCCCGACTGGCGGATCACCTGCTTCTTTTCGGGCAAGGGATACCGCGGGAGGGGCGTGGCGTCCGCCGCGCTCCAGGGCGCGATCGAGCAGATCAAGCGGCTGGGCGGCGGACGGATCGAGGGGTACCCGGAAGACACCGAGGGTCGCAAGGCCTCGCCGGCGTTCCTGTTCAACGGAGCCCTGTCGACCTTCGAGCGGCTTGGCTTCAAACGCTCGCGCCAGATCGGAAAGCACAAGTGGGTGGTCACCCGAACGGTCCGGCGATCCGCGGCCCGATCTCGTCGTTGAGGATCGTCGTCCGGATCGCAGCGCCCGAGCGCAATCGGGCGAGGCGTCGACCGCGGGGAGGAGCCGTGCAGGACACCCGTCTGGGGTGGCGTCGGTGGGGACCCGTTACGCCCGCGGCTTCACGGAGAGCGGAAGATCGCCGAACAACGCCGGTGGGTCGCCGATCTGCGCGCCCTCGATCGCGAGCATCCTGAGCTTGGTCGCGACGCCGCCATACGCGGAAAAGCCCGTGAGCTTGCCGTTGGCCCCCATCACCCGATGACAGGGCACGATCATCGGCAAGGGGTTGCGACCGAGCGCTCTCCCGACCCGTTGGGCGTGCTGCTTGTCGCCCAGCTGCAACGCGATGTCGCCATAGGTCCGCGTCTCGCCCGCCGGGATGGCACGCGTGGCGACGTACACCTCCGCCGCGAACGGATCGATTCCGCTGAAGTCGCAATCGATGTCGGTGAGATCGGGTTTCGCTCCCTCGAGCAGTGCGGTCACCGATGCGATCGCGCGCCGGATGGGGGGCGGCGGCTCGCCCGCCGACGCGCCCGTCCGCGCCGCCAAACGCGCAGCCGTCGCGGCAGCTGTCCGTTCCGGAAGATGGGTCGCGACGACCCTCTCGTCGCGCCAGGCGATTCCGCACTCGCCCAGGGGGGTCGGAAAGAGAGAGCAATACGACATGGAGGTCTCCGCCAGGTCGCACCAGGATGGAGGCCCGGAGCGAACTTTTCCATCCCGGAGATGCCGGCGGGCGGTCATCGTCTTCCCGTTCGGTCAGGTCTGGTGGGGTGGGGCGGCGGGCTCCGCCCGACACCGTGGCCCGGACCTCCCATCGGGATACACTCTTCCCGTGAAGATCGGGCAACGCGACGGTGTCGAGGTCCACACCCGGGCCTGCAACCTGTGTGAATCGATCTGCGGGCTCCTGATCGAAGTCGAGAACGAACGGGTCCGTTCGATCCGCCCGGATCCCGACGACTTCTTCAGCCGCGGCCACATCTGCCCGAAGGCCACGGCCCTGAAGGACGTGCAGGAGGATCCCGACCGGATCCGTACGCCGCTCCGACGGGTCGGGGATCGGTTCGAAGCGATCTCCTGGGATCGGGCCTTCCGCGAGATCGCGGAGCGCTGCGCGGAGATCGTCGACGCACACGGCGAGAACGCGGTGGCCTACTACCGCGGCAACCCGATCGGCCACAACTACGGGTTGATGACCCACTTCGATCTGCTCCGCGCGGAACTCCCCACCGTCAACAATTTCTCGGCCAACTCCGTCGACGGGCTGCCGACCTTCCTCACCGCGTACTGGATGTACGGGCACGCGATGATGTGGCCCATTCCCGACATCGATCGCACCGACCACTTCGTCATGCTGGGTGGCAACCCGATGGCATCCAACGGAAGCGCGATGACCGCTCCGGGCATCCGCAAGCGGATCGAGGCGATCCGGGCGCGCGGAGGCCGCTTCGTCCTGATCGATCCACGTCGTACCGAGAGCGCGCGCTTGGCGGACGAGCACCATTTCATTCGCCCTCATAGCGACGCCGCCCTGATGGCGGCGATGCTGCACACGATCTTCGAGGAAGACCTCGGACGGACCCGGGGTCTCGAGGCATCCCTGGTCGGATTCGAAGATCTCGAGACGTCCTTCCGTCCGTTCTCCCCGGAACGGGTGGCTCGCTGGACCGGGATCGAGGCCGGGACGATTCGGCGCTTGACGCGAGAGTTCGCCGCGGCGGATTCCGCGGTCTTCTACGCGCGGATGGGTGTCGCCGTCCAGCCCTTCGCGACGACGGCGCTCTGGCTGACGCAGCTCTTGAACATCGTGACCGGGAATCTCGATCGCCCGGGGGGCGTCCTGTGGCCCACGCCGGCGCTCCCCCGCGAGACGCTGCTGCCGCGCTGCGAGTTCGGGGACGATCAGACACGACTGCGCAAGCTCCCGAGCTTTACCGGCGAGCTCCCGGTCGCCGCGCTGGGGGAGGAGATCCTCTCGGAGGGGGAGGGCGCGATCCGGGCGCTCTTCTGCATCGCGGGCAACCCCGTTCTCTCCACACCGAACGGCCGCCAGCTCGACGCGGCCTTCGCCAAGCTCGATCTCATGGTGTCGGTCGATCTCTATCTGAACGAAACCTCACGTCACGCGGACTACTTCCTGCCCTCGCCGGGACCCCTCGAGCACGACAACTACAACCTGTTCTTCCACATGCTGAGTGTCCGCGACACCGTCCGCTACGACGAGCCCGTGCTGCCGCGAAAGACCGGGGTCCTCGACGACTGGGAGATCTACGCCGGGCTCGTGAACGCGCTGCGGGAGGTGCGCGGTCGCGACGCCCTGGAGATCCCAAGCTCGTCCGAGCTCCTCGACGGCTTGTTGCAGGCGGGTCCCTACGGAAGCGACAACGTCGACGGAGGCCTCGATCTGGATCGTCTCCGCAACGCACCGCGCGGAATCGACCTCGGCCCGCTGAAGCCGAGGCTCTCCGAAGGGCTCCCGACGATCAGTGGAAAGGTGGAGTGTCTCCCGGCGCCGCTCGTCGCGGACCTCGAGCGACTGAAGCAGCAGTTGGCGAGTGAATCGTGGGACGAGGGACTGGTATTGATCGGCCGCCGCGAGCTGCGCGGCAATGGCTCGTGGATGCACAACGCCCCGCGTCTCAACCGGGGATCCGATCGTTGCGTCCTCCTCGTGCACCCACGAGACCTGGCGGCGCGGGGCCTGCGAGACGGTCAGCGGGCGCGCGTGAGCTCGCGGGTGGGCGCGATCGAAGTCCCGGTGCAGGCGAGCGAGACGATGATGCCGGGGGTGGTCTGTCTACCCCACGGGTACGGCCACGATCGACCCGGGGTGCGGCTGCGCGTCGCTCGCGCGAAACCCGGCGCCAGCTACAACGACCTGGCGGACGATACACAGGTCGATCCGATTTCGGGCACCGCGGTGCTCAACGGGATTCCGGTAGCGCTCGAAGGGGCACCGGAGCACGCCACGGAGGGCGCATGACGAGCGGGGCGGCGGCGGTCCAGAGTGTCACGGTTCCGGGTTATCACGGCAGGGCGGTTCGGGTGTCGGGCGGATCGACGATCCGTGTGACGGACGTGGAGGGATCTCAGATCGGCGACATGTTCGCGATCTCGGAGGACGACCGATTCGAATACCTGAGTCCGGCGCAGACGCGGAACTTCGTGCGACGTCTGTTCCCGTCGATCGGCGACCCGTTCCACACGAACCGCCACAACTCGATCCTGACGCTCGTGGCCGACGACTCTCCGGGGCCCCACGACATGCTCTTCGCGCCCTGCGATCAGAAGATGTACGAAGAAGAGGGCTTCGTCGGCGATCATCGAAGCTGCCGCGGCAACTTCTTCGAGGCGACCCGGGAGATCGGGCTGGACATGCCCGTCGTCCCGGACCCGGTGAATCTCTTCCAGAACACGCCCGCCCAGCCGGACGGAAGCCTCGCGTTGTTCGAGACCCTGAGCCGACCGGGCGACTCCATCACGTTCCGCGCCGAGATGGATCTCGTGTTCGTGCTCACGGCGTGCTCGGCCGACCTCGGCGAGATCAACGTGAACGGTGGCAAGTCGACCCCGCTCCGCATCGACGTCACGCCATGAGCTCCCGGGTCGTGTACGTGGCTCCGCTGGCCCTCGGCGGGAACCCGGCCATCGACGCCATCGGCTACGGGCTGCAGCACCCCCTTGCGGAATCCGGAATCGACCTCTCGGTGCTCTTCGTGGATTTTCGCGAGCCCGACTTCGGGAAACGCTACAGCGAGTCGATCTCCCGCGGAGCCGCAGCAGGGGTCGACGGCATCGTGATCTACACCCTCGACCCCGACGCCTTCGCCGAGCCGGTCGCGCGGGCGCGGGCGGCGGGCACCCCGGTCTTCAGCTTCGTCCGCCCCCGCTTCCCCGTGGATGCGGCGGTCGTCTACCCCAACTTCAATCACGGGACGCTGATGGCGGAATACCTCGCGAGCCGGCTTCCCGAGGGCGCCGAGGTCGCCGTGATCGGTGGCCCTGACACGGTGGACGATTCCGAGGAGGTCGCCGGTCTGGTGTTTGCGCTGCGCAGAAGCCACTGCCGACTGTGCAACGATCCCACCCAACCCGAGTACTGCAATCTGGAGGACGTGCCGTCCGGGGGACGCGCCCCGGCGGAGCGCATCCTGGCGGAGTTCCCCAGCCTCTCCGGCCTGATTCCCTACAACGACGCCACCATGCTCGGCGCACTCCCCGCGCTCGAGGAAGCACACCGGCTCGGCCAGCTCGAGATCGTCTCGCGAAACGGTTCGCCAGAAGCCGTCGAGGCGGTTCGGGCCGGGAAGACCGCGGGGACCTGGGACCTCGATGCATCGGGCATCGGCGTGACCCTGGGCGAGATGGTCGCCCGGCGGATCACCGCGGGAGGGTCGGGCGAAGGGCTCCTCGCCATGAGCCCGGTCGGACGCATGATCACCCGGGAGAATCTCGGCACCTGGCGACCCTGGGAAGAACGGATCGCGTGGAAGCCCCTTCGCGAGGGGGTGTAGTGCGCGCCCTCTACGTCAACGTCATGGAATACGGGGCGCACCCGGGTCTCGACGCCCTGGCCCATGGTCTCGACCACGCGCTCGGCACGGCGGGGATCGAGCTGCGAACCCTGACCGTCGATGTCCGCCACGAGGGCTGGCTCGAGAAGCAGGGGGAGGCGATTCGCCGGGGGCTCGCCGCGGGCGTCGATGCCATCGCCGTGTACGTGCTCGATCCGCGCGAGCCCCGGGCTGCCGTGGCCGAGGCGCGGCGCGCCGGGATCCCGGTCTTCACACTCGAGCGTCCCCGATTTCCCGTCACCGCTTCGCTGGTCTATCCCAACTTCAACCACGGGGTCTACATGGGAGAGCACCTGGCCGATGCCCTCGCACCCGGCGCCGAGGTCGCGGTCATCGGGGGGCCGGAGGTCGTCGACGATATCGAGCTGGTGATGGGGATCGTCCACGGAGTGCGCCAGAGTGGCTTGACCCTGCTGAACGATCCCTTCGAGGAGCGCTACCGAAATCGCGACGACGTGGCGGAGGGTGGACGCGCGGCGGCGGAGCGTCTGTTGGCCGATTTCCCCCACCTGGACGGGTTGGTCCCCTTCAACGACGAGACCCTGCTGGGCACGCTCGAAGCCCTGCGCAGCGCCGGGCGCTTGGGGGAGATGAAGCTTGTCTCCCGAAACGGGAGCCCGAAAGCCGTCGCCGCAGTCGTGGCGGGCGAGAGCGAGGGCACCTGGGATATCGGGATCACCGACATCGGCGCGTCGCTGGCGGACCTGATCATTCGGGTCCTGGTCCACAACCAGCCGCTCGACGGCGAACTCGCTGTCGCGTCTCCGGGTCGCATGATCACCTCCGAGAACGCGGACCGCTATGTCCCGTGGCGAGACCGCGTGCCTCACACGCCGCTCCGCGAAGGCCTCGACCCGCCGACCCGGGGCTAGGGGTACGGGCGCTCTGGTCAAGCGAGGGATCCGGCGCCGCCCACCGGGGCCAACGCGCGGATCCCTAGTCGATGCGCAGCGGCAGCTGCACGAAGCCACGGAAGAAGGGGAGGTGCCGGCGCTCGGGCTGGTGGTCCGGATCGAGGCGCATCCGGGGCAGCCGGGTCACGAGCGACGCGATGGCGATCTGGCCTTCGAGGCGCGCGAGCGGGGCGCCGAGGCAGCTGTGGACCCCGCTTCCGAAGGCGAGATGGTCGGAGCCGCTCCGCGCGATGTCGAAGGCGTGAGGGTCGGGGAACACCGCGGGATCGTGGTTGGCGGCGGCCAGCGATGCGGTGAGCGTGTCGCCTCGCCCGACCGGACAGCCGTCGAGGGCTCCGTCCCGTCGCGCGATGCGGGCGGTCTCGGTGATCGGACAGTCGAAGCGGAGCATCTCCTCGACGGCCCCGTCGACGAGAGTCGGCTCGGCGTGCAGACGAGCGAGCTGGTCGGGATGGGTCAGGAGGGCGAAGACGCCGTTTCCGATCAGGTCCGTCGTGGTGACGTTCCCCGCGACCATCAGCTGTGTGCACAGGCTGATGATCTCGAGGTCGCTCAGGCGATCGCCGTCCTGCTGGGCGCGCACCATCGCCGAGATGAGGTCGGGGCCGGGCGTGCGCCGTCGCACCTCCACGACTCCTCGGAACTCGCGCGCCATGGAGAGGTAGGCCTCCCGCAGGCGTGCCTGGACATCCGGTTCGCGCTCGGGGTCGTATCCCATCAGGATGTCTTCGGACCATTGTTTGAAATGACTGCGGGGCGCGTCGGTCATCCCCATCATGTCGAGAATCGCCTGGGTGGGAAGCGGCCCGGCGAAGTCCGCGATCAGATCGATCGAGGAGCGCCCCGCCATCGCGTCGAGTAGCTCGCCGGCGATCTGCTCGACCCGGCCGCGCATCGCCTCCACGGCGCGGGGCGTGAAGGCCTTGCTCATCAGGAGTCGGATCCGCCGATGGTCGGGATCGTCGAGGAGGACGAGCGGCGGTTCGTAGGCCGCGTCGCCGCGCGCCTCGGCGACACCGGTACCGGCGATGCGACGCACGTAGGCGTCGTCGTGGCTCAGCCTCGCATCGACGCTGAGATCCTTGTCGCGCAGCGCCGCGCGGACGTCCCCAAAGGCGGTGAGCAGCAGCCGCCCGTAGGCCCGGTCGTGGAAGCGTGGGGCGAGCCGCCGCAGCCGGTCGTAGATCGGGTGGGGGTCGTCGCGAAAGCGATCCTCCCGCGCGGTGAGCGCCACGCCCTCCGGCAGACCGTTCCCGTCCTCGCGCACCGTGCCCATGTCTCATCGCCCTCGCGATCTCCTACGGTAGCAGTGGAACGCGCCCTCGGGCCGGCACTCACACGGGCACATCGCCGGGTCCATTCACGGTGGGGAGCACGGGAACGGTCTGGACGGATGCGCGGGGGCAGTGTGGTGTCGTCTACTCGTAGCACCAACGCTCGCTCGGGCTTAGCCTCTCCATGGCTCCGCCGCCAGATCGCGGCGTAGTGGCTTCTGACCAGCCAAGCCACAGCAATCGAGAACGCCTTTGACGTCTCCCAGGATTCGCCTCGCCCGGCCCGCCGAAGCCGCCGAGATCAGCTCCCTGGCGATCCGCTCCAAGGCGCACTGGGGCTACACCCCCGCCCAGATGAAGCGGTTCGCCGAGGAGCTGACTCTAACCTCCGACCTCCTCGCGCTTCGGGACGCGCACGTGCTCGAAGCCGAGGGTTCGATCGTTGGTTTCTACACGCTCGTCCCTCACGGTGGAGCAAGCGTCGAGCTAGAGCACCTCTTCGTAGAACCCGATTTGCTGCGGGGTGGCTTCGGAGCCAAGCTCCTCCAGCATGCCCGAGAACGAGCCGCCGAGAGAGGCTTCCTACGGATGGTGATCCAGAGCGATCCCAACGCGGAGGGCTTCTACCGCGCGCACGGAGCGGAGCTCGTGATGAACATCCCCACGAGTATCCCGGGACGAACCCTTCCGTTGATGGATCTGCGGCTTTGGGCAGTCGATCGCCAACAGATCCATAGAACCATTCGGGATTTCCTCGATCTCATCGAGGGAGAAGCCTCGGTCGCCGATCGCGAGGCGCGTCTTGCGCTGCTCCTGGACCGTTTGGCCCTGGCGCAACACTTCGCCGGTCCGTCTGTCGACAGGGCTGACTATCCAGAGGCGCCCAGGAGAAACGCAGATGAGTTGCGGTCTCGGGTCTGCGAACGCTTCCCCAACTACGGTTTCTACAATCTTCCCGAAGCTGTTGTTGAGAATATCGGCGAGTCCTCCTGTGTCGTTGGCGACGCGATCGACGACCTCGCAGAGATCGCGGCCGACCTCTACGAAATCGAGTGGTACTGGTCGAACACTGGCGAGGAGAACGCTCTGCGGTATCTCCAACTCAGCTACAGGACGCATTGGCAAGAGCATTTGCGTGGCTTGCAGCTCTACCTGAAAGCGCTGGACTCGGCCGCCGAACGATAGGCGCTGACCAACTCTTCGCTCCACCAGGCTGCCGGGCACGCTGGTGCGAAACCACGGAGGTCCGCGTGAACGGCAGAGTTGCCTTGGTGACGGGCGTGAGCCGCCGGAAAGGGATCGGATTCGCGATCGCCGACGCGTTGGCCACGCGGGGCGCAGCGCTGTTTCTCCAGGCCTTTCCGCCCTACGCCGAGGGTGAGCGGGATGCGATGCAACTCGTGGAGCAGCTCCAGTCTCATGGCAAGCGGGTCGGGCTTGTCGAGGCCGACTTCGTCGACACGGCCGCGCCGGCGCTCGTGATGCGCAAAGCCATCGAGGCATTCGACCACGTGGACATCCTCGTGGCGAACCACGCCCACAGTGGAGAGGACCAGATCGAGCATCTGGACGCGGAATCGATCGACAGACACCTTCAAGTGAACGTCCGCGCTTCTCTCCTTCTCGTATCGGAGTTCGTCCGCCAACACGACGGTGCATCCGGCGGCCGTATCATCTTCCTGACGTCGGGGCAGCACTTGGGTCCGATGCCGGGCGAAGTGGCTTACGTAGCCTCCAAGGGCGCTATGCATCAGGTCACGCCGACGCTCGCGCATGAACTCGCGTCCCGTGGCATCACGGTCAACTGCGTGAATCCGGGTCCGACCGACACCGGTTGGGCGACCGGCGAGGCACGGCGCGCGGTGGAAGAGCGAATGCCCTCGGGCCGCTGGGGCACCCCCGAAGACGCCGCTCGGTTGGCCGCTTGGCTTGCTTCGGACGAGGCCGCCTGGGTGACGGGCCAAGTGATCGACTCCGAGGGTGGCTTTCGGAGAGGTGGAGGACGCCGATGAAGGTTCGTCAGAGCACGGCCGCACACAACGATGACTTCATGGAGCGGGTCTGGCCCGACTACGATCGACCCCTCGGCATCGTGTGGGATGAGTACCGAGGCCACATTCGCGTCGAGGACGAGGACGGAACGACCGTAGGGATTGCCAACTACCTGGTCGTCGGTGGACTGGGCGAGCTCCAGCAGATCCTGGTTCGCGTGGACCATTCCAGACGGGGAATCGGCTCCCGCCTCCTTCGGGCATTCGAGGACGACTGCTGGTCGCGGGGGTGCCACAAGCTCCGCCTCGAGACCGCCGAGTACCAGGCGCGCGGATTCTACGAATCACACGGATGGTATGTCGCGGCGACGCTTGCAGACGATCGGTTTGGCCAGGCGCAGTACGTGATGGAGAAGAAACCGGTTCGCTGACCTGGTGTCCGCGGTGCCGTCTCCCGCAGGCGGAGAGGGACGAAGAAGACGCCCCGGAGTCTGCGCTACGGTCTTCCCGTCTGCGAGACGATCGGCCGAAGCGCGCGTTCCCGTGAAGCCGGTCGGGACATCGAGACGGCGCCCACAAAGGGGAGGACTCGCCATGCGAAAGGGTCTCATGGCCGGCGCGGACGGCGCCACGGTCTCTGTCGATCAAGTGGTCGAGGTCGCGCGGGAGGCGGAGACCGCGGGGTTCGACTCTCTGTGGATGGCCAACGTCTTTTCGCTCGACGCCATCATGGCGCTGGCGACCGCTGGGCGCGAAACCGCACGGATCGAGGTGGGAACGGCGGTGACGCCGACCTATCCGCGACACCCGGTGGCGATCGCGCAACAGGCGAAGACCGCCGCGAACATGACGGGCAACCGCTTCGTCCTCGGAATCGGCCTCTCCCACAAGATGGTGATCGAGGACATGTTCGGGTTGTCGTTTGCGAAACCCGCGAAGCACATGCGCGAGTATCTCGAGGTCTTGGTCCCCCTTCTCAAAGGCGAAGTCGTCGACTACGACGGCGAGGAGTACCGGGTGCACGCGACCCAGATCTCGGTCGACGGGGTGGCGGACGTACCGCTCGTCATCGCAGCGCTCGGGCCGAGGATGTTGCAGCTCGCGGGGGAGAAGACCGACGGAACCAGTACCTGGATGGTGGGGCCCAAGACGATGGAGGCCCACATCGCGAAGACCATGAACGCCGCCGCCGAGACGGCCGGGCGTCCGACGCCTCGGATCATCGGCGGCTTCCCGGTCGTGCTCACCGGAAACGCCGATTCCGTTCGCGAGAGCCTGGCCGAGCCCCTCGCGATCTACGGGCAGCTCCCGAGCTACCGCGACATGCTCGACCGCGAGGGCGTGGCCCACCCGCAGGATCTGGCACTCGTCGGCGACGAGCGGGCGCTTCGAGAGTCGATCGCGCGGATCGAGGCCAGCGGCGTGACCGATTTCAACGCAGCGTGCATCGACGCCGAGCCCGGAGCCCGCGACCGAACCGTAGAGTTCCTGGCGAGCCTGTAGTCGACACCCGAGCGTCGGTCTCTAGAGACGGAACACCGAGGGGTCGAAGCCCTCGACGAAGACCGCCGCGCCACCGTCGTCGGTGAGCTCGTTCAAACGCAGATCGAGCAGCGGTTTGTACTCCTCCGAGTGGTACCAGGCCTTTGCCCGCTGCATATCGGGAAAGCGGAGAACGACCGTCCAGTTGCTGTCCCACTCGCCTTCGACGGTCTCGGGGGTTGGACACGCTACGACCGGCTCGCCCCCGTACTTGTCGAGCATCCCGGCGACCCCCGCGGCGTAGCGCTCGAAATAGTCCTTGTGGTCCTTCACTTTCAGCCGGGCGATCAGGTACGCGGGGAGGGTCGATTCACTCACAAGGGATCCTTTCGTGCCGGGTTCGCGACCCGCGAGCATCTGTTCGGTACGCCCCGATCCCGGTGGGCGGGGCCTGGCGAGGAGTCTACGCCAATCCGGACGCGACGAAGACACGGCTCGCTGGAACTCGCGTCCGGAGCTCCGACGATCCCGACGCGCTGCGGCCGCTCGAGGAAGCGCGAGTCAGCCGCTGGCGACGAGCGCTAGATAGGCCCCCACCGACGCAATGACTTCCGTCGTGAACTCCGCGTCGGTGGACGTCTCGAACTGGGTCGGGGTCATGGCGCGGTCGAGGCGGGCGGTAAGCGTCGCGTTCAGCTGGTCCACAGCGAAGCGGGCAGCCGTCTCGGGATCGGGGTGCCCGATCTCGTCCCGCCGGTCGAGCACTCGCTGGGTGAGGCCTTCGCCGAGCCGTCTTCGAAGCCGCTTGTAACGTCCGCGTGTCTCGGCGTCGCTGAGGCTGACTTCCAGCAGGATGCGTTTGTAGCCCGGACGGGCCCGGTCGAGCGCGAGCGCCCGGTCCACATAGCGGCGAAACACACCGCCGATGGAGAGCCCCTCCCACTGGGCAGCGTCGTGGGCGTTTGCGATGCCACGATCGAGGTCGCCGAGGATGCGGTCGACGACCGCCATCACCAGCATCTCTTTGTTCTGGAAATGGTGGTAGAGCGAGCCGATCGACCGCTCCGCGCGCCGGGCCACCTCCGTGACCGAGGTGCCCTCCACACCGTGCTTCCCGAAGAGGGCCTCGGCGGCGTCGAGAAACGCGTCCTGGGTGGCGTGGCTCCGGGGCTGCTGGCCACCGCGCGCCCAGCGGCTCTCGACGGTGGCCTGGGTCCTGGCCATTGCGCTCGGCGATTCCTTTCGGATTCGGGTTGACGGGGCGATTCTATCACAGTAGAAATAGAATTCTAATTCTATTTCTACTGCGGAGAGACGGACATGACCCAGACCGCCCTCATCACCGGGACCTCGACGGGCTTCGGCCGATTGGCCGCCGAACGCTTCCAGGCCGAGGGCTGGAACGTCGTCGCCACCATGCGCAGGCCGGAACACGAGAACGAGCTCGGCCAGCTCGAGCGGGTGCGCGTGGCCCGGCTCGATACCGCCGATGGGGCGAGCATCCACGCGGCGCTCGACCTCGCCAAGCGCGAGTTCGGTGGCGTCGATGTCCTCGTCAACAACGCGGGGGTCGGAGCCCACGGTCCGTTCGAGAACTACACCGACGCCGAGGGACGCGCGATCTACGAGACCAACGTATTCGGCACGCTGAACGTCTGCCGGGCCGTCCTCCCGCTCATGCGCGAGCGCCGGCGCGGTCGCGTGATCAACCTGACCTCGATCGCGGGTCTCGTCGGCGGTCCGGGCACGGTGTTCTACAGCGGCTCGAAGTTCGCGGTCGAAGGATTCTCCGAGTCGCTTGCGATGGAGTACGCGGCCTGGGGCATCCGGATCCACACGATCGCACCCGGCGGGTTCGACACGCAGTTCGCGGACTCCGCGAACGACGCGTGGGACCGCGGCGAGGGCGAGTACGGTGGGTACGCCCGCGTCCTCGGCGCCTATATGGAGCAAGTGATTGCCGACATGAAGATGGCGGGTGGCAAGAAGGCCGATCCTGCGGACGTGGCCGACCTCATCTACCGGTGTGCGACCCAGGACATGCCGATTCACAACGTCGTGGGCCCGGATGCCGAAGCCCTCGCCCACCAGATGACCCAGATGCCGCGTCAGGCGTTCCTGGACGAGATGCTCTCGCGCCTGCCTGGCCTCGGGCGGTAACGCGCGCTCGGCGCTCGGCGTGACGCGGGGGTCGCTCGCGTGATGCGCAGCTCGTTCGCGTCGATCTCTGGAGACCGGACCCGGACGGGTCGAAGCCCTCGCCACCGCCCGCCGCACCAGCGTCGCCGCTGAGCTCGTTCTCCCCCTCCCGGGGGTTCGGGTCCACGCCGCCGCAGCGCCTCCGCAGCCGTTTAATTGTTCTTGACAATAGTTGATATTGGTCAATAATAGACGCCGATGACACCCGACCCGCCCGCCGGTCTCGATACGCGTTTGGGGTACTGGCTCCGGGAGGTCTCGAACCTTCTCCACGAGCGCTTTGCCGAGACCCTGGCCGCGCACGACGTCTCGCCGCCGCTCTGGGCGATTCTGATCACGGTGCAGCGCGGCGAGGCCGGCACACCCGCCGCCCTCGCGCGGCGTCTCGACACCGATCCAGCGGTGATGACCCGACGCCTCGATCAACTCGAAGCGCGCGGCTTGATTCTGCGGCGCCGCAAGCCCGAGGACCGCCGCTCCGTAGAGATCGCGCTCACCGCCGAGGGCGCGGCCCTGGTTCCCCAGCTGGCTGCGATCTCCTCGGAGCTCACCGACGCGGCCCTGGGCGGGGTGTCCCACGGCGAGCGGACCCGCTTGCTCCGGGCGTTGCGCCGCATGCACCAGAATCTCAAGGCCGCGGACGAGGCCCATTCCGAAGCACAGCTGGCGCGGGCATCGGCCTAGCGGGCGCCACCCATGGACGGGGAGTGAAGATGAGCACGCAGATCACCGGTCTCGGCTACCTCGGGATTCAGTCGCCCCACGCGGCGCGGTGGAAGGAGTACGGACCCCGGGTGTTGGGCATGCAGCTCGCCGAGGAGGGCGAGGACGGCATCGTGCGGCTGCGGGTCGACGACCGCGCCCACCGCCTGGCCGTCCATCCGGGCGAACCCGAGGGACACGCCTACGCGGGGTGGGAGCTGCCCCACGCCGAGGCCTTTGCCGACGCCGTGGAGCGCGTCGAGAAGGCGGGGGTGTCGACGAGCGCGGCCACCGCGGCGGAACTCGCGCAGCGACGCGTTCGCGCCATGGTGCACTTCCGCGACCCCGACGGGTTTCGCCACGAGCTCTTCTACGGGCAGGAAGGGAAGGCGCTTTCGTTCCATCCCGGAAGGCCCCATCGCGGGTTCGTGACGGGGGAGCACGGGCTCGGTCATTTGGCGGTGGGCGTCCGCGATCTCGAGACCACGCGTCGTTTCTACTTGGAGGTGCTCGGCTTTTCGGTCACGGACGAGATGGACGCGCACTTTCGCATCCTCTTCCTCCACACCAACCCCCGACACCACAGCGTGGCCGCGGTCGAAGCACCCAACGCCGGTCTCTTTCACCTCATGCTGCAGGCGCGGGGGCTCGACGACGTCGGGTTTGCCCTCGATCACTGTGAGGCCCTCGGCGTTCCGGTGCGCCGGACGCTGGGCCGGCATCCCAACGACCGGACCGTTTCGTGTTATCTGGGTACGCCATCGGGGTTCGATATCGAGTTCGGTTGGGGATCGATCGACGTGGTCCCCGGCGAGAACGTCACCACGGTCGAAAAGACCGCGTCGATGTGGGGTCACAAACAGCTGACCCCCTCGTCCTGCCTCCCCCCCATCTAGCGGATTCCGCGACAGGAGACGCCATGGCCAACACCATCTGGCAAGATCTCGAGCACGTCACCTTCACCCAACGCTTCGTCGACGCCAAGGGCGTCCGCACCCGCGTTCTCGAGACCGGGGAGCGGGGCATGCCGGTCCTCTTTCTGTTGCCGGGGCAGACCGGTCACCTCGAGGCCTACGCCCGCAACGTGGGCCCGCTCGGCGAGCACTTTCACACCTTCGCGATCGATCCGATCGGCTGCGGCTTCAGCGACAAGCCAGAGACCCCGTATCTGATCGCCGACTACGTCGAGCATCTGATCAACGTGATGGACGTCGAGGGCATCGAGAAGGCCCACCTCTCGGGAGAATCCAACGGAGGGTGGACGGCGCTTCGCCTCGCCACCAACCACCCCGACCGCGCCGACAAGCTCGTGCTCAACACCTGTGGTGGGTACAACTGGGACGAGAATCTCTTCAAGCGGATCCGCGAGCTCACCCTCCCCGCCGTCATGAACGGCAACCGCGAGGAGGTGCGCGCTCGTCTCGAGTGGCTGATGGAGGACAAGACGAAGGTCACCGAAGAGCTGGTCGATATCCGTATGCGGATCTACGGCATGCCGGAATTTCGGGCCAACGTCGAACGCATGCTCGACGTCCAGGTGCCCGAGATTCGAAAAGACATCCGGATCACCGACGACGAGCTCCGCCACACGCGACACGAGGCACTCGTGCTCTGGACCGTTCACGACCCCACGGCCCCGACGACGGTCGCCGACAAGATGGCGGAGCTCCTGCCCCATTCGAAAAAGGTGATTCTGGAAGGCGCCGGCCACTGGCCCCAGTGGGAGATCGTCGACGCCTTCAACCGGGTTCACATCGACTTCTTGCAAGACCGGCTCTAGACCGGTCTGCTCAGGAGCCTTCCATGCGCTTCTCTCTGTTCGACACGACCTCCTGGCCCCACGGCACCACCGACGACTCGTACAACGCCGAGCTCGCCAAAACACTCTTCGAGGAGCATCTGGAGGAGTACACGCGCGCCGAGGAGCTCGGCTACGACAGCATCTACCTGGCCGAGCACCACTTCAGCCCCTACAACCTCTGTCCCTCACCGAACCTGATTCTGGCCGCGCTCTCGCAGCGGACACGACGGATCCGGATGGGGGTCATGGTGAACGTCCTCACCTTTCACCAGCCGGTCCGCTTTGCCGAAGAGACCGCGATGCTCGACCTGCTGACCGGCGGGCGTCTGGACGTCGGGATCGGACGTGGGGTCGACGAGCACGAGTTCATCAAGGCGGGGATTCCCTTTTCCGAGGCGCGGCCCCGTTTCGAGGAATCGCTCGAGCTGGCGCTCCGCCTCTGGCAGGAGGAAAAGGTGGTTCACAAGGGCGAGTTCTACGCGTTGGATGGCGCGACGATCTGGCCGCGTCCGTTGCAGACACCCCACCCGCCCATCTTTGTCGCCTCCCTCTCCGAGCCGACGATCCGCTGGGCGGGTCGCCATGGCTACGCGATGGCGAGCGCCTTTCTCACGCCCGAGATCACGAGAAACCGCTACGAGATCTACCGCGACGAGGCCGAGGCGGCGGGCCGGACCTGGTCGCGTGACCAGAACGTCTTGCTGCGCTTCGTCCATGTCGCCGACAGCGACGAGCAGGCGATCGAGGAGGCCCGGGCGGCCATCGTGAACCTCTTCGAGCTCTTCATCCCGGCGGTGGTGCCGCAGGATCTCCGCGCCCTCCCCGATGACTACGCCTACTACAAGGAGTACTTCGCGCCCTTCAAAGACCCGAGCAACCCCCCGCCGCTCGAGGTCCTGATGGATTTCGACATCGTGATCGCCGGTTCCCCGGAGACGGTGCAGAAGAAGACGCGGGAGGTGATCGAAACGAGCGACACCGGACACCTGCTCACCTGGCATCGGTTTGGGGATCTCCCCCTCGAGTCGGTGCTCCGCTCGGAGGCGCTCTTCGCCGAGCACGCGATGCCCGAACTCCGCTCGCTGGCCTGAGGGGACGGGTTGGTCGTATCCTTTCGGGTCACTCACCGCCCACCTCGATTGCACGGAATTCAGGCGAGAGAGGGGCTGCGAAAGGAGACGCCGTGGCCACAGCAATCGACGCGTCGACCTTGCCGAGCCGAACACGCCTTGCGGCGTACTCGATCGCGGACAACATCCGTCGACCGACACCGAAGGCCCCGAGCGAGGTCCCGTGGCACGGGGAGGCGATCACACCGGAGTGGTTGACCGCGGTCGTCGGGGCGGGGACGCCAGGGGCAGCGGTCCAGGATGTGGAGGTCCTGGGGGGGGACAACGGGTCGAGCGCCCGCCGCATCCTCGCGATCACCTGGAACGAACGAGGGCGCTCCGCCGGGCTTCCCGATCGGCTGTTCACCAAGTCGACCCCGACGCTTC
>JANQNV010000253.1 GCA_028279425.1 Longimicrobiales bacterium | reverse complement strand
CGCCGCCGAACACGGCTCCACGGCCGAGCGTCGCCCAGAAGGATGCAACGGGCACGAGCCAGGTGGCGACGAGCCCGAGGGCCGCGAAGGCGGCGAAGTGCAGCAGCGTGTACAGACCCACGCTGGCCGCCGTCGTCGCGAACGCCGCGGCCGCCATCCCCTCTGCAGACGTGTCGATCGAAACGCCCAGGAAGGCCTGGGCCAGCCCCGCCACCGTCTCCAGCGGGGTCAACTGGACCACGTCGGCGGCGAGGTAGAAGAGGGCCACCCCCGCGCCGGCGAGGCTCCCTGCCTGGAGCCCGACTTTCGTCCGTTCGAGCCAGTGCATCGCGTTCTCCGGTGAAAGGGGCGGTGACGTCGACGGGGTCACCATGGGCCGGCGCGGTTCGCGCGGCAACCGAGCGTCCGGTCGCCCGCTGGCGCCCACCTTGCTTGCCGGTCGGCGGATCGCAGTCTACGGTGCGGTATCGTCGACGTTCGATCGAGGAGGGGGGATGCGGGTTGGATTCGCGGCGCGTGCGAGCGGTTGGGGCGCGCTGGTCGTCCTCGGAGCCGCGTGCTCGTCGGTCGACTCGGGAGACCGCGTACCTCGCTTCGCGCTGGTCGAAGAGGTGCACGCCGGAAGCATGGATGGCCCCCTGACCCTCACTACGGTGACGGGTCTGCGCATGCTCGGCGCCGACACCGTGCTGGTGACGCAGTACGGAGTGGGGTATGTGCTCGTACTGTCGTCGTCGGGTGATTCGGTGGGAGCGATCGGGCGGCGAGGGGAGGGGCCAGGAGAGTTCATGATGCCGTGGGTGCCGTCGACGTACGGCGATACGATCTGGGTGAGCGACGGGGGCGCCGTGCACCAGTTCGCCCGCTCGGGGCGCCCGATCACGCAGTTTCAGCCGCGTCTCGAGCCGTTCGGTGACTTCCAGCCCCGCCCTCGCCCGGTCGCGGTGCTGGCCGACGGAAGTCTGCTGTACCAGGGGGGTGTGGGCAGCTATGCCGGGACGGGCCAGCTCGACACCGTGCCTCTGGTTCGGGTCGCCCGCACGGGTGGCGTGATCGATACGTTGGCCCTCATGTCGTTCGGGGACTGCTGTTTCAATGTGCAATTGGAGCAGAGAGGTAGGACGGGACCCCACCCCGCCGGAAGAGAAGACCATCTCATGGTCGACCCGAGCGGGAGGTCGATCACCTTGGTCGCCACTGAAGGCGCTTCCGACTCGTCGAAGGTGGTGGTTCGCACGATCGATCTGAGCAGAGACACGGTGGTGGTCTTCGACCTGACGGCCCCGCTCGTGCCGATCGGCTCGGTGCAGGAGGACTGGATCTCGGAGTTCTGCGGCCGGGGGAGCGATTGGCCCGAAGGCGCCTGTGAGCGGGCGGTCGACGAGCAGATGACCTGGCCGGAGTACCGCCCCCCGGTCGAGGGAGCGTTCATCGACCATGACGGGCGGGTCTGGCTGCGTGGGCCACATCCGGCGCCCGATTCCGCCACCTGGACAGTCCTCGACGCCGACGGCCGTATCGTCGGGGAGACCGCGCTCGACGGATCGCGGAGCCTCGCAGACGCGCGGGGCGACACGGTGTGGGGCTCGTACGAGGGGGACTACGACGTGCCCTACCTGGTTCGATATCGCATTGCCGGCCTGCCGCCGGACAGCCAATGACCGTATGAGGAGGTTGGCGTGCCGGGCGACGATACACGGTCGAGCAGGACGATCTCGACGTGCCCTTCGTGGTGCGTGTTCCGCTGCCCGAAGGGCTTCACTAGAATGAGAAGTATTGTTCGTTTTCGCCGTGCTAACCCCCGCCAGGCTTGACGATCCGGTATCGTCTCACCTGCTCGACCCCGAGCTCGTCGGTCCACACCCCGAGCAACCAATCCTCCCCGATGTCGAAGGCGATGCCCCTGAGGCCTCGAAGCCAGGGCAGACCCGGTGGGAGGTCGACGTCGCCCAACCAGACACCGTCCGGGTCGAACACGGAAAAGCTGCCCGCCTCGATGCCGACGTCCTCGAAGTTCTCGACCCACAGATTCCCGGACCGGTCGGCAACCAGCATCCGCGTCGAGGGGAGGACATCGGCGACCCGGCCGGGTTGGTCGAGCATCGACAGAAGCAGGGGCACCCTGTCCTCATCGACCTCCTGAGCGGCGACGAGCTGCTCGACCAGGCGGCGCTTGTGCTCATCGGTTACAGGCCTCCGCTCGAAGGGCCGCCGGGCGATCCGGGTGAGGCGGCCGTCGAGGTCGTAGGTGTGAAGATCGTAGGTCGCCGTCTCCAGGGTATGTATTCCGCCCGGTCCGGCCGCGAACCAGGTCGTGCCGCCGAACTCCACCGAGTTCCACCCCCCCTCGGCCTGAACGAGTACCTCTTCGCCATCGAGCGGGAGGAGCGAGTCGAGGGCCGGTGGCTCCACGTGGAGTCGCCAGATCGACGCCTTCTCTCTCGCCGGCCCAGGCCGGTCGGACGGGGCCTCCGGGGCCGAGACCGCCACGGCCAACGAATGGTCATCGAAGCGGGCGAAGGCCCATCCGAAGAGGGGACGCCCACCCGATCCCGACGGGATCGTGCGGGCGTCCAAAAAGGCCCCCCCGTCGTCGAACCAACTGAGGCGTACTGGTGCGCTCTGGAAGACGACCACGGTATCGCCCAGCACGCCGACGTACTGTGGCCGGTTGAACTCCGCAGGACCTTCGCCGGGCCCGCCGATGTCGACCAGGTGTCGCCCCTCGGGGTCGTATAGCCGCACTCGTCTCGACCCGTAGTCGAGCACCGCGATCCGTCCGTCGTCGAACGCCCGGAGTCCCCACACACCATCCAGCAAATACCGCTCATCCCCCTCGACGCTGCCGATCACCACCTCGGGATCGGCCGCGATGGTCCAGGCCTCATCCGGACCCCACCGCGGTTCGCGGGACTCCACGATCGTCACACCCGCGCTGTCTCGCACCGATACCGTGGTGCTGTGCGGTTCGGTGTCGCCGCACGCCGACGCGCCGACGGCAGCGGCGAGGATCGTCGTAGCGGCGCGGCGGCGCATCATCGCACCTCTCCGGCGACCACCTCGAGCCGATCGACCCCCGGTCCCTCCAGAGCGACCGGCCAGTCGCCCGTCGTCCCCGGGTCGAGCCGTCGCCGCGCCACACCCGAGAGGTCGAGCGGCTTCGCGACGGCCAGCTCGGGGCGATCTACGACTTCGTAGAGCCAGGCGGCCTTGCCGGCCGGTCCCTCCACCGACCAGCGATCCCCGTCGACCACCAGCGCGACGCCTTCGTCGAGGCCCACCCCGCGCACCTCCGACGCTCCCCGCTCGTGGATGAATCGGGCCATGAAGGCGAGGAGGCGACCCTCGCGGTCTCGGGCCGAGAAGTGGGTGTCGACGACCGTGCCGCCCAGCTCGGGAGCGAAGAAGGTGGGATACGCCAGTTCGGTGTGGGCTGCGAGTGGGTCGGCGAGCGCCTCCGGCGATGTGACCGAGCCCAAACGGGCGGCGAACGAGGCCTCCCCCCACGTCATCGCTCCAGCGCTCGTCCCACCCACGACGGCGCCTCGCGCGTGAACCGCGGTGAGGGCGTCGTGCAGCCCCGCCGGCCACAGGCCGAGGTAGTTCCACTGGTTCCCGCCGGCCAACCAGATCGCCTCGGCGCGCTCGACCCGGCACAACACGGCTGCCTGGCCGGCGCGCTCGGGTTGGGCGGTCGCCACGGTCTGGATGGAGGCCGGCGCCGGTGCCGAGGCCAGGCCCCGGAAGTACGACGGGTAGCTGGTCAGCGACCCCGAGGCGCGAAGCACGAGCACATCTCCGCCGCGCGCCGCATCGACGAATCCGGCCGACGCGACGTCGCCTTCGGGGCCTCCGCCCATCAGGACGAGGCGCCGCGCCGGGGTGGCGATTCGATCGCGAAGCATCGCTTCGCCGCCTACCTGGATTCCGGTGGCAGGAGTCGGGCAGAGATCGGTCGTCACCGCCGGTGGTTCGACGGGCGGAGTCTCGCTGGAGCAGGCCAGAAGAGCCATCGCAAGGGCGATTGCTCGCCCGAAAAGGTGTCGAATCATACCAGCTAAACTACGCCCCGCGCGCGAGGCCGGCGAGCCGTCCCAAGCCACCAAAGTGCTGTCGCGGACTCGTTACGGCTTGGTGGCGACTTGAGTGCTTGTCGGCCCGCCGGTGGCCCCGTACGATCCGGGTCCCCAAAAAAGGCCGCCCCGAATCTGGGGCCTCGGCCCGACGGCCCGTCCGCGACCCCAAACGTCGCGAACGGGCCTTTTTGATGGTGGAGATTCGTCTCGTGACGACAACTTCGACGCACATCCGCGCCGCTCTGGGCTTCGCCCTGGTTGCGGTGTATGCCATGGTGGTGGCCGAGGCCAGAGGAGGACGCGCGAGTTGCTCGCCGAGCGTGGTCGGCGCGAATGTGACCCAGGCGGATGCACGGTGTTCTTTCGGGTTCGGTGCTCCGACCGGGACCGAAGCCCTCGGTTCCTGCGCTACGAGTCGTCGATCGAAGCCGGCGTGAGCTCCTTCTACGCCGAGGTGGTGTTGCCCGATGCCAACCCGGCCTCGTACGCCTGGAATGTGACCGACTGCCTGGGCTCCCCCCTTTTCGAAGGGACGGGCGTTACGCGGGATCGCCTCTTCTTCGACCGCACGCGAGGGCAGGACACCATCCGGATCGTCGGGTCGGTACCCCTCCCCGACGGCGCGGCCGGGATCGAGAGCGCCTGCACCGCGTTGATCGTGATGGATCGCGCCGGCAACACGACCGGTTGGGGTGAGGAGCGTCGGGGCAACGAGGAGGGCGACCCGCCGGACGTGACCGGCTTCAACGTCGTGCTCGATGGCGATTCCCTCACCACGAGGATCAGCGCAACCGATCCCGATGGCGACCTGGCCGGGGTGTTCATGACGGCCCGGTTCGCCGACGGCACCCTGGGGCAGGGTACGGATGGGCGCCCGGACGAGGGCATCTACAACGTGGCGGGCTACCTGCCGCCGTTCGAGATACCGCCGCTTCGGATCGGCAACATACCGATCGCAAAGGTTCTCAGTGTGTCGGCCGACGTCATCGACCGAGCCGGGAACCGTACCCGGGTCACCGATACGGACTTCTTCCGATGAGATTGATTCGCCGTTCCACCTCTCCCGGCGATGTCATGCGAACCTGGCTCGTGGTGGCTGCAGCTCTGGTCTTCGCCGGGTGTGGCGACGGGCCCACGGGGTTCGCCGGCGAAGAGGAGTGCCGCGAGGGTACGCCCCGACGCCTGGCCGTGGGCGAGACCCTCGTGGGAGTGCCGAACGATGGACGGTTCTGCCTGGAGAATGCCGAGGCAGGTACGTATCTGCTGGTGCCGTTCGTGTCCGGGGCTCGCGACACTCTCACCAAGGCCACGGTGCGGGTGTATGGCTCGGGCTTCGGGATGCCGCCCCTGACGGCCGATCTCCTACCTGGTAGCCCCGGTGCGGCCCCCGCGATCACGGACCGGTTCGGCGCCTCGGGCGGTGACGAGGCGTTACGGCTGCTCGAAGGGCACGCGACGGCGACTCGCGCATTGACCGACCTGCGGGAGCCCGAGATCGCGGGGCTCCTCCGAGGTGACCCAGGCACTTTCCCCCCCACCTCCTCGGGATCGGCGATCGATGCGCTGCCACGCGGGGCGCGGCCTCCCGCCACGGTCCCCGGCGAGGGCGACGTCATGCTCATCAACGTGGCGGCCTCGTGCCAGGAGGAGGATATCGACCGGCGGGCCGGCCGGGTCGTTGCAGTGACCGACGAAGTGGTGGCCGTGACCGATCCGGACAACCCGACCTCCGAAGCCTTCACCGATGACGACCTGCGGGGATTCGCCGAGGGGCTACAGGCGGTTCTGCCTACACTTCGCGAGGCCTTCGGCGAGGGTACGGATCTCGACGACAACGGTCGGGTGATCCTCTTCTTCACCCGGGCGGTCAACGAGATCGTGCCCCCCGGGGCCAGCACTACGCTGGCCATCGGTTTCTTCTACCGCGGCGATGTGTTCCCCCGCCAAGGGATTCCCGGGCGGACCAATCCCTGTCCGGGCAGCAATGAAGCCGAGGTGCTCTACCTCGCGGTGCCCGACCCCGCAGGCGAGGTGAGGGGAGTCCCTGTGAGGGGAGCTACGCTCCAGCAGGTCATGCTGGGCACGATCGGCCACGAGTACCAGCACCTGGTGAATACCTCGCGGCGTCTTCACGTCACGAACGCTCCCGTCCTCGAGGAGACGTGGCTGAACGAAGGGCTGAGCCACATCGCCGAGGAACTGATGTTCTACTCCTGGAGTGGCCTGTCGGCGCGCCAGAATCTTGGGCCCGAGGACGTCACGGCGGCGTTGGAGAGGACCGAGGCGTTCACCCAGTTCATGTACAACAACCTCGGTCGCCTCGACGCCTACCTCCAGTCGCCTCACGATCGCTCCTTCATGGGACGCGACGGCTCGGCCACACGCGGGGCTGCGTGGTCATTTCTTCGCTACGCGGCCGACCGGCGGGAGGGTTCGGACATCGCGTTCTTCCGGGCCCTCGTCGATGGTCCGCTCGCCGGGCTCGACAACCTGGAGGCGGCCCTCGGAACGGACCCGCTCCCCTGGGTCGAAGACTGGAGCGTCGGGCTCTTCGTCGATGACTTCCTGCCCACCCCCGCGACGCGCTTTCGGCAGCCGAGCTGGGACTATCGCTCTCTGATTTCGGCGCTGCGGTTGATCGATCGACGATACCCCCTTCGGGTCTTGCCCCTGGGTCCGGTGGAGGGCTTCTCCGTACGCATGGCCAACGGGGCCGCAGCGTATGCGGTCTTCACGGTCAACGCAGGTGCGCGGGCGCTGGCCGTTGTCGATGCACCCGAACTCGGGGCGGGGCGGGAAGTGCACTCCACCCTCGTCCGCGTACGTTGATTCTTCGCCGGGCCCGCCCTCTACTCCTGCCGAAGTGTGATCGCCGGATCGACCGAGGCGGCTCGACGGGCCGGAAGCCAGCTCGCGAAGATCGCCACGGCTGCCAGCACCATGGATACGGCCCCGTAGGTGGGCAGGTCGATGGGCTCGACACCGAAGAGCATCGACGTCATGAGGCGGGTGAGGCCGGCCGCTGCGGCCAGCCCGAGGCCGACGCCGACCGCGGCGAGGATCAGCCCCTGCTTCACAACCATCCGGCTCACCGTTCCCCGTTCGGCTCCGAGCGCCATGCGAACCCCGATTTCGCGAGTCCGCTGGCTGACGGCGTACGAGATCACGCCGTAGATTCCCACCGCGCCGAGAAGGAGGGCGACCGCCGCGGCGATTCCCAGCATGACGAGCGAAAACGACGTGCGGGCCATGGAGCGCTCGACCAGTTCGGTGTGCAGACGGACCTGCGCGACCGGGACGCTCGGCGCGACGCTCCACACGACGTCGCGTGCACGCCCTTGAAGCGATGCCAACACCCCCGGCTGCGCCCGTACTGCGAAAGCCACGGAACGTCGCAGTTCGCCCCCTTCTCCGTAGAAGTCCCGCTGGAGCAACGGCCAGTACATCGTCGAAGGCGCCTCCTGGTCGAGGCCGTCTTCGCGGACGTTCCCGACCACGCCGACGATGTCGTTCCAGAGCATGTCTCCGCCCTGAACGTTGATGGCCCCGACGCGACGCCCGATCGCTCGCTGGGGTTCACCCCAGTACTCGCGCGCGAAGCTTTCCGACACCACCACGACCGGGCGGCCTTCCCTCACCTCGTCCCACGACAGATCCCGGCCCGCGAGCATCGGAATCCCGACGGTCTCGAAGTAGCCGGGCATCACCCAGTTGAAGCGACGGATGGGAGGGATCTCGCCCTCGGGAGTCGGAGCGTCTTCGACGAAGACCGCGTCATTGGAATCCCACCCCCCGAGCGGGATCGAGTTGGCTCCCCCGGCCATGGCGACGCCCGGGATGTCGTTCAGCCCTCGTACGATCTGTTCGTAGGCCGCCATTGTGGCGTCAGGGCTCTCGATTTCCGCCGACGGAATGGAGACCCGGAAGGTCAGCACATCCGCCGGATCGAAGCCGGGGTCGACGTTGCGGAGGGCCTGGAACGAGCGGATCATCAGCCCTGAGCCGACCAGGAGCACGAGGGCGAGGGCCACCTGAGCCACGACGAGTCCGTTGCGGGCGCGATGCCTCTCCTTGCCCTGACTTCCGCCGCGCCCGCCTTCCTTGAGGGAGCCGACCAGGTTGGGGCGCCCATACCGCCACAGCGCGAACGATCCGAAGAGGAGCCCGGCCAGGATCGAGATGACCGCCGCAAACGCGAGGACCACAGGATCGAGGGTGATCTCGGCGAGCCGGGGCAGGTTGGCGGGTGCCAGGGAGAGCAGCAGGCGAAGGCCGGCCCACGCGATGCCGACCCCGAGCACGCCACCCAGCGCACCCAACACGAGGCTTTCGCCCAGGAATTGTCCGGCCACGTCGCGGCGGCCGGCCCCCAGGGCGGTGCGGACCGCGACATCGCGCTGGCTTCCCTCGGCACGCACCAGGAAGAGATTGGCGACGTTCGCACTCGCGATCAGGAGGATGAAGGCGACGGTGCCCAGGAGGACCCACAGCACCGAGCGCACGTCGCCGACGATGTCTTCCTTGAGCGGTCGAATGAGGGCCCCGAAGCGCGCCTGCTCGACCATGCTCATGGTGACCGGCCCCGGGAAGCGCTCGACGGCGGCGGGGATGAGGCGCTCCACCTCGGCGGCCACCTGGTCGATCGTCGCGTCGGCGCTCAGCCGTCCGATCCCCTGGTACGAGAAGTTTCCGAAGAAGGTCTCGGCGGGGTCGAACTGGCCCGGGTACAGGAAGGCGGGGTCCGTCTCGAGAAAGCGGAATCCCTCCGGGAGGACTCCGATGATCTCGCGCGGCTGACCGTTCACCTGCAGCGACCGGCCGACCACCTGCGGGTCTCCGCCGAAGGCTCGCTGCCAGTAGGCGTGGGTCAGCATCACGGTGCGCGCGGCCCCCGGCGCGTCGTCATCGGCCACGAAACGGCGCCCCATCGCGGCCTCGACCCCGAGCAGGGGCAGGAAGCCGTCGGTGACCATCAGCGTCTCGACCTGCTCGGGCTCGGCCAGCCCCGACACCTGGGCGATGTTGTCGTCCCACATGGCCACGTCTTCGAGCACCTGGGTGTCGGCACGGTAGGTGAAGTAGGTGGCGGGCGACTGGTTGAGGACGTCGAAGCCGAGCCCCGGCGCCGAGTGCCACAGCGCGACGAGTCGGTCGCTGTCCTGGAAGGGCAGGGGCTTGAAGAGGACGCCGTTGAGGACGCTGAAGATCGCCGTGTTGGCGCCGATGCCCACGCCGAGGGTGATCACCGCCGTCGCGGCGAAGAGAGGCGCGCGTACGAGGCGGCGAGCCGCCAGCCTCAGGTGTCGGATCGAACGCTCCACGTCACGCCCCCTCGTCATGGTCGGCCTCGCCCGCGAGACCTCCCCGCGGCTCGCCGGGGCCTACGGCGGCGGTCCCACGCGGGTTTCCATCGGGGGCCTGCGGCCACGCCCCGGGGGCCTGCTGGGCGACCCGTGGCGCCATTGTGCCTGGGCGTCGCCTTGTGCGGCGTGCCCATCCCGCACAACCTCGATCGACGTTTCCTCATCGACCCAGAGCCTCATGGCACCCACCCGCCGAGACTTCCTCGCCGCCTCCGCCGCTGCGGCCGGCGCCCTTTTCGTGCCGTCCGGAGTTCGAGGATCGTCCATCCCCGAGCGCGCGGTCGGGTGGCTCGTACCGCGCGAGTTCACGGAGATCCGCCGCAACGTGGGATTCTTCACCATGCGCGGCGGTACGATCGGCTACCTGGTCAACGACGGGGGCGTGGCCGTGGTCGACAGCCAGTTCCCCGAGCAGGCACAGGCCTGTATCGAGGGGCTGAGCGAGCGCTCGGGAGGCCGGCCGGTCGATGTGCTCCTCAACACCCACCACCACGGCGACCATACCGCGGGTAACGTGGCGTTCCGGGGAATCGCGCGCCGCGTCGTCGCCCACGCGCAGGCCGAGGCCCACATGCGTCGGCCGCCGGGAGGGCTTCCACCCGAGGACCAGCTGTTTCCCGATACGACGTTCACCGACGAGTGGAGCGCCGAACTGGGGGACGAGCGGATCGTGGCGCGGCACCACGGTCGCGCGCATACCAGCGGCGACGCGGTCATCACCTTCGAGCGAGCGAACGTCGTCCACATGGGCGACCTGATGTTCCACATGCGCCACCCGGTGGTCGATGCCGCCGCCGGAGCTACGCTGCGCGGGTGGATCCAGGTGCTTCAGACCACCGTCGACACCCACGACGACGAGACGATCTACATCTTCGGCCACGCGGGGCCCGACTACCCGGTCACGGGAAGCGGCGCGGACCTCCTCGGACTCCGCGACTATCTGGTCGGGGTCCTCACCTTCGTGCAGGCACAGATCGAAGCGGGCCGCACGCAGGACGAGATCCTGGCCATGCGCGACCCGCTCGTCGGGTTCGAAGACTACGGCCGCTTCGGGCGTCCCGGTGCGCGGGATCCCATCGTCGTCGCATACCGGGAGATCACGGGCGCCTGACGAGCATCGCGTCGCGCAGCGCCCTGAACTCGTTGCCCTCGTACCAGTTCGGCCAGCGGTCGGAGTCGGCGAGGTTTTCACCGACCGCGCGCAGGATGTCGGTCGCCTCGACGAGGCCCTCCAGATTCCACTCCGCGTCGTATTCGTCCCCCACGGCGTGGTACCGCTCCGCCGTATACGCATCGGCGAAGGCCGTACCGGCGGCGGTCCCTCCGTCGATCAGGTCGGGGCCCGGGTCGGTGTAGAGCATGGGCACGCCGCGCTTGGCCAGCGAGATGTGGTCGGAGCGGTAGAAGTAGCCCGCCTGAGGGTTGGGGTCGGGTACGAGTGTCTTTCCGAGGGGCCCGGCCACCGCGCGCAGCTCGTCTTCGAGTTCCGAAGCTCCGAAGCCGACCACCACCATGTCGCGGCTGGGGCCGGCCGGAAGGATCGCGTCGATGTTGAGTCCCGCGACGATCTGGGCGAGGGGCACGGTCGGGTTCACCGCGTAGTACTCCGACCCGAGCAGCCCCGATTCCTCGGCCGTCACCGCGAGGAACAGCACCGAGCGTTGCGGCGCTGCCTCTCGCGCCGTCATCGCCTCGGCGATGTCGAGAATCGCGGCGACACCGGTGGCGTTGTCGACGGCCCCGTTGTAGACCCGGTCGTCTTCGAGCACGGAGAGGGCGAGCCCCAGGTGATCCCAGTGGGCGGTGTAGACGACGTACTCGTCCGGGCGCTCGGCTCCCCGGATCACCCCTCCCACGTTGCGACTCTCGCGTCGGCTGATGGCCGTGGTGAGCCTCGCCTCGGCGGTGACGCCATCGAGGGCCACCGGTCGGAAGCCCGGTTCGGCCGCGCGCGCCTGCAGCTCGGCCAGATCGAGTCCGGCCGAGGAGAAGAGCCGCTGCGCCGCCTCGAGCGTCAGCCACCCTTCGAGCACGGCGCGGGGGTCGCCGGCGTCGCCGCGATCGAGATCGTACTGCGGGCCGGTCCAGCTGCTCGCCACCGTGCTCCACCCGTACGACGCCGGTTCGGTGTCGTGGATCACGAGGGCCGCAGCGGCGCCCTGGCGCCCGGCCTCCTCGTACTTGTAGGTCCACCGGCCGTAGTAGGTCATCGCTGGGCCGTTGAACAGATCGGGGTCTTCGGTGGCGTAGCCCGGGTCGTTGACCAGCATCACGACCGTCTTCCCCTCGACGTCGAGGCCGGCGTAGTCGTCCCACCCGTACTCGGGCGCCACGGCCCCGTAGCCGACGAACACGACGTCGGAGGCGGCTACCGACAGCTCTTCGTCGAGCCGTTTCGTCCAGAAGACGGCGTCGGTCAGGTATTCGGCAGCCAGTTCTCCGTCCGGCGTGCTGAACGAAAGAGCCGACGACCGGGGGTTCACCGTGGCCTCGACGAGGGGCACCGGCTGGAAGTAGCTGTCTCCCGACATCGGGTCGAGTCCGATCCGGGCCATCTCGTCGGCGATCCACTGGCTCGCGCGTTGCCCGCCGGGGGTCGACGGGGCGCGGCCCTCCATCTCGTCGTGCGCGAGGAGCTCGATGCGGGCACCGAGGTCGCGGGCCGTGATGTCGGGGGTGGAACCGGCGATCTCGGCCTGGATGTCGGCCAGGGCGCGTCCTGCCTCTGCCCGGGCCTCGGGAGGGGGCGATTCGCCCGAGCCGCAGGCGAACAGCGGCGCGGCGAGCAGGGCGAGCTTGGGGATCCGGATCGACGTACGCACGGGGAGACCTCGCGTCTGCAGTGAACGAAAGCACACCAGGGGGAGGGCCCCCGAAAGCTGGTCGACGCCGGTGCACGGCGCCACCTTGAACCCGGGTGGCCCGAGTCGACGTACGGCCTCGACATACACACTCCCCTTCCGACACACCCGAACACCCATGCTCCAAGCCAAGCGGTCCGTGATGTTCCGCGACCTCGTCATCTTCCTCGTGAAGCTGGCGATCGACGGTCTCAAGGACCTCGCCCTCATGAACCTCGCCATCGGCGCGGCGGTTCTCGACGTGATCGCAGGGGGCGGCACCCGGCCGCGCCTCTTCTACTCCGTGTTGCGCCTCAGCGAGCGGTTCGATCTCTGGCTGAACCTGAATGGGGCCATGGACAAGATGGAGGCGGGCGAAGCGGGTGAGGACGGGCTGTTCGGCGCCAGCACGGCGGGGAGCGACACCCTGCTCGGGCAGATCGAGCAGTTCGTGCGCGGTGGCGACACCCCCCGGGGAGAGCGGAACCCCGGAAGTGCCGAGGACGACGATGAGCGCGCACCCGACGCCCGGCCGCCGGTGGGTGACTAGTGTAGTGTCGCCAAAGTCCTGATGCCGTTCGTGCGCGGGGGCATCCACGGGATGCGTCGTTGGAACTTCTTGCCGTAGCTATCGCTACGCCGCGTCGTTCCGCCTCGCCACCCAAGCCCACACCCCCTCTCGGTACGCTCCGGACTTCTCAAACGGGACACCAGGCGGAGGGCCGGATGATCCGACACGTCGTGGATGCTCGTGACACCCCCGGGACCGAACAGCCCCCAGAACGCATCCCGACGGTGATCGTAGGGTGAAGCCGAACCGGTAGTCTGGTGGTCCCCTTTCGACCCCCATTTCATCGGCAGCTCCGGTCATGTGCGCTCGACCCCGCTGGGCCCAACCGGCGACCCTCGCAACTGCGTTCCTGACGGGCGTGTTCACGTGGGCCTGTGCGGACGGTAGTGTCGGGCCGACCCAAGAGGAGTCTACTGTACGACTGGAGATCTCGTTCGAACGCGTCGGGCCGACGACCCTCGCCTTCGCGGCGATCGGTCTCGACGCTCCCGCGGAGGGTACCGAGCGGGTGGCGGCCCTCCTGCAAGGGGAGCTTCGATACGACCCGGCACGCTTGCGTGCCGTCCGGCACGAGGCAGCGGAGGGCGCCACCCTCGCGTTCGACATTCGGGGGTCGCTTACCGGTCGACTCGCGTTCCTGGCGCTCGCTGACGAGGGGCTCCGGGACCGGCTGGGTACCTTCGTGTTCGAGGTTGTGGACGGGGGTGAGCCCGAGATCTACCTCGAGATCGATCGGGCGGCCCGGCTGGACGGCGGCTCCGTTTCGGTTCGCTCGGTCGGAACCCGCGTCGTGTCGGCGAGGCCCGGGCGCCTACCTGTGTCGACCCGAATCGCGGAGGCGCCGGGACGACTCGGGGCGGCATCGGCGGTCGAGGTCACGACGGGAGTCATAGGGGACTGCTCGGCCGACGGGGCGATCGACTTCGACGACGTGTTCGCCGTCGTAGATCTCGCGGTGCGAGCCGTGACTCCGCCTCCGGTCGGTACGGAGGCGTTCGCTCGATGCAACCCCGTGGTCGATGGGGCCATCGACTATCGCGACGTCGCTTGGACTGCGCGCGCATGGATGATCGTCGCCTCGGGCTTCGACCCCTGGGACTACCCGCAGGGTCCGGCTGGTGAAGCATGGTACACCGAAGCGTGGCGGTATCCGGACCTTCCTGCAGCCTACGGGACCGGCGCACTCGCGTCCGCGGGCAACGATGGTTCGAAGCAGCTCCTGCGGGGCGTTGACGCGCCGGGCGGAGACTCCACCGCGATCCGGATGCGATTCAACCGCGCCTCGGGACGACGGAATCAGGCCGTGGGGGTTACGATCGTCCCGCCCGGGATCGACCGAATCCGGCCGCGGGACTTCTGGCTGGAGGTGTGGGTCCGTTTCTCGGACAATTGGAGTACGATCAACGGGCCCGCGGCTTTGGACGCCCCGGCCGACTACGAAGTTCTCGCCGTCACCCCCGACGGGCATGTCCGGCCGAACGGGCAGTGGAAGTCGACGGTTGGTTCCGATGGCGACGCGCTGCGAATGGTTGTGGGTGGCGAGGACGGATCGTCGATTCCGGGCGGGCGCAGGTGGCCGTTTCCCGGAGGGATTGGATCGTTGCTCGACGGGGAGTGGCATCGATTCCGCTACCACGGGTCGATGAATGGCTCCGGAACGCCGTCCGCCTGGTGGTTGACCATCGACGACCACCCGCCCTTCCACGTCGCCACGGGGCTCGACGTCGATCCGGGCGGGGATCGGTATTTCCGGGAGTGGACACTGTCGGGGCCTCTCGCCCGCGGCGCTGCGAACGACATGTGGGTCGACTTCGCGCCGGCTCGCCTTCACTTTTCGGATCCTGGTTGGACGTGGGACAGCTCGGAAGACACCGGGGCAGAGGGTGTATGGTACGAGCAGCGGTGGGAGGCGCCGCGTGTGGAGGCGCTCCTCTCTGCGGGCTACCAGAAAACGGAGTACCCCCCGTCTGAGGTATCGCTGATCGATGTGCATGGGCCCGGTTTCGGGCGGGCGATGCGGGCGACGTTTCGGCCAGGCGGGGGTCAGGTGGGGATGAACATCTACTTCCCCCGGGCGAGAGTGGACCGGCCGAAGGAGATCTGGTTCGAGTACTACGCGCGCCACTCGGACAACTGGACCACGGAGGGCCCCGGCTCGGGGTCGGCGGGGCACAAGCACCTCTTCCTGTTCGACCAGGAGGAGACCTCGGCGGGCCGCTGGGAAGTCATGGCGGGCACGTTCGGGAGTCAGACCTACATGCAGATTGCCGGAGGTCGGGGAGCCGGCGCCAACGCGCCGCAGCACACGCCATGGGATGGGCAGTGGCGGCTGTACCGCTGCCACGCCCGGATGCACCGCATCGACGGAGCGTGGGAGTGTTGGGTCGATGGTATCCACTTCACCTGGGGGACCGGCAACAGCGAGCGACGCTCGGACCTCTACTTCAACCAGATCGCGCTCTCTCGCAACATGAACCGGGGGGTGTCCCAGCCGATGACCCTCGACTTTGGTCCGCTGCGAGTCTGGACGCACGATCCGGGGTGGTGACGGGCCCGCTTAACGCTTCGCGTTCTTTGCGCGTCTCCCCTTTTGGAAGGCGCGCCGCGTGGTCGCGCGCCCTGAACCCCCGCGCTCTGACCCCCCACTGGAGTCCTACGATGATCCGCTCGACCCGCCTCTTCTTCTCGGCGGCGGCAGGGCTCGCGCTCCTGCCCGCCGCCCTGTTCGCCCAGACCGATCTCTCCGGTATGTGGACCCTGACGTGGGAGACCCCCCGGGGCGAGCAGAGCTTCGAGATCGAGATCGAACAGTCCGAGACGACCTTCACTGGGATGGCCGAGGGCCCGCGCGGCGAGATGCCGATCGAGGAGGGCGAGATCGACGGCGACGACATCTCGTTCGTCATGACGATCTCGATGCCGGCTCGGGGTGGGGGGCAGGGCCGAAGCCTCGAGCAGGTGTTCGAGGGCAAGCTCGTCGACGGCAAGATCGAGGGTGAGATCCAGATGCCCGCCATGGGTAGGGGTGGGGGGCGAGGTGGAGCTGGCGGCGGCGCGGGTCGCGGTGCGCGTGGCCCCCGCAGCTTCACCATGGAGCGAGCGGGGGGCTGACCGGAGCCCCACACGGCCTCCGCCATGGGGCGGGATCCTGCATGGGGTCCCGCCCCGTTTCGTGCGCGTGCGACCGGGATCGCGGGCCCCCGATGGCGCGAAGTCGACCAACGACGTGGGGAATATCCCGACGGGGTATTACCTCCATCTCCCTACGGCGCCTTCCCCATGAGTGGCCGTATCGTCGGTAGGATCCCCTCGGGGGTCCATTCGCTCACTCGCGCTGGAGAGGGCGGCCCCAATGGCCATCAAACTTCAGACGGTGGGTTCGGAGACGTCGTCCGAAGCCACCGCCGGTTCTGCCCGTGTGCACTCCACCCGGGACTACTCGGTCGAGATCGTCTCGGATTCCGGCGAGGGGGCTCAGAAGTGCGGGCAGATCTTCGGCGCCGTCTCGGCGAAGATGGGCAATGGGGTCTGGACCGTCGAGATCATCCCGGCGGAGGTCGAACCCCCGCCTCGCTCGATCGCCGGAGCGTCCGGGATCCGGATCCGTCTCGGCACCGGGCCCGTCACCAATTGGGGCGATGAGACCGACCTCGTCGTCGCCTTCAACGAGCAGGTTCTGCTCGGGCGCCACCGGCTCCAGGCCCTCGCCAAGGGCGCGACGATCCTGCTCGAGGACCAGTGGTCCACGCATCCGGACGACGCGGTTCGGGCGCAGTGGAACGAAGCGATGGCCGAACTCGACGAAGCCGGCTACCGGGTCGTTCCGATCCCGATGGAAGAGATCTGCCTCATGGAGGTGGAGAACGCCCGCAAGGGCAAGAACATGTTCGTGCTGGGCATGTTGTGCTGGATCTTCGATCGCGATGTGCAGCGGGTGAAGGATCAGATCGCCCACACCTTCCGGACCAAGTCCGACCGGGTGATCCAGAAGAATCACCAGTTGCTCGACCTCGGTATTCGCTGGGCGAGGGAGAATCTCGACCTGCGGATCGAGGTGCCGACCGTGGAACCCGAGGGTGATCTGTTGGTGATGAACGGCAACGAGGCCGTCGCCCTCGGCGCCGTCGCCGCGGGGATGGAGCTCGCGGCGATGTATCCCATCACTCCCGCGACCTCGGTGTCGCACCACCTGGGTGAGGTGTTCGAACGCTTCGGCGGCATCGTGCACCAGGCCGAAGACGAGATCGCCGCGGCCGGTGTCGCCATTGGAGCCTCGTATTCCGGCCGGTGCGCCTTCACGATCACGTCCGGTCCAGGGCTGGCCCTCAAGACCGAGTTTCTCGGCCTGGCCGTGATGACCGAGATGCCGCTGGTGCTCGTCGACGTGCAACGCGGCGGACCGAGTACGGGCCTGCCCACCAAGGTCGAACAATCCGACTTGCTCGCGGCGATGTACGGCCAGCCCGGCGACGCGCCCAAGATCGTGTTGGCGCCCTCCACGATCGAGGAGTGCTTCCACGCGATGATCACGGCGCGCAGACTCGCCGAGATCTTCCGGACCGTGGTGATCGTGTTGTCGGATGCGAACCTCGCCACGGGCGTGGCGCCCTTTTCGCGACCCGTGCCCGACGAGGCGTGGCAGGCGCGACCGCCCGACCAGTCGGCCGTGCCCGACGAGGGACGTCCCTACGATTGGGATGCACGCACCGGCTTGTCGGACCGCTTCATTCCCGGTCGGCCCGGCGGCATGCACACGGTCACGGGACTGGCGCACGACGAGCGCTCCAAGGTGGCGTACGACTCGGCCAGCAACCAGCGGGCTTCCGAGATGCGCAGTCGCAAGCTGTCGGCTCTGCAGAGTGCGCTGCTTCCGCCCGAGCCCTTCGGGGCCGAACAGGGCGATCTGCTGATCGTCGGGTGGGGCAGCACCCGGGGTGCCATCGAAGAAGCCGTGGAGCGGTGCCGGGGTGACGGGCTGTCGGTGGCCTCGCTCCACCTGGCGTTCCTGTCGCCGCTCCCTCCCGGTCTGCGAGAGGTCTTTCGGCGCTTCCGCAAGGTGATGACGGTCGAGATCAACTACTCCGACCCGATCGATGCGCCCTTCGTGACCGACGAGAACCGGCGGCGGGGTCAACTCAGCTGGGTGCTGCGGGCCGCCACGCTGGTCGACGTGGATTGCTGGACGCGCGTTCTCGGAGAACCACTTCGCCCCACGGCCATCGCCCGGGCGATCCGCTCCCACCTGCCTGGAGGATCGCGATGAGCTGTTCGGTGCTCGATCTCGCCCGCTCCGAAGACGACCGCGAGTTCCACATGGGCGACTACGAGGGGCCCGTCGCGCGCTGGTGCGCGGGTTGTGGCGACCACTCCGTCCTCACCGCGGTACGCCGCCTCCTCGCCGAGCAGCAGTCCCAACCCGAGAACACCGTGTTCGTGTCGGGGATCGGGTGCTCGAGTCGGTTCCCCCACTACCTCAAGACGTACGGCTTCCACGGGATCCACGGCCGCGCGCTGCCGCTGTCGACCGGGGTGAAGCTGGCGCGGCCGGAGCTCGACGTGTTCGTGGTCATGGGCGACGGCGACTGCGTGTCGATCGGAGCCGCTCACTGGATCCACGCGCTGCGGTACAACGTCGACATGGTCGCCCTTCTGCTCGACAACAACATCTACGGGCTCACCAAGAAGCAGACCTCGCCCACCACTCCCCAGGGCTACAGCACGAACACCCAGCCGCGCGGGAGCTATCTGCCGGCGATGAATCCTCTCGAGGCGACGCTGGGGGTGACCAACGCGTCGTTCGTGGCGCAAACCGCCGAATGGGTGCCGGCCCACCTGCTGGCGACCCTCCGGGCGGCGCACGCCCACCGAGGGTTCTCGTTCGTGAGGATCCTCCAGCGCTGCCCCCACTTCACGGCCGACCTGTACGGCGAGGCCGTGAAGAACCCCGGGCTGGTGGAGTTGCTCGTGCACGACGACGGCATCCTCGCCCCCGAGATCGACGCCATGTTCGAGAAGAAGCGTCCGCACGACCCGTCCGACCTCGACGAGGCGCGGGTCCTCGCGCACGACATGGACCAGATCCGACTCGGCCTGTTCTTCCGGGACGAATCGCATCCTCGCTACGAGGAGACGCGTCAGCTTCCGCACCACACCGCCGCCGACAAGATCCGGATCCTCGAGCACGAGTTCGATCGGTATGCCGTCTGATCCGCGCACGGAGGTTGCGCTGGCCGCCCTCGGAGAGGCCCGCGATGCGTTCTTGTCTGCGGTGGCCGAGGCCGCCGAGGAAATCCGTGAGGCGCGACTCGAGATGGCGCAGGCGCACGACCCCGGGGCCGCCCTCGAGCGCGAACTGGGCCTGTTCGCGCGGGGTCGGATCGATGCGGGCCGACTCGCCGGGCTCCTCCGCGCGTCGGAGGCTCCCGACCCGGTCACGCAGCGCCTCATGCGCAGGGCCAACGACCTCTTCGAAGAGGTAGCGGAGGGTCGCGGGGCCGGCTTCCTCTTCGATGTGGCGGAGGGGGGCGACCTGCGCGATATCGTCCGCAGCGCGCTCTCCGAGCTGGGGCGGGCCTTCGGGGTGGCGCACGCCGTCGAGCGAGCCCGGGATCACCGCTACGACCCCGATGCCGACCGGGGTCTGCTCGAGCCCTACCCCTTCCACCGGTGGACCTCGAGCGAGCGACGGATCGCCCCACCCATCGTCGTGCGGGTGGCCGGGGCGGATCTGCGCGCCGGGGGGCTGTCGGAGTATCTCGACGGCGCGATGAAGGTGATCCTGCTGGTGGGCGGGCCGACGACGCCGGCGCCGCTGGCGAGGCTCATCGGGCACGGAGTGTTCGTCGCCCAGACCGCCGACGTCGCCGTGCTCGCGCGGCTCGCCGGCCACCCAGGCCCGGGGGTCGTGGCCTACGTCGAGGCGGGCGCCGGTGCCCTCGAGTTCGTCCACGACCCGAACCGCGGTGCTCGTCCCTGGGAGCGGCTGGAACTGGTGGGAGGACTCGCCGACCTGCAGGCGAGGTTGGCCCAGCTCGAGGGGCCGGGTCGGTCTCGCGTGCACGCCGCCGACGTGCGCCACCTGGTCGAACTCGCGACCCCGCCCCATTCGGCGGCCGGCTCGCACGGTGCGGTGGCGGCGGTCGATGCGGCGGCGTCGGGCGACGATGCGGCCGACCGACTCGCGGCCTGGCTGCTCGCCCGCACCGACCTCTCCGACGTCTGAACGTGGACATCCCTCCTTCCGCCGTCCTCGCCTCGGTCGCCATCCTCGGCGGCGTCGGCGTCGCCTTCGGTGCACTGATCGCGCTGGCGAGCATGCGCTTCCGGGTCGAGGAGGATCCGAGGCTCGACCAGATCACCGATCTGCTCCCCGGTGCCAACTGTGGCGCCTGCGGCTACGCGGGGTGCCGCGCCTTCGCCGAAGGGGTCGCCACCGGCGTGGTCGCTCCGGCCGGGTGTACCGTGATGGGCGAGGCGGATCGCGATGATCTGGCCGACCTGCTCGGCATCGATGCGGGCCAGGCGGATCGACGGGTGGCGCGGCTGCTCTGCGCCGGTGGCTCCGACGTCTCCCACCGCAAGGCCGACTACGTGGGGCTCGAGAGCTGCGCCGCTGCGGTCGCGGTCGGGGGCGGTGGCAAGGCGTGCAGCTGGGGGTGCGTCGGCCTCGCCGACTGCGCCGTGTCGTGTGACTTCGACGCGATCCGAATGAGCGCGAATGGGCTGCCGGTGGTGGCCCCCGATCGCTGCACGGCGTGCTACGACTGCGTCGAGGCGTGTCCGCTCGAC
>JANQNV010000248.1 GCA_028279425.1 Longimicrobiales bacterium | reverse complement strand
GGGACAGCCTCTGGGTCATCGCGCGCCGGTATGGTCTGTCGGTCGGGCAGCTGCGCCGCTGGAACAGGCTCGACGCCGACGCGGTGCTTCAGCCGGGCGATCGCATCCGCCTCGCCGGCTGAGGCCCTGGCCGGCTGAGAATGCGCCCTACCGGTTGAGGCGCGCCCGATCGGCTGGAGGATGCGGCTGGACGGGTTGAGGGGCGTCGCTGGGTTGAGGGAGGGGTGCCTCACCGCGGGTCGTCGTCACCCCCCGGGGCGGACCCAGCGCCCGCTCCGCCCCCCCTCCTTCAGCTCGAGGCGCACGGCCTCGATCGCCATGCTCCGGTCGAGGGCTTTCGCCATGTCGTAGAGGGTCAGCAGCGACACCGACACCGCGGTGAGGGCCTCCATTTCGACGCCGGTGCGCCCTCTGTACCGTGCCTCGGCGCGGACCCTCACACCGGGCAGATCCGGGTCGGGCTCGAGGTCGACCGTGACCGAGGCGCCCGGGAGGGCGTGACAGAGCGGGATCAGATCCGAGGTGCGTTTGCCCGCCTGGATTCCGGCGAGTCGCGCGACCGACATCGCCTCCCCTTTCTCGAGAGACCCGTCGACCAGCGCGTCCAGCGTCGACCGCTCCATCCGGATCTGTCCGGAGGCGATCGCCCGGCGAACGGTCTGCTCCTTCGCCGTCACGTCGACCATTCGGGCCGCGCCCGCCTCGTCGAGGTGGGTCAAGCGCGTCGCGTCGGAAAGGGGGGAGTCGTGCTCAGCCATGGGTTTTCACGGGGGTGCCGGCCTGTGCTCGGGGCCCTTGGAGCAGCGCCTGGAGGTCGGCCACGAGGCCGGCGACGAGCAGTTGCGGGTTGACGTTTCCACGGGCGTGCAACGCGGCCTCGTCGACACGGGCGAGCGTGCGGGTGGCCACGTCGGGCCGGATCGACAGGTCGCGGGATTTGCGCGTGAGCCACGGCACCGCGTCGCGATTGACCACGGCGTCGGGGTGGCCCGCTGCGACGGCCGCGAGGTCTCGCATCCAGATCTCGAGTTCGGCGAGCAGGGGCACGAGCATGCGACCGCCCGACACACCTCGCGCGAGACCGGCCTCGAACCCGGCCGAGAGGTGGTTCGACAGGGCGGCTTTGAGGAGGTCGAAGGCCTCGCGACGCATCGTCTCCATCGGCCCGGGGTCGTCGCCGTCGGGCAAGAAGCCCAGCGCCCGCCCGATCGAGCCGTGGCCGAGCCGCGCGGCGGTTTCGGCCGCCTCGACGTCGACCCCCGTCGCCACCAGGAAGTCGATCACCTCCCCCGTTTCGAGGGGGCGCACGAGGAGGGGCACGGTCCGGGACCGGATGGTGTCGAGGAGTGCGCCAGGCGCCGACGAGGTCAGGACGAAACGGGTGTCGGCGGGCGGTTCCTCGAGCAGTTTGAGGAGCGCGTTCGCGGCCTCGGGGCTGGCCTCCTGCGGCACGAGTCGGTCGGCGTCGCCGATCACGAACACCTGGCGCGGCGACATGCTTGGGCGGCTCTGCGCGCGTTTCCGAAGCGATCGAGCAGCGGCGAGGTAGATGCCCGAGGCCGTCTCGAACGCGGGTGGCTGCAGAGGCGCGGCGCGCACGTCGTCGATCCGGGCGAATCGAGCGGCCTCGAGGGCGTCGGCCATCTTCTCGGGCGAGCCGGCGCGCTTCGGGCGAGGCAGGGGAAAGAACCAGTGGATGTCGGGATGCTCGAGCCGAACGGCCAGGCGGCAGGAGCGGCAGGTGCAGTCGGGCTCCATCTCCGACGGAGACGAGCAGAGGTCGAGCTGCGCGATCCAGAGGGCGAGCCGCTGTTTTCCCACGCCGCGGGGCCCGTGCAGGAGGAGGGCCGAGGGAAGAGTCCCGGCGCGATGGGCGGTGGCCAGGGTGGTCCGCAGCTCGGCGTGCCCGTGTACGGGATGCAGGCTCATCGCTCGTCACCCCGGGGGCGGAGCCAGGAGAGGGGGTCCTGCGCCGTCGGCGCGCCCTCGGCCGAGGGTGCCCGAATCTGGAACTCGAGGTGGGGTCCCTCCGGTGTGCTCTGCCCCCCGACCGTTCCGACCACCTGACCCGCCTCGACCGTCCGCCCCTGGACGACTCCGACGTCTTCGAGGTAGAGGTAGAGCGTGTAGAACCCTCCACCGTGGCTGAGGACCACCGTGGGGCCGTACCCCTCGAAGGGACCCGCGAGGACCACCGTGCCCGCGCGAACGGCCGTCACCGGCGATCCGGCTCGGGCCGCGATGCCGATGCCGTTCCAACGGAGCGACGTTCCGTTCGGTTGGGCCTGGACCCCGAACCGGTACATGATGGGACCGTCGACCGGCCACTCCAGCTGCCCGGCATCGGCCGACGACAAGGCCATCGAGGTCGCGTCGGCCGGCTCGGTGGCCACGCGGTCGCGCTCGAAGT
>JANQNV010000246.1 GCA_028279425.1 Longimicrobiales bacterium | reverse complement strand
CGCCCGTGTCGATGTTCGCTTCGACGATGGTCGTCGACTCGGGCGGGGGGTCGACGATCACGATCGGGTCATCGTCGTGCTCGATGTAACAACCCGTGGCGGCTAGACAGAAGGGAAGGAGCCAAAGCGTCGTGTTTCTCATGAGGGACCTCAACGGCGTCGGGGGCTGACCCGACGGGGTGCGCTGCGCGTGGGACGGCGGGGGGCGGGGGTCGGCGCGGGTTTCCATTTCTTTTTCGGCGCCGCTTTCGGGGCGGGGGCGACCGGTCGAGTCTTGGGAGTCACGTGGCGCGGAGCGGTGCTCGGGCTGCGCCGGCTCGGCGTGCTCATCTTCGTGGCGTTCCGCCGGCGGTTGCTCTTCTTGGTGGGGCGAGCGGACGACTGGGGAGCCGTGTGGTTGGCCCGTGGTTGCACTCGCCCCGCGGGAGCCGCCCGCTGACGCGGAGGTGGAGCCGCGCTGCGGCGCTGAGCGGGAGCGTTTCGGGGCGCGCTCGCAACCGGGCGGGGTTGCGTGCGGGAGTACCCGAGGGACTTGGGCTGACTGAGTCGCCGGCGCGGGGCGGGTCGTTGCAGCGCCCGGGGTGACGAGCCCGGTGTCGCGCGGGCGACGGATCGCCGGCCGCCGCCGGGGCGGACAGGTCCGGTGCGACGCGGGGAACTGTTGGCTGAAGCTCGGCGCGACATGTTGACGGCGCGAGGGTCGGCCGTCGCTCGCTTGCGGGGTATCGACCGCGGTGGGACGCGGGCGACCCGAGTCGGCGGGCCGTAGCGGCGAGCGTGCGCTCGGGCCGGCGAGCGATACACCCGGGTGTTCCGAGCTGCGACGTGCACGTAGTGCCGGTCGTAGATGATGTGCCGATGGACGTGGAACGAGAACACGTAGGGGGAGGGGCAGAACACGTAGGGGTAGTAGGTCGAGTACGTGATGGTCACCGCGGTGCCGCCGTACCAGCCGTAGTCTGGGGGCATCGGCGCCCAGCCGACGTAGGCGTGGCTGCCCGAGGGCACTCGCCACACGACCCAAGCAGGGGCGTACTTGCGCCCGGGCACCCAGGCCCAGCCCCGCGTCGGAATCCACACCCAACGGCCGTAGTGGAAGACCACCCAGCCCCACGAGTAGCCGCTGACCCAAATCCAGTTGTCTTCGTCGTCGAGGGCCCAGTGGCCGTTGGTCACGTACGGAGCGAAGTCGGGGCCGACCTGTTCGGAATGCGGAATCCAAACGGTGCCGTACTTGGGGTCGTCGACCCAAACGCCGTTGGGGTCCAACTGGTCGCGGAAGTCGGTCAGCGCTCTGGGATCGCGCTCGGCGTACTCCCCCTGGTCGGCGGTCTCGAGCGGCTCGGGTGCCAGCCGCTGCTCTGCGGGCTCGGCTTCCTCGCTCGACTCGTCGTGCCAGTCTTCGCCGGTGTCTTCCGCACCCTGAGCGAATGCGCTGCCTGCGCACAAGACGAGTGCCGAAAAGACGGGCAGCCACCGAAGAGAACGAACGAGCACTGGGTCAATCATGAGGCGCACCCCCCCTCCGAGCAACCATCGTACCCGTTCGACGGACACACCCTTCCTTCGGTTCGAAACCGCCCGGAGTTGCGAGAAAAATGCACCGATTGGCGAGGTTTCTCGAGGAGCCGCCCCAGATTTTCGGGCCGGGGGGTGACTGTTTTTGGGGCCCCGACCGCCCCACACCATGAACGCTGGGTAGTAGCGGTGGGGCAACAGTGAAATAGACTGGGCGGCCATGTTGCGCTTCGAGGAGGCGTTGGAGCGGGTCGTCGGAGACGCGGCCCGCATCGGCTCTGAGCGTGTGGCCACCGCGGAGGCGTCGGGCCGGGTGCTCGCCGAGGATCTGCGAGCGGAGCACCCCCAGCCCGCCACCGACTACAGCGCGATGGACGGCTACGCGATTGCGACGGCTTCGTTCGCCGGGGCCGGGCCCTGGGAGCTGCCGGTCCGGGGCGAGGCCAAGACGGGCGAGCCGCCCCCGAAGTTGTTGTCCGGGAGCACTTGCCGGATTTTCACCGGCGCCACCCTTCCCGAAGGGGCCGACGCGGTCGTCATGCAAGAGAACGTCGAACGGTCCGACGACCGGGCGCGGTTTGGCGAGCGCCCTAGAGAGGGAGCCAACGTGCGTCGGGCCGGCGAAGACTTGAAGGTGGGAGAGCTTGCGCTGGCCGAAGGGACGCGGCTCGGTCCGTTTCACATCGGTTGCGTCGCGTCGCTCGATCGAGCGCACGTGGCCGTGGCGGTGCGCCCTCGGGTGACCGTCGTGTGCACGGGAGACGAGCTCCGGTCGCCCGGCGATCCTCCGTTCCCCGGAAGCCTTCCGGAGTCGAACGGCGTGTCCATCGCCGCCGCGGCCCGACACGCGGGAGCTGACGCGCGCCTCAGTCCGCTGTCGCGGGACGACGAGGAGGCGACCCGCGCGATTCTCGCGGACGCGCTGGCCGCTAGCGATGTGGTGGTGACGGTGGGGGGCGTCAGCGTCGGCGACTACGACGTCGTCAAGCCCGCGCTCGAGGGTGCGGGCGTGGTGCTCGACTTCTGGAAAGTCGCCATCAAGCCGGGCAAGCCGCTCGTCGTCGGACGCGCCCCTGGGGCGCGAGTGTTGGGCGTACCGGGCAATCCAGTCTCGGCTCAGGTGACGTTTTCGCTGTTCGGCATTCCACTGCTCCGCAAGCTTCAGGGAGACGCCCGCTGGCAGCCGCGGCTGCACTCCATGACGCTGGGTGCCGATCTCCGACAGAAACCCGGGCGAAGGGGGTTTTACCGGGCGACCGTGGAAGGAGCCGTGGCCACACCGCTGCAGGGGCAGTCTTCGGGGTCGACGCTCAGCATGGCCAGGGCCGACGCATTGGTGGTGGTGCCCGAGGACTCCGAAGGTGCCAAGCAGGGGGACCGAGTCGAGGTGCTCCGTCTGGACGAGCTATGAAGCAGCGTCTGTTCGGTGTGTTCGTCGGCGGGGGTGCCAAGCGGATGGGGGGCGAGCCCAAGGGGCTCTTGAGACCTCCGGACGGGAGTGCGTCGATTGTCGAGCGAACGCTCCGCATCATCAACGATGCGTCGCCGGGATCTCCCGCGGTGCTGGTGGGTGACGCGACTGCGTACCGAGGCCTTCGGATTCCGAGCATCGATGACCAACCCGCAGGGATTGGACCACT
>JANQNV010000209.1 GCA_028279425.1 Longimicrobiales bacterium | reverse complement strand
CACGGCTTCGAGCTGCTCGAGAAGCTCGGCTTCCACGAGTGGGGCTTCGACTACGTCTTGCTCGACTTCCTGGGCGACGTCGTGTGCGGCGGCTTCGGTCTCCCGATCGCGCGCGACATGTGCCAGAAGGTGATCGTGGTCGGCTCCAACGACCTGCAATCCCTGTACGTGGCCAACAACGTCTGCTCCGCGGTCGAGTACTTTCGGAAGCTGGGCGGCAACGTCGGCGTGGCCGGTCTGGTGGTGAACAAGGACGACGGGACGGGCGAAGCCCAGGCCTTCGCCGAGCGGGTCGACATTCCGGTCCTCGCCGCGATCCCGCAGGACGACGACATCCGGCGCAAGAGCGCGAACTACGAGATCGTCGGTGCTCCGGGGGGCCGATGGGCTCCCCTGTTCGAGCAACTCGCGGCCGCCGTGGCCGACTCTCCCCCGCTGCACCCGTCGCCGCTCACGCACGATGGACTCCTCGACCTGTTCAAGGGAGATGCCGTCGGGCGCGACGTGGTTCTCACTCCGGCCACACAGGCCGACATGCGCGGGGGCGAGTGGGTCGAGAAGCCGTCGCTCGAGATCGTCTACCAGTCCGTGTGATGCGATGAGCGGCCTCGATCTCGACGCGAAGGGCGCAGGACGAGCCCTACCGATGGCGGCCGACGGCGGTGCGCCCAGTCCGGCCGAACCCGGACTCGAGGGCGCTGCCGTGGACTGTCACGGCGATGCGCGTGAGCTGGTCGGCGACGGATCGGGCAACCCGGCCCTCGCCGCCCTCATGGACGACTATCCGCGCGGCCCCCACGAGCAGCCCCAGGGGATGTGTCCCGCCTTCGGGTCGCTCCGGGTCGGGTTGAGGATGAGGCGTACCGCCACGGTGCTGTCGGGCTCGGCGTGCTGCGTGTACGGGCTGACGTTCACCTCGCACTTCTATGGAGCGCGGCGGACGGTGGGCTACGTGCCCTTCAACTCCGAGTCGTTGGTCACCGGAGCCCTGTTCGAAGACATCAAGCAGGCGATGCACGACCTGGCGGACCCCGAGCAGTACGACGCCATCGTGATGACCAACTTGTGCATCCCGACGGCGTCGGGAGTGCCGCTCGACCTTCTTCCCGATCAGATCAACGGCGTTCGCATCGTCGGGATCGACGTTCCCGGCTTCGGGGTGCCCACGCACGCAGAAGCGAAGGACGTCTTGTCGGGAGCCGTGCTCCGGCGCGCCCGCCTGGAGGCGGAGCAGGGGCCGGTCGCTCGACCCCGCACGCTGATCGAGGATCGCCCCACCGTCACACTGCTCGGTGAGCTCTTTCCGGCCGACCCGATGGGGATCGACGCCCTCCTCTCCCCCATGGGGCTCGCGGTCGGCGCCACGGTGCCCAGCCGCGAATGGCGCGAGCTGTATGCGGCGCTCGACTGCGCGGTGGGAGCCGCGGTCCACCCGTTCTACGTGCGCTCGGTGCGCGAGTTGGAGACGGCGGGGCGGCCCATCGTCGGGTCGGGACCGGTCGGTGTCGAGGGCACGACGCGGTGGCTCGAGCAGGTCGGTGCCGCTGCCGGGATCGCGGCCGATCGCGTGGGAGCAGCCGTGGACCGAGCGCGCACTGCAGTAGCGAAGGCCCTCGAGGCCGCGCCGCTCGAGCGGCGGATTCAGGTGTCGGGCTACGAGGGCTCGGAGCTGCTCGTGGCGCGTGTGCTGGTCGAGGCGGGGGCCGAGGTGCCCTACGTCGGCTCGGCGCTCCCGAAGACGAAGTGGAGCGCCGAAGACGCCGACTGGCTGGCCGCCCGCGGCACCCACGTGCAGTTCCGTGCGTCTCTCGAGCAGGACATCGAGGCGTTCAAGGCGACCGATCCCGACCTCGTGATCGGCACCACGCCCACGGTCCAGGCCGGGAAGGAAGCGGGGGTGCCCGCGCTCTACTTCACCAACCTCGTGTCTGCGCGGCCGATCTTCGGTCCCGCCGGTGCGGGATCGCTGGGGCCCGTTTTGCGGGGGGCCATGCAGGGGCGCGAGCGCTTGAGCCGCATGCGCAGATTCTTCGAGGGCGTCGGCGAGGGGCACGCTGCGGGATACGGCTTCGATCACGTCCCGCAGAAGAAGCTGTCGGCGCGCGAGCGCAATGCCCGGGCGCGCGGCGGACGAGCCGTTACCGGAGCCGACAGCAGCAAGCGCGACACGAATGCGACGATCAACACCCGCGAGCGGATCCGTCAATCGGCCGGCGCGAAGGGGTCGTTCAAGGTGCCCGGGCCCGACGCCACCACCGCCGTCGAGGAGGGCTGATGCTCGTTCTCGATCATGATCGCGCGGGTGGATACTGGGGCTCGGTCTACGCCTTCACCGCTGTACGCGGCCTCCAGGTCGTGATCGACGGCCCGGTCGGGTGCGAGAACCTTCCGGTCACCTCGGTGCTGCACTACACCGACGCGTTGCCGCCGCACGAACTGCCGGTGGTCGTGACCGGTCTCGGCGAAGACGAGCTCACGATGAGCGGGACCGAGGCGAACATGCGGCAGGCGCACTCGACGCTCGACCCCGACATGCCGTCGGTGGTCGTGACCGGGAGCATCGCCGAAATGATCGGGGGCGGGGTGACTCCGGAGGGCACGAATCTGATCCGGTTCCTGCCCCGCACCATCGACGAAGATCAGTGGCAGAGCGCCGACCGCGCGATCCGCTGGCTGTGGACCGAGTTCGGCAAGAAGAAGGCCAAGCGACTCAAGAGGCGCGAGCGGCCCGAGGGCGCGCCTCCGCTCGTCAACATCATCGGGGCGATCTACGGCACCTTCAACATGCCTTCGGATCTCGCCGAGGTGCGGCGACTCGTCGAGGGGATGGGATGTGAGGTCAACCTCGTCTACCCGCTCGGGGCCCATCTCGACGATACGCCGCGGCTCGCCGAAGCCGAGGTGAACGTCTGCCTGTACCGCGAGTTCGGTCAGAAGCTCTGTGAAGAGCTCGACAAGCCGTGGATCCGGGCCCCGATCGGGATCACCGAGACGACGGCGTTTCTCGAGGCGCTCGGAGAGGCCGTGGGGATCGACCCGGCACCGTTCATCGAAAAAGAGAAGCACACGACGCTCAAGCCGGTGTGGGACCTCTGGCGAAGCGTCACGCAGGACTTCTTCCCGACGACGACGTTCGCGGTGGTGGCCAACGAGACCTACGCCCGGGGTATCCGCGCCTTCCTCGAAGACGACATGGGGATGCCCTGCACGCTCGCCGTGGCCCGCAATCCCGGACACAAGACGGACCACGCGGCCGTGAAGGAATCCCTGGGCGAACACCCGCCCACGCTTCTGTTCGGGAGCTACAACGAGCGGCTGTATGCGGCCGAGCTGGGCCTGCGCTCGCGCTACATCCCGGCTTCGTTCCCGGGGGCGATCGTTCGGCGCCACACCGGTACCCCCGTGATGGGCTATTCCGGTGCGACGTGGATGGTGCAGGAGGTCTGCAACGCACTCTTCGACGCGCTCTTCCACATCCTCCCGCTGTCGACCGACATGGACCAGGTCGAGGCGACCCCGGTGAGCGAATCCGGCGCCGTGATCCCCTGGGACGGCGACGCGCGGGCGCTTCTGGACCGACTCCTCGAAGAGGTGCCCCCGCTGGTGCGGATCTCGACCGCCAAGCGCATTCGCGACCGCGCCGAGAGCATCGCCCGCAAGGCCGGGGATGCGTCGGTCGGTGTCGACCACGTGGAACGCGCCCGCGGCGCATTGAGAGGTCAGCCGGCTTAGGCGGGGGGCAGGCTCCCCTCCGTGAGCCACGGGAGAAGAAGGCCGAGGACGCGCCCCGGCGCCTCCTCGTGCGCGAGGTGCCCGACTCCGCGAAGGATGCGGACCCGGGCCGAGGGAATCGCGGCGGCCGGACGCAGGATCTCGTCTTTCGGGATCCAACCGTCCTCATCCGCGACGAGGACGAGACCCGGCACCGAGATGTCGGCGAAGTGAGCAGCAAGGCCCTCCGGGGCCCAGGCGGACATGAGATCGAGCACGGCGCCGAGATGGGCCGGGTTGCCGGTGAGCCGGCGATAGATCTCGCGGGACGCGGGCGGGACCTGCGACCCGGTGGTGTGCAGGAGGGTGTCGACGACAACCCGGCGGCGCGCGAGCGCAGCCGACATACGAACGATTCCGGCGCTGCGAAGTGCCGGTGCAAGGAGATTCTGGATGAACGGAGGCGGAGCGCCTCGCGACGGACGAACCAGAGACGGGGCCAGCGCGGCCCACGCCTGGGGTTGGACCGCGCCGTCCAGAATCAGCTGTAGTGCCACCGCGGCACCGGCGGAATGGGCGACGATCCCCGTTGGCCTCGCGCCGACGGCGTCCAGGATACCAGTGACCGCGGTGGCCAACCCGGAGAGGCTCGCCCGCCCCGGCGGGAGCGCCTCACTGAATGCGTGGCCCGGAAGGTCGGGAGCCACGACTCGAAACGAGCGGGACAGTGTCGGGATGAGCGCAGCCCAGCTGTGCGACGATCCCCCGGCGCCGTGGAGCATCAAGAGGTCGGGGCCCTGGCCCATGACCTGGACGTGCGAACGAATCCCGTCTGCGCTGACGAATCGGCTGGACCCTCGGTTGGGCCAGGCGATTCCGTCGGACTCCCATCGAAGTCTCGAGGACTCGAGGGACGTCATTCGCAGATCTCCTCGACCTCGGGGTCCACCCCGGGATCGGTAGGTCGGATCCGGCCTGTGAACCCGGATCCAGTCCTGGGGCGGAAACGCCGTCTCGAGGACCGTCTCATAGTCCACTGAAGGAGGACACAATGAACCAGTCCAATGGCCTGTCCGGGCTGTCGGACGACGCTGCACGCGCCTTCCATCGGGTCTTCATGACCAGTTTCTTCGGATTCACGATCGCAGCGGTCCTCGCCCATTGGCTCGCTTGGGCGTGGCGCCCCTGGTTCTAAGGAGGCACGCGTCATGTACAGAGTCTGGCAAATCTTCGATCCCAGAAGGACCCTGATCGCCCTGTTCGCATTCCTGGGCATCCTGGCCTTCACGATCCACTTCATCCTTCTGAGCACTCCGGATTGGAACTGGATCTCGGGAGGGGCTAGCGTCTCGGCGAACAGCGGCGAAATGGCTCCGCTGCCCCCCGGGCGATAGCGCCGAATCACCCCCGGGAGGTCGGATGACGGTACGTCCGGCCTTCCGGGTGGGGGCGCTCCGCCGTGGAGCGTCTCGACGGAAAAAAACCGCCACGCGCCGGAGAACGACTGATGGCGATGTTGAGTTTCGAAAAAAAGTATAGAGCTCGAGGAGGCACCCTCGTCGGGGGCGATCTCTTCGACTTCTGGATCGGGCCCTTCTACGTGGGTTTCTTTGGGGTGACCACGATCTTCTTCGCGGTGCTGGGCACCATACTCCTGGTATGGGGCGCGGCCATCGGCGAAGGTCTGGATGGGCCGACCTGGAATCTTTGGCAGATCAGTATCGCGCCGCCCGATCTTTCCTACGGCCTCGCCATCGCCCCGTTGTACGACGGTGGCTTGTGGCAGGTCGTGACGGTGTGTGCGATCGGGGCCTTCGGGTCCTGGGTTCTCCGGCAAGCCGAGATCAGTCGAAAACTCGGGATGGGATACCACGTCCCCGTGGCGTACTCCGTCGCGGTCTTCGCGTATGTGACCCTGGTCGTGATCCGACCGGTCCTGCTCGGAGCGTGGGGACATGGCTTCCCATACGGCATCATCAGCCACTTGGACTGGGTTTCGAACGTGGGGTACCAGTACCTCCACTTCCACTACAACCCGGCCCACATGATCGCGATCACCTTCTTCTTCACGAACTGCTTCGCGCTCGCGTTGCACGGGGGACTCATTCTGTCGGTGACCAATCCGCCGAAGGGTGAGCCGATCAAGACGAGTGAACACGAAAACACGTACTTCCGCGACGCCCTGGGCTACTCCATCGGCGCGATCGGGATCCACCGCCTCGGGCTGTTCCTGGCCCTCAATGCGGGACTCTGGAGCGCGGTCTGCATCGTGATCAGCGGCCCGTTCTGGACCCAGAGTTGGCCGGAGTGGTGGAACTGGTGGCTCCAATTGCCCATCTGGTTCTGAGGAGAGCGAATCATGCCTGAATTCCAGAACCTTCTGACGCAGGTCCAGGTCCACGGACCCCCGGACCCCGGAATCGAGACGCCGACCTCCTGGTGGGGCCGCGTCATGAAGCCCGGCCTCATGAATCGTTTCGCCGGCATGGTCGGCGACGCACAGATCGGCCCGATCTACCTCGGCTGGCTGGGGGTGACCTCGCTGTTGCTGGGGATCACCGCGATCGAGATCATCGGCTTCAACATGCTGGCCTCGGTGAACTGGGATTTCGTCGAGTTCATCCGCCAGCTGCCGTGGCTCGCCCTGGAGCCGCCGCCTCCGGGATACGGGATGGGCTTCGCGCCCCTCGATCAGGGTGGCTGGTGGCAGATCGCCGGCTTCTTCCTGACGCTCTCGATCATTCTCTGGTGGTTCCGCATGTACCACCGGGCCCGCGCGTTGAAGATGGGAACGCACGTGGCGTGGGCCTTCGCGAGCGCGATCTTCCTCTACCTGGTGCTGGGGCTCTTCCGGCCCTGGCTCATGGGGAGTTGGGCTGAAGCGGTGCCGTTCGGCATCCTCCCACATCTCGACTGGACGGCCGCGTTCTCGATCCGATACGGGAACCTGTTCTACAACCCGTTCCACATGCTCTCGATCGTGTTCCTGTACGGCTCCGCCGTGCTGTTCGCCATGCATGCGGCGACGATTCTCGCCACGGCCAAGATGGGCGGGGAGCGCGAAATCGATCAGATCACCGACCGCGGTACCGCGGCCGAGCGATCGATGATCTTCTGGCGGTGGACGATGGGCTTCAACGCGACCATGGAATCGATCCACCGCTGGGCCTACTGGTTCGCGATTCTCTGCACACTCACCGGTGGAATCGGAATCCTGATCACCGGGCCGGTCGTCGACAACTGGTACCAGTGGGGGCAGAAACACGGCATCGTGCCCCAGTATCCCAACGTGTACGAGGCTCCCGCCGTGCCCGTCGGCCCGGACGAGCTCTACGCGCCCAACCAGACCACCCCGCCCGCGACCTTCCCGGGGCTACCGGGGGTCACCTCGAACGACATGAGCATGGGAATCCTCGACACGGCCGATGACGGCTCCGCCGTTGCCTTCCTCACGTACAGCTCGGGGGTGGCACAATGACCGCCCTGCGGAGGGTCGCGATGGCCTCGGTGGTCGTCGTGGCGGCCACGGCGTGTGAGCGTCCACCGGTCGACGTCGTGCAGACGGGCTTCCGGGGCGTGGCCCTCGAGTACGTGGAGAATCCGCGTACGCTCGAGGACTCCATCAACGCGATCAACGATCGTATTCCTCAGGTGCAGCCCATTCCCGCGGGGGTGGGCGATCTTCCCGTAGCGGATCCCGGGACGTACGAGAACGTGCAGGTGCTCGGGCATCTGAGCGCGGCCGAGTTCACGCTGACGATGAATGCGGTCACGCAGTGGGTCGCGCCGGAGGCGGGGTGCAACTACTGCCACGTGGTAGGCCCGGACAGCGTCAACTACGCCTCGGACGCGATCTACACCAAGCTGGTGGCGCGTCGGATGTTTCAGATGGTCCAGGACATCAACGTCAACTGGTCGGAGCATGTGGGGGAGGACCGCGGTGTGAACTGCTGGACCTGCCACCAGGGACAGCCGGTGCCCACCAACTACTGGTTCTATACCGACGAAAACCAGCCGCTCCGCTGGTACCTGGATCGCGACGACTTCCGGGTGCAGGGGCCTGTGGCCCTGGCCTCACAAGGGGAGAACCTCAACACGATCAAGCAGACGCGTGGGGCGTACTCGCTGATGATCAACATGAGCAACGCTCTCGGGGTGAACTGCACGTATTGCCACAACTCCGCGCGGTTCGCGGACTGGGATGAGAGTGCGCCGCAGCGCGTGACCGCGCTGCGTGGACTGCGTATGCTGCGCAACGCGAACATGGAGTACATGGTTCCGTTGCAGGACGTCTGGCCGACCGATGTGGCCGAGTACGCGAGCCACCCGGATCGACCCCGTCTCGGACCTCTCGGTGACGGGCCGAAGATGATGTGCGCGACTTGCCATCAGGGCGCGTACAAGCCGCAGTACAGCAACCCGGTCAGCTGGGCAGAGAGCTTCAACGCCCTCACCCAGCTCGGCCGGCCCCACGCCACGGCGGCCCCCGCGGCCGACGAGGGAGGGGAGGGCGGTTGAGAACGGTCGCCTTGGAGGCGTCACCTCCGTCGACTTCGGTCGGCGGGGGTGTGCGACTCTCACCGGGAGCTCGTCGTCGGCTTGGCGAGCTGATCGAGGGTCGGGAGGGGCCGGCGCAAGCCGTGTTCGTGCGCTCGACCGATGCGGGTGCCGACCTGGCGCTCGTCGACCGTGACGACGTAGGTGGGCCGGAGTGGGTGCAGGCGCCCACCGAACCGGTTCTGGCGTGGCTGCGCGAGGCGGACGAGCGGCTCGACGGTGCGCTGATCGATGTCGCCGAAGGTGGCTTCCTGGTCCGTATGCCGTTCGACGACGACGAAGCGTTCGGGGCCGCCCTCCGCGACGCCCTCGAGCATGGCGTCAATCCGCTGGTGGCCAGCCACGGCGGGCGGGTCCGCCTGGTCGACGCGTGCGACGGAGTGGTCCGCGTGCGCATGGACGGGGGGTGCCAGGGGTGCAGCGCCGCCCGTGAGACTCTCGTCGGCGTGGTGGTGCGGCATCTGAAGCACGCCGTGCCCGGTGTCCGCGACGTCATCGACGAGACCGACCACTCCGCGGGCGACAACCCGTTCTATTCGTCGTCGCGGGAGGGCGTGACCATGCTGCCGGTCCTCCCGGACGAGATCCTCCGCGAGGCCTGCGGATGAGACCGGTGCTTGCGGTCGCAGTGGTGTTTGCGGTGTGGTGGCTCGGTACCGGGGCCGTATTCCTGGCGGGCCGAACCTCCGGGGCTGCGCGAAAATGGTCGTTCGCGGCCGTAACCCTGCTCATCGCCGGGATCGTGCTCGGGCTCGCGCCCGCGGTGTCGCATCGGACCGATGCCGCGGGTGTCGTCCAGGGCCTCCTGGTCGGCTTTGCGGCGTGGGCGTGGATGGAGTTGAGCTTCTACACCGGTTTCGTGACCGGGCCGTCGACCCGACAGCCGATGCTCGGGGCCTCGTTCAGGGATCGTTTCCGCCATGCCCTGGCCGCCTGTCTCTGGCACGAGCTGGCCATCGTGGCCGGGCTGTTCACCCTGCTGGTGCTCTCGCCGGGTGCGAACCGGTGGGCGGCGGGGCAATTCGCCGTCTTCTGGATCTTGCACGAGGTGGCGCGGGTGAACGTGCTCATCGGCGTGCCCCACCCGTTCCGTGAACTGCTTCCCGATCACCTGTCGCACCTACAGCCCTACCTGGAGCCCCGGCCTGCGGGGCGCTGGCTGCATCTCAGCATCGCGGGGCTACTCGGCATGACGATCGCTGCCGCCGCGATGGCGTGGTGGGCCCCGGGAGCCGCGAGCATCGGGTGGGCGGCCTGCGCCGTATTGCTCGGACTCGGTGTGCTGGAGCTCGGAGTACTGCTGTTTCCCGTGCCGCTGGCGCGGCTGTGGCAGTGGTTCGGGATGGAGGTGGCTCCGGAGGCCCTCGCTCCCCGCTGACGCCAGCGGATGGCCTCAGGCCCGCGAGGCGCCGCCCCGCGCCTGGTCGAACTCGCGCCCCAACTGCTGGAGCGTGCGGAACTCGAACCCCGACTCCACGGCGAAGCGCAGGAATCCGCGGATGGCGTCCAGGAAGCGCGTCCGATCGGCGTCGTCGGCGATGAAGGGCGTGGCCCCCGGGAGCAGGGTGCACGAGTGGAAGGTGAGGTCGAGGCGCCGGCGGCCGTGCGATACGAGGTTGTCGGCGAGTCGGATCAGTTCCTGGCCCGTAGAGACCTCGGGCGACAACCAGCGCCGGGCCATGACCCCGAGCCGATCGAGGGCACCGATCACGCCGAAGCCGCGCATGCTTCCTCTCTCCAGCTTCGTACGGAGCGGGCCGAGCGTCGACTCGCTGCCCCGGAGGAAGCCTACGGTGGTGGGCAACTCGATCAACACTCCATTCGGATCCGGCGAGAAGGGTCGGTCGGGATGGAAGCGATAGGCGTCGGAGGGGACGTCGGTGTAGTCCGGGCCCCCGATATCGGTCCAGTCGATGA
>JANQNV010000195.1 GCA_028279425.1 Longimicrobiales bacterium | reverse complement strand
TGGTTGGCCGCGGTCAGGCCGGCGAGTCCGGCTCCGACCACGACGATCGGGAAGGGTTCCACGGGAGGCTCCTCGTGTCAGACGGTGATCTCTCACCGGTCATGACGTGGCAGCCCCCCGAGATGTGACAGCGCCGTGTCTCCGGCCCGGGCGGGGGCCCCAACCCCGCCCTCCTCCCGAGGTCCTCGGCACTGGCCGGCGGCTTCGCCGCATCGGGCGCCTGCGGCCGGGCCGTCGTGTCTCCGGCCCGGGCGGAGTGCCCGATCTACGGCTCCGGCAGAGCTCCCCGATGCGCCTTGGCCGAGCCGCCAGACATCTCACGCTGTGGGAGCTCCGTAACACTCCGCGCGAACACCACCACGAGGAGTGCTTGTGTGGGGTGAGTGTCGCCGTTATCGTCTCAGTATCCCCCTAGTCGCTATGTCGACTAGGAGCGAGACCCGCCGCAAGGCGGGTCTCTGCGTTTTGGACCTACCAGCTCGGCGGCTTGTGGAAGGCCCCGCGCCCATCGGCCATCTGGGCCGGGAACTGGCTCTTCCGAAGAGCCGACTCTCGGATGGCCTTGTAGAAGTCAGCTGCGCTGGACAGCGCCTTGCTCTTCTTGCCCCGAGTCTGAGGGTTGATCACCCCAACCTTGATGCCAAGGCGCCGGCTCGCCATCTGCATCGGCTCCCTGAGATCGCCGTCGTTGCTCACGACCACGGCCACGTCGCAGTCCTTCTGGAACGCATCCATGAGCAGGTGCGTGGCGAGATTCACGTCAGAGCCCTTCTCCTCGGTCTTGATGACCTCCACCGTCGAAGGCCCGCCTGGGGCTGGATGCGCAAGCGGCATCCGAGTGGGGTGGGTGAGGAAGTGTCCGAGGTGGACGCTGACGCGCGGGAGTGTTCCGAGTGCCCGCAGATACACACGTTGGCGCGACGCAGCGCCCACGTCGTTCGGGCGATCCTTGACCCGAGCCGTGAAGTAGCGAACTCGAGTCACGTCGTCTTGAGGGAGGAGGCGGGCGCACAGCGCCTCGAGATCAAGCCACCGATACGGCGAGCCCTTCAAGCAGCCGTAGTACAGATTGAAGCCGTCGATGTAGACGTGCGTGGCCACGCGTCCAGAGTACGACGCCGTGTTCTCCGGCCGGCGAGGCCCCAACTTGACCCGCCAGGCGGGCAGCGGGTGTCAGTCGCTGATGCCGCCGACGTCGACGCGGACGCCGGGGCCCATCGTCGACGAGACGGTCAGCTTCTTCAGGTAGCGACCCTTGGACGAAGAGGGCTTCACCCGGTTGATCTCGTCGAGGATCGTGGTGAAGTTCCGCTCGAGATCGTCGACGTCGAAGCTGGCCTTGCCGATGCTGACGTGCACGTTGCCGAAGCGGTCGGTGCGGTACTCGACCTTGCCGCCCTTGAACTCCTCGACGGCCTTCGCCACGTCGGGCGTGACCGTGCCGGTCTTCGGGTTGGGCATCAGGCCGCGGGGACCGAGCACCCGGCCGAGCTTGCCGACCTTGGGCATCAGCTGCGGCGTGGAGATCGCGATGTCGAAGTCGAGCATGCCGCCCTCGACCTCGGCCAGCAGCTCGTCGCCGCCGACGTGGTCGGCGCCGGCGGCCTCGGCCGCGGACGCCTCCTCGCCCTCGGCGAACACGGCGACCCGGACGGTCTTGCCGGTGCCGGCGGGCAGGCCGACGGTGCCGCGCACCATCTGGTCGGCCTTGCGGGGATCGACGCCGAGGCGCATCGACACGTCGACGCTCTCGTCGAACGAGGCGCTGGCGAGGCTCTTCACCAGCTCGAGCGCCTCGCGGGGCGGGTGGAGCCGCTCACGGTCGTAGCGGCGGGCCGCGTCGCGGTACTTCTTGCCCTGGGCCATCTTCTTCGCTCCTTCAAGCTCCCTCATGACACGTGCGTCGGGCACGTCCGCCGGGGCGAGGTCCTCCCCGGCGAGTTGGTGGTGTTCGGGAGTGGCTACTCCTCGACCTGGATGCCCATCGAGCGGGCGGTGCCGGCGACCTGCTGCTTGGCGCCGTCGAGGTCGATGGCGTTGAGGTCGGGCATCTTGATCTTGGCGATCTCGGCGATCTGCTCGTCGGTCACGGTGCCGACGGACTCGCGGCCCGGGGTCTGCGACGCCTTGTCGAGGCCGGCGGCCTCGCGCAGCAGCACCGGGGTGGGCGGGGTCTTCGTGATGAACGTGAACGTCCGATCCTCGAAGATGGTGATCTCGACCGGGATGATCGTGCCCCGCTGGGACTCGGTCTCGGCGTTGTACGCCTTGCAGAAGTCCATGATGGCCACGCCGTGCGGGCCGAGTGCCGTGCCGACCGGCGGGGCCGGAGAGGCCTGACCCGCCGGGATCTGGATCTTGACGACGGCGGCGACCTTCTTCTTCGCCATGATGTTCGTTGCTCCGTGGTGCTCGTTGCGTGGGGTTCGAGTGCGTGCGCGGGGGTGGCCGGGCCAACCCTCCAGTGTGGTGCTCGCCGTCCGGCGGCACCAGCTCGTGAGCTACAGCTTCGCGACCTGCGCGAAGT
>JANQNV010000191.1 GCA_028279425.1 Longimicrobiales bacterium | reverse complement strand
GTTCGGAACCGAAGGCGAAGACGCAGCGGTCGTCGCCCCGCGCGCGGCACGACGTTTCCAGGACGGCCACGGCGCCGCCCGCGGTTCGGGTGAGGAACGACGAAAGGAGCCCCGACGTGAAGGCGCACGTCGCGTACGGGCCGGAGTTCGAGTCCGCCTCTGCCCAGTCGGAGCTGCTCAGGATGGAGACCCCCGGGTGGAGCGCTTCGTACTCGAGCGTGCCCCAGCCGCGGTCTTCGAAAAATCGCGAGAGAGTCACCCAGAAGCGGTTGCGGCCGAGGGTGGCGGGAGAGCCGCCGCCGGCCGCGGAGAACAACGCGTAGAGGTCGTCGCCCGACGCGAAGCCGGCGGCGTGGAGGGCGCTCACCCCGCCTCCTCCGTCCCCGGTGTCGGCGAGGGCCGCGCGCAGATGGCCGAAGGCGGCAGCGGGAATGGTCACCTCTCGGGGTCGTCGCTCCATGGATTCTCCGGAAGTCGTCGTGCGGCCCGGCGCGGGTGCGTCCGACGAGGGGCGGCCTTCGGGGGGACGGATCTCTTCGAACGGTGTAATATAGATGTGGGTCGGGTCGACGACACGGCCCCCTACGAACGAACTCGCAACCCGCGGGACGCAGAGGGAATCATGGAATACGACGAGCACTCCTCACAGGTCGTCAACTTCGTCTCCGGGCTCGTGCTCGGAGCGGTGCTGGGGGCAGGTGTCGCTCTGCTCACGGCGCCCGAAAGCGGGCGTCGCACCCGTCGCCGCATCCGCCGGTCCGCGGGTGGCGTGCGCGACACCGCCACCGACCGGTGGGAAGATCTGTCGACCGAGGTGAAGGCCCGCGTCGACGAGGCGATCGACGGAGCGCGGACCCGCTTCCGACGCTGAGTGGTCGGCTACGGCGATACGGACCTACGCCGCCGCCGAGTGGGTCGGCGGTGGCCGCTACCGGAGGTCGCGCAACAGCTCTTCGGCCTCTCGACGGCTCTGGTCGTCGGTGGGTTGGACCGTGGGTAGTTCGATCGCCCGGTTGAGCTGTTCGCGGGCCTCGGCGCGTCGTTCGAGGTCGACGTAGACGCGCGCGAGAGCCAGGCGATGGATCACGGCCTCCGGCTCGAGTTCGATCGCGCGCTTGAGGAGTCGCTCGGCCTCACTCCAGGAGGCCAGCCCGAAGGTGTCGGCGCCGAGGAGGCGCTGGGCCGCGAAGCGCGTGAGCCCGTTCAATCGCTTGATCTCGGCGTGCCACTCCCCGAGCACGTTCCAGGCACCGGCCGCCGTGGAGTCGATCTCGACGGCGCGCAGCGCATTCTCTCGCACGGCGACGGCGTAGTCGACGCGCTTCCGGGGGCCCACCGCCAGGGCGGCCCGCCCGAGCGCGATCGACAACCACTGATACCCCTGGGCGGAGTCGGGCGACTGCCGAACGGCCCGCTCGGCGTACTCGACCGAGGCCTCGTACCAGGCGCGCGCCTGCTCTTCGTCGTCGGTGAGCATGCCGAGGTTGACCGTCTCGCGCGCCGCCCGCCACAGTGCGTCGTAGCGCGTGGAGTCCGACGCGAGCGCGCCCCGGAGGGATTCGAGGGCGGCGGCGGGATCGAGAGCCGCGTGGTATTCGTCGGCCCGCGTGACGCCGTCACGCACGGTCACGGAGACCACCTGTGCCGAGGCGAAGCAGGGAACCGCGAGGAGGGCCGTCACGAGAGACGCCCAGATGTGCCGAGCGGACGGGGAGCGCCGGTGGGGACGAGGATCGAGGGAGCATGCGGGATTCACGAAAACGGGCCGGGAAGGGGCGAATGAAGGTTCCTGTACGTCTGATCGAGGCCAAGCGGAACGGCGAAGTGCTGGAGCCCGCCGATTTGCGCGCGTTCCTCGAGGGCTACCTCGCGGGCGCCGTCGAGGAATACCAGATGGCCTCGTTTCTCATGGCGGTGCTGTTTCGGGGGCTCGACGCCCGTGAACTCGATGTCTTCGTCACGACGATGCTCGGTTCGGGGGCCTCCCTGGACCTGAGCTACCTTGGAGCCCCCCGGATCGACAAACATTCCACCGGGGGAGTCGGGGACAAGGTGTCGCTCGTCCTGGCCCCGCTCGTCGCCGAACTCGGCGTCTACGTACCCATGATGTCCGGGCGCGGTCTGGGACACACCGGGGGTACCCTCGACAAGCTCGAGGCGATCCCCGGGTTCCGGACCGACCTGTCTCTCGAGCGATTCCACGAGGTCCTTCGCTCCGTTGGGTGCGTCATGATCGGACAGACGGCCGACATCGCTCCCCTCGATCGGCGGCTCTACGACCTGCGCAGCGTCACCGGCACCGTGCCGAGCATCCCCCTCATCGCCGCAAGCATCATGAGCAAGAAGCTGGCGGAGGGGCTGACCGGTCTCGTCCTCGACGTGAAGGTCGGCTCGGGCGCGTTCCTGGGCGATCCGACGCAGGCGCTCGAGCTCGCCCGCACCATGGTCGCGATCGGCGAGACGCGAGGAGTGCCGACCGAGGCGTACCTCACCGCGATGGACCGCCCGCTCGGTGCGGCGGTCGGCAATGCGCTCGAGACGGCCGAAGCCTTCGAGTGCCTCGCGGGTGGGGGCCCCGGGGAGCTGCGCGAACTGGTGGTGCACCTCGCCGCGGCGATGCTCCGACTCGGGGGCGACACTCGTTCCGAAGCCGGGCTCCGGGGCGTCGCGGCGGCGTGTCTGGACGACGGCAGGGCGCTGCGTCGAATGGAACGGCTCGTCGACGCACAGGGGGGGGATCCGGCCGTCGTCGCGGCTCCGGATCGACTTCCGCGCGCTCCGGTGCGGCGGGTGATTCGTGCCGACCGCGAGGGGACCGTAGCCGCGATCCTCCCGCGCCCTCTCGGCGAGGCGGTGGTGGCGATGGGGGGAGGCCGCAGTCGGTTGGGCGACGACGTCGATCCGGCGGTCGGTTTCCGTGTGCGGACCCGCGTCGGCGCCTCCGTCAGGGCAGGCGAGGTGCTGGCGGAGGTACATGCGGCCGACGACGTCGCGGCCGAGGCCGGCGCTCACGCGATACGAACGGCGGTTCGTTTCGGGGAGGACGCGGAGGCGCTACCGCTGGTCTCCCACCGCGTCACCGCGAGCGGCGTGGAGCCCGTACCGGGCCCGACGGAGACCCTGTAGGCGTCGTTCCGAGGGGACTCCACCGCTGGGATTGCACGCCTGCAGAGTCGAGGGCCCGCTCGAGCTCGTCCATGCGATCCGGGAAGGTCTCGAGGGCCAGGTCGCAGAGGGCCTCGTGCCCGGGCGGCGTCGGAACCAACTCGGCCGGGATCGACACCTCGCCCGCCACCTCTTCGGCCCACAGGGCGTCATCGGTGGTGGCGAAAAGAAAAAGCCCCCGCGTCATCCGCCGCCGCGCCCGCCTGACCGCGTGACGCCACCCGACCGCGTGACGCCAGGGAGCCCGCGCGGAATCCGGAATCGTTGGCGGCGGGTGTCGTCGCACATCTCCGTGGGCTCCGTGCCGGGGATGTAGATCTCGGCGTAGCGGCGCATCACCGGGGTCGAGCCTTCACGCAGGTTTTCCGTCGACACCTCGGTCGAGCACCACGGCGACCAGAGCTTCCCGCTGCGCCCGTCGACGTCGCGCGTCGTGATCCCCGCCGGCATCGGCCAGGGCTCCGGGATCTCGAGGACCCCTTCGACGAACTGCCCGGCCGTCGCGGTGGTATCCGTGACCTCGTCCATCCCGTAGTACACGTGCTTCATGAAGCGGCCCCACACGGGCGCCGCGTAGGTGCCCCCGGTCGCCTGGGGGTTGCCGCGCACGATGGGGATCGGCTGGTCCATCCCGAACCACACGCCGGCCATCAGGTTGGGGGTGAACCCCATGAACCAGGTGTTGGTACCGTCGTTGGTCGTGCCGGTCTTGCCTGCGGCGGGCACCTCATACGGAAGGCCGCCAACGGTTCGGACCCGGACCCCGGTGCCCCGGTTGGCCGCATCTTCCAGCAGGTCCACCATGATGCGCGCAGGGAGGGAGTCCAGGACCTGTGTGCGCTCGGGCTGAGGCTCCCAGAGGAGTTCACCCTCGGCGTTTTCGACGCGCAGAATCGGGAAGGGCCGCACCTTCGTGCCCACGGTCGCGAACGCCGCGTAGGCCTCGGCGAGTTCCAGCGGCACGACCTCGACGGCGCCGATCGTCGTCGAGGGGAAGCGCTCGATCTCCGTGGCGACCCCCATCCGGCGGGCCGTCTGGGCCACCGTCTCGATGCCGACTTCCTCCCAGCCGAGCTTGATCGCGACCATGTTGATCGACATCCGGAGCCCCTGCCGCATCGTCATGGGTCCCCGGAACTGGCCGTCGAAGTTCGAGGGGCGCCAGTCTTCGCCACTCACCTGAGGGTAGACGACGGGCTGGTCTTCGATGATGTGCGAGGTGGGAAGGCCGGAGGCCAACGCCGACGCGTAGACGAAGGGCTTGAACGACGATCCGGCCTGCCGCCGGGCGAGGCGCGCCCGATCGAACTTGCTCTGCTCGAAGTCCCGTCCGCCGATCAGCGCCTTCACGTGGCCGGTACCCGGTTCGACCACGATCATCATCCCCTGTAGATAGGGGGTCTGCTGGTCGAAGGCCGCGACCGTGTCGAATTCGGCGTAGCGCGGGTGGCGGTAGTTGGGCTGGTTCTCGACGTAGTTCCACCCCCAGTTCATCGCCTCGACGGCGGCCTTCTGCATGTCGAGATCGAGGGTCGTGTAGACCCGCAGGCCGCCGCGGTACACCTCGTCGCCGAAACGCGAGTCGAGCAGCTGCCGCACCCACTCCTCGAAGTAGGGGGCGATGCCATGGACGCTGGCCGAGGAGTGGTCCTCCACGGGGAGTGGGGCCTCCTTCCACCGCTCGGCTTCGTCGGCCTCGAGATACCCGGCGGCGACCATGCGCGTGAGCACGAGGTTGCGTCGCGCGAGCGTCGGCTCCGGATTCCGGAAGGGGTCGTAGTAGCTGGGTCGGTTCAGGATGGCCGCGAGGAGGGCCGCCTCGGCTACGTCGACCTCCGACACATCCTTCCCGAAGTACGCCCGCGAGGCCGACTGGAATCCGTATCCGCGGCCCATGTAGATCTCGTTCATGTAGGCCTCGAGGATTCGCTTCTTCTCGTAGGAGCGTTCCAACTCGAAGGCCACCTGGAGTTCGCGGAGCTTGCGGGTGTAGCGCTGCTCCGTCCCGACCCGTTCCGAAAACATGTTCCGGGCCAGCTGCTGCGTAATGGTACTGCCTCCCCCGCGGTACTGACCCATCAACTGCCCCAGGGCCGCCCGGGCGAACCCCCGGATGTCGAAGCCGTTGTGCTCGTAGAAGCGGCTGTCTTCGATCGCCAGCACGGCCTGGGGCACGTACTCCGGAAGCGAGTCGATCGACTCGGGTGTGCGGCGCTGCATCCCCAGCTCGGAGATCAGACGTCCGTCGGCGGTCAGCAGCTTGCTGGTCTGCTCGGGCTCCCAGGTCCGGATCTGCGCCACGGAAGGGCATGCGGCACAGACGTTTTGCCACGAGCCCCATGCGACGCCGAGGGCCGCGAAGCCGACGAAGAGCAGCAGCAGGACCGCCGGCACCAGGATCGCGGGGGCTCCGGCCGCGCGCAGGATCCGCGCGATGCGGCTCCGGAGGTCGGATGGAGAGGATGGGGAAGCGGGCATCGATTCGCGGGGGACTCGAGGATTGTACGAGCGCCGGAGAAAGGTAGGCCGGATCGCGCGGCGGGTACAAGCGTGTCTGCACGAATCAGACCAGCCGCCGCCGCGCCTCGAAAGCGCCCGTACATAGGGGATTTCGAAGGATTCGGCCTCTGCCCGATTCCGGGAAGCCAGGCGTCCGTTGCTGGGACAGTACCCTGACAGCCTCGTTTGGTTTGCTTGACAGGCGAGGCAGGAGGGGGTTATTCACAAATCGCCGGATGTCACGCCTCTGTCACGGAGGGGTGCACTCGGGACGTTTGTAAGGGGCGCAGGAGGACGCGCGCTCGAAGAAAAATTCTATAAAGGAGGTGGCACGGCTTGATCGATTCATCGTTCGGAGTTGATGCAGGATGCAGCACCAAGTCGGTCGCCAACCGGTCATGGCCGGTCCGATCGCCGCGGCGGTTCAGAGGTTTCGTCCCGCGCGCGCACACTATCTGCCACGAACCTGACCAGTTCCTGGCTTCTTCGTTCCACCCCGTTACGGAGGCGCTCCATGCGATTCTGGGGTAAGATCCTACCGCTTGCCGCGGTGTCGGCCCTTTTGGCCGTGGCACCGACGACAGCGGCCGCACAATCGACCGGGACGGTGACCGGCACTGTCGTCGATGCGACGAATGCCCGTCCCCTCGAGTCGGCTCAGGTGTTCATTCCGGCGCTCGATCAGGGCGCTCTGACGAACACGCAGGGCCGCTTCATCATGCTCAACGTTCCGGCTGGGACCCATGAGATCCGGGTCCAGCTCATTGGATACGGTGAGGCGACGCAGCAGGTGACGGTGGCCGCGGGACAGACCGCGACCGTCGAATTCCAGCTCGAGTCCACCGCCCTTCGCCTGCAGGAGCTCGTCGTGACCGGTGTGGCCGGTGAGACGCCGCGGGTGAAGCTTCCCTTCACGGTGGAGAGTGTCGACTTCTCCGAGATGGCCGTGCCGGCTTCGTCGGCCGACGGTCTCATCGCCGGTAAGGTGCCCGGTGCCAAGGTCGTTCGCGGAAGCGGACAGCCCGGGTCCGACGGTGGCATCCTGCTCCGGGGTCCGACCACCATCACGGGCACGCAGAGCCCGCTGATCATCGTCGACGGCGTCATCACCAATCAGACGCTGGCGGACGTCGCGGCTCTCGACGTCGAGTCGATCGAGATCGTCAAGGGCGCCGCGGGAGCCTCGCTGTACGGCTCGCGTGCCCAGAACGGTGTCGTGCAGATTCGTACCCGCCGGGGCTCCGGTCTCAGCGTGGACCAGTCGCGGATCACGGTGCGGAACGAGTACGGCCGCTCCGGACTGGAGGGCACGATTTCGCTCGTTCAGAATCACCCCTTTGCGACGGACGCGCAGAACAACATCCTCGATTCGGATGGCAACCCGGTTGACATCCGCTTCTTCCGCGACATCAACACCGGCGAGGTGTGTGAGCCGGTGCTCGATCCGCTCGGGGTGAACTGCGCGCCACCCAACCCGGCGCTCAATGGGGGCGCGGCCGGCAAGTCGTTCCAGGACCGCACCTACCCGTACCCGCTCTTCGACCAGGTTGAGCGGTTCTTCGATCCGGGGTCGTTCTTCAGCGGTTACGTGGCTGCCGAGGGTCGCACCGGTTCGACCAACTACCGCGCCTCGTTCACGCACCAGAACGAGTCGGGCGTGGTCGATGGGAATGATGGCTTCAAGCTCAACGGCTTCCGGCTGAACCTGGACCACCAGATCCGGGACGACCTCAACATGTCGCTGAGCACCTACTACTCGCGCTCGCGTCAGGACGATATCCCGAACGGGACGTTCTACAACCTGGCGTTCATCGCGCCCTTCGCGAATCTGCAGCAGCGTGCTTCGGCAACGGCCAATGTCGGGCCGTGCCCCGAGGCCGGCTGCTTCATCTGGCGCCCGGACCCACTCTCGCAGGAGGAGAACCCGCTGTATCGTGCCGACCTGATCGATCTTCAGGACACGCGTCAGCGGTTTCTTGCGAGCGCCACCGTCAACTTCGCTCCGACGTCGTGGTTCGAGCTCGAGGGCCAGTTCTCGATCGACCAGTCGAATTTCTACGAGAGCAACCTCACGCCGGCCGGTATCGTTTCGGACCAGTCGGGTGTGGGTCGAGGTGGGCTGACCAAGAATCAGCAGCACAACCAGCAGATGAATGCGTCGCTGACGGCGGCGTTCAACAAGGCGTTCGGTGATCTGACGACGCGGACCCAGTTCCGATACCTGCTGGAGGACGACCACGAGGAGCAGTTCAGCGTTACCGGTGATGACTTCTCGGCCACGGCCGTTCCGGACTTCAGCAACATCGCGGGTACGATCACCGCAGGGTCGCGAATCGAAGATATCATCGCCGAAGGCTTCTTCTTCGTGACCTACCTGGACTACCAGGGCAAGTACATCTCCGACTTCCTCGTGCGCCGCGACGGCTCGTCGCTGTTCGGCGAGGAGGAGCGGTGGCAGACCTACTACCGCGGGTCGGCGGCCTGGCGTATGGCCCAGGAAGCCTGGTGGCCCTTCGACAACATCAACGAGTTCAAGCTCCGCTACTCGATCGGAACCGCAGGCGCGCGTCCTCGCTTCGCCTCGCAGTACGAGACGTTCGATGTTGATCAGGGCGTGATCACGCCCACCAACCTCGGAAATCGCTTCCTGCGTCCCGAGATCTCGACGGAGCAGGAGTTCGGCTTGGAGTCCGTGCTCTTCAACAAGGTGAGCATGGGTCTGACCTACGCCTGGACCGAAGTCGACGATCAGCTTCTCCAGGTGCCGCTGCCCGGCTTCGTCGGATTCAGCACGCAGTGGCAGAACGCAGGCCTTCTCGACAGTCGGACGATCGAAGCCTGGTTCGAGACGGCCTTGATCGACGGACCCGAGGTCGGCTGGACGAGCCGGATGAACTTCGACCGCACGCGTCAGGAGATCTCGCGTCTCGACATCTCGCCGTATCGCACGGGCTTCTTCTACATCCGTGAGGGTGAGGAACTCGGGACGTTCTATGGCAATCGCTGGGCGACGTCGTGCGGTGACCTTCCCGAAGGCACCGATTGCACACAGTTCGCGACCAATAGCGACGGCTACTTCGTGTACACGGGGGCTGGGAACGCGGTCACCGACGGGATCGCCAAGGACCTCTGGGGCGAGCTGTTCGAAGAGAACGGCACGAACTACGAATGGGGTGTGCCGATCCGAGCGCGGAATGAAGAGAACAGCGACTTCCTCTTCATGGGGAATACGACGCCGGACTTCAACCTCAGCTGGATGAACAACCTCCGGTGGAAGAACTTCAACCTGTACGCGCTGTTCGACGGCGAGTTCGGCGCCGAGGTCTACAACCAGACTCGCGCCTACGCGTACCGCGACAACCGGTCGGGTGACCAGGATCAGGCCGGTAAGCCCGAGGGTCTGAAGAAGAACCTCAACTACTATCAGATTCTCTACAACGTGAACCAGAACTCCAGCCACTTCGTGGAGGACGGCACGTTCGTGAAGCTTCGTGAGGCGTCGCTGCGCTACACGGTCGACCAGGCGACGGTCCAGGACCTTTTCGGAGGTCTGGGCATCGACGGGATGAGCATCAACCTCATCGGCCGCAACCTGCTGACCTTTACCGACTTCCAGGGCTACGACCCGGAGGTGGGAACGGGTACGCAGGGTAGTGGCGGTGGTTCCGAGGCGATCGGGCGTGTGGACAACTTCGGTTACCCGAACTTCCGCACCTTCACGGCCGCGCTCGAGATCATCTTCTAGCAGGCCCAAGGGTTGTGCGGTGGCGGGGCACGCGCCTCGTCACCGCCGTCCCTGGCCGGCCAGACGATCCACTGACTGGAGAACCATAGAATGAGACTGTTTCGCACTCTTGCACTCACCGGACTGCTTGCGGTGGCGGGCACGGCGTGTGCGGATCTCGAGGTGACGAACCTCAACAATCCGGACCGTGACCGCGCCATTTCGACGCCTGGTGACGTGGAGAACCTGATCG